>JAAZAN010000037.1 GCA_012514315.1 Chloroflexota bacterium
CCAGCTCACGTTGTTGAATAGTACTCGCTTGACCACAGTGCGTCAAGCAGCGATCACTCCAGAACCGCTGGCGCATGGAAACGCATAAGCCCACCTCTGTATGGGGTTGAACGTAACGCTGTTACTAGGGAATCAGCAATCTTCCTAGTTCATCTGGGAATTGTGCCGATGCACGCTGAGCGCCATGTGTGGTATGCTATGGGCGAATTGAGTCACCCTGTTCCGGGGCAGAAACCGCCCCCGTGGCGTTTCGCAACGAACCGTGGGCTGGTGGGGGCTGGCCTGAGCAGGAAACATCCTAGCATATGGAGTAGCGGTGAATGAGCTTCTGTGACTGCGAGCTTCTGATATGGTACCAAGATGAGGACATTACGTGGCGCTGAGTCCCCTGCGCTCCTATGAAGTGGCCAGGCCGAGAGATGTCTGTGGCAGGTGCACCTACTATGGCTAGAGAGGACTCGGATGGCCACGGCCGTCGGCGAACGGTCCTCATCGCGGACGACGAAGTGCGGTTGGCGCGCGCGATGGACGCCATGTTGGATGACGAGGAGTTGCGCACCGTCTTGGTCCACGACGGTGCGGCTGCACTCGAACGCGCCCAGGCGTTGCGGCCTGATCTCATCATCCTAGACGTGATGATGCCCGGTCGCACCGGGATCGAGGTCTGCGCGTCACTGAAGACGCATCCCGACACTAGGAATATCCCGATCATCCTGGTGACTGCTCGGGCTGAAAAGATCGACCGCATGCTGGGTGACGCCGCCGGGGCTGACGGCTACCTGACCAAACCCTTCAGCCCGACCGAGCTAATCGAACTGGTCAACCAAGCACTCGCGGGGCGTCCGATAGATACCAGCGCTCAGCACACAGACCCCGCAGATATGCCCCCCGATCAACTGATCATCCTCGCGCAGGAGCTGAAGGCGCTGGTTGAGAAAGAGCGCTGTCAGCGGGAGGCGCTGGAACAGGCACAACGGCGATTGGATGAACTGGATCGTCTCAAAGCGGCCTTTCTGGAGGCTGTCACCCACGAGCTGCTGACGCCATTCATCGGTGTCAGCCTGCCCATGGAGATACTCCAACAGAACAAGGAGAATCTGCGACCTGAGCAGGTTAGCGCACTCGACAGCCTGGCCACGGGGATCGCTAGCCTCCACCGACGCGTCAGCGGCGTCGTCAAGTTCGCAGAACTTGTCAGCAAACGCCGCGAGCCCCAACCGGGACGCATCGCGCTCCATCGCGTTATCCCTTGGGCAGTACAGCCTGTAGCTGTGCTGGCTCAGGCAAGGAACGTCGACTTCCGCGTGTTCGTACCAGAGGAGCTGCCCGAGGTTGACCTGGACCCCGAGCTCTTGGGAGAAGCCGTGTTCCAGATGGCCCACAATGCAGTGAAGTTCAACCACCCAGGTGGATCGGCGCGTGTATCCGCCTTCACCACCGATGAATGGATGGTCATCGAAGTGAGCGACGACGGAGCAGGGCTGACCGAAGAGCAACTCGCTGTGCTGCGGCAGCCATTCCACCAGAATATCGGTGGTTTGCAGCATGGGCAAGCTGGGCTTGGAATCGGATGGACGCTGGTATGCTACGTGGCTGAAGCACACAAGGGATGGGCCCGGGTCAAAAGCGACGGGCCCGACCAAGGCAGCGTCTTCGCGCTGGCTCTCCCCTTGAATGAGGGGCTGAATACGGTAGGCGCCATATGATGGATACGAATAGCAAGCTGAATGCAGAACAAGAGTACAGCGGAGCACGTATTCTGGTTGTGGAGGATCAGGACTCCTTGAGGAGGGCGGTCCAGAGGTTCCTCGAATCGGAGGGATATACCATCACAACCGCCGGTGACGGCATAGAAGCGCTAGATCGGATGAATGAGGAGTGCCCGGACATCATCGTCGCCGATATCGGTATGCCCCGGATGGATGGATACGCCTTCTACGAGGCGGTACGCTCCCGTCAGGATGGAGTGCAGATTCCATTCATATTCCTATCCGCGAGATCCGATAAGGCGGAAATCCGGAGAGCCAAGGACCTGGGGGCCGAGGATTACATCATCAAACCCTTCCACCCGGAAGACCTGGCGGTAGCCATTCGCGCTCGCCTCCGGCGCGCACATGAGATCCGAGAAGCCACCGAAGCGGGGACCGAGCTGCTGAAGGAACAGATCATCACGGTTCTCAACCATGAGCTTCGCAAGCCGCTCACCTACATCACCGGCTACTTGGGCATCGCGCTCGAGGAGGCCAATGTCAGTTCGGCCGACGACCTGCGCAACCTGCTCATGGGGATCAAACAGGGTTCAGATCGTCTGAACCGACTGGTGGAGGATCTGTTGCTTGTGATTCACCTCGACAGTGGCAAAGCTGCACGGGATTTCGCGGTCTTGGCTCACGCGGGCCAGGACATCCGCGAGATGACCTTGCGCACGGTTCGGCAGTACGAGCCCCAGGCCGAGGCAAAGGGGGTGTCGCTGATCCTCGATCTCAATGGGGCAGCGCCTCCTCTGCGCCTCTGCGAGCCCTTCTACTGCGATGCACTGGGCCGGCTGGTGGATAACGCCATCAAGTTCAGCCGCGGCAACGGAAAGTCCGTCACCGTAAGGAGCGGCCAAGATGACGCTTGGTTCACAGTCTCTGTTGCAGACCAAGGGATCGGCATCAAACCAGAAGAACTGCCCCGCATCTTCGAGCGCTTCCGGCAGATCGACCGGCACCTCTTGGAGCAACAGGGCGTTGGGTTGGGTCTGGCCATTGCCCAGGAACTGATCCGATTGCATGGGGGCGACATCACGGCGGAAAGCGAACCCGGCGTGGGCAGCGTCTTCACGATCCGCTTGCCGCTGATGTGAGTGGAGTGATGCCGACAGCGCTCGGCTCGCCCTCCAACCACTCATCACTGGAGACCGAATATAACCTGGATATAACTCAAACTATACTTGACTTGATTCCCCAGCGGATTGTGCTATAATCTTGTTTATTGTAGTCGAGGCTGGTCCTCGGAATTGTCGTCATCGAGCATTGCGTGCTCACAACTCCGATCGAAGACCACGTCAACCAGGCGTCATTAGCCTCGAGCCAGGCTGCACAAGACGACGCAGTTCTGTGGCGGCAGTCCGGCCAGTACATGATCGGCCTGCATACGCCTGGTCGCGGGGTTCTCCTGGCGCACGGTAGCCCCTACCGTTGGATCGCCGCCGATGGCGAGGGTCATGTTCAAGAAATGCCAACTGTGATGGCATAAGGACTAGCGCATGGATGAGAAGACACGCTCACGGTTACTGCAGCGTCCACTTACGGTCGCAGATACCGGGTTGACCATGGGCCTGCTGTGCGAGCTGGCGCTCAAGACCATCCACAATGCCAGCGAGATCGGCGCAATCGACATCAGCAATGAACTACGTCTACCATTCGCGGGTGTCATTGGGCCCGTGCTAGAACAGCTCGATCGCGAGGAACTGGTCAACGTTGTTGGCGCGCGGGGATTCGGCGAGCAAGCGTACCGCTACACGACCACGCGCAAGGGAATGGAGCGTGTGCACCTGGCGATGGAGCGGAGTCAGTACATCGGGCCTGCGCCGGTTCCCTTGGATCACTACAATGCGATGATCCGAGCCCAAGCGGTCAGGGAGATTCAGATCGACGAGTCCGCCGTCCGATCTGCCTTCGATGGGTTGGTGGTCAGTCCTAGCATGTTCGACCGGGTGGGCGCCGCGCTCGTCTCTGGCCAGTCGGTCTTCCTGTATGGCCCACCCGGCAACGGCAAGACCACGATCGCGATCCGGATGGCGCGCCTACTGGCGCGTGATCCGATTACCATTCCCTACGCCGTATCAGTCGACAGCCACATCATCAAGGTCTACGATAGCCATAATCACAAACTAGCTGCCCAGGAGGCGGAAGCCTCAGCCAAACGAGGTGTGGGATCCCAAGGTGCGATAGACGAACGCTGGGTAGAGATCGAGCGTCCCATCGTGATGGTAGGCGGCGAACTAACTCTGGCGAGCCTCGACCTGATCTGGGATCCGGTGGCCAAGTACTACGAGGCGCCTTTCCAAATGAAAGCCAACGGTGGGCTGTTCCTGATCGACGACTTTGGCCGCCAGCAGATGGATCCACAGGAACTGCTCAACCGGTGGATCTTGCCGCTGGAGACGCGGGTGGATTTCCTCAGCTTGCACACAGGGAAGAAGGTCGAGATCCCATTCGAGCAACTGGTCGTGTTCTCCACCAACCTGAATCCCCTTGATCTCGTGGACGAAGCGTTCCTGCGCCGGATCCGTCACAAGATCAAGGTCGGCAATCCAACCCTGGAGGAGTTCCATCAGGTATACCAGATGATGTGCACTGCGCGCGGCGTCGAGTACACACGCGATGGCTTCATCCATCTGATCCAGGAATGGTACCGGAAGCCAGGACGGGAGCTGAAGAACTCGCATCCGCGCGATCTGCTGGATCAGTTGTTGGATATCGCCCGCTACAAGCACTTGAGCCCTGTTGCCACGCCGGAGATGATCGACCGAGCGTGCACTGCCTACTTCGCTGACTTGTAGGAGGCCCCACGATGCAACCATTTCTGCCGTCGCCCGACCAGATCAAGGTGCTGGTGGTGGATGACGAACCCAAGCACGTGGGCGCACTGCGGAAGCTGCTCGAGACAGAGGGGTACCAGACTGTATCCGCCTCAGATGGCAGCCAGGCGATTGAGCAGGTCAAAGCCGAATCCCCCGACCTGATCCTGCTGGATGTACGCATTCCGGCGCCGGATGGCTTCGAGGTATGCCAGCGTATCAAGACCAACCCCGCCACGCTGTTCGTGCCAGTCGTGCTGGTCACCGGCCTGACGAACAGGTCGGATCGCGTCAAAGGGGCGCAGGCAGGCGCCGATGACTTCATCACCAAACCGCCAGACCCGCAGGAGCTGCTGACGCGAGTCAAGTCGCTGACGAGGGTCAAAGCGTTGCACGACGCGCTCCAGGCAAGCAACGAGCGACTCAGACGGACCGTTGAGGAGCGATCGCGCCAACTGGAGCAAACAACTGCCGAATTGCAGCAGCTCCTCGAACAGAAAGCCCACTTCACACCCGGCCTGGTTCCTACCGCCCACGACAGCTTGCCGACACAGGACGACCATGGGGCAGACTCGCACGGGGCCGACGACCCAACGGATGAGCAAGCCCTGAAGGAACTGAAGCAGTCCATTATGGCGCGGCTGGCCAGCACATTGGAGGGACGCACCGATCTGTCCCGCACGCCAGAGATGGTCAGCTTGATGAGTGAGCGCCTAGCGGCTATCTACGACGCTTCGGGCCTGCAACTGCCAGAACACACTCGCAAGCGCCTGTTTCGTGAGGTTGTGGACGACATCCTGGGCTACGGACCGATCGAGCCGCTTCTAGGCGATGATGACGTCTCAGAGGTCATGGTGAACGGTCCCCACCAGATCTATGTCGAGCGCGCGGGCCATTTGCTGCGGACCGACATCCGCTTCGACGACGACGACCATGTCCTGCGCATCATCGACCGCATCGTCCGCCCGCTTGGTCGACGGGTGGATCGCAAGACCCCCACCGTGGACGCTCGTCTGCCCGACGGCTCCCGGGTCAACGCCGTCATTCCTCCCTGCGCAATCGACGGCCCCAGCATCACAATCCGGAAGTTCACCAAGAACAAGCTAACGGTCGACGACCTGATCAAGTTCGGCTCCATCACGCCACAGATGGCCGAGTTCCTGCGGGCCTGTGTCGGCGCGCGTCTCAACATCCTGGTAGCAGGCGGCACGGGCTCCGGCAAGACCACATTGCTGAATGTGCTATCTTCGTTCATCCCCAGCCGGGAGCGGATCGTCACGATCGAGGACTCGGCCGAGCTCCAACTTCATCAAGAGCATGTGGTACGCTTGGAGACCAAACCCCCAGACCTGGACGGCACAGGACAGGTGGCCATCCGGGATCTGGTGAAGAACTCACTGCGTATGCTCCCAGACCGCATCGTCGTCGGCGAGGTGCGCGGTGGAGAGGCGTTGGATATGCTGCAGGCCATGAACACCGGGCACGACGGCGGTATGACAACCATCCACGCCAACTCGCCCCGCGACGCAGTGGCCCGTCTAGAGACGCTGGTGCTGATGGCCGGCCTCGATCTCCCCTTGCACGTGGCCCGCTCACAGATCGCCTCAGCGCTCGATCTGATCGTACAGCAGGCCCGGCTCGAAGATGGCTCCCGCCGGGTCACCCAGGTCTCCGCCGTAGAGGGGATGGAGAGCGGCGTCGTTGTGATCTCCGACATCTTCGCGCTCAAGGAAACCAATAGGCCAGATGGCAGCAGCGCTATGGAGATACACCCGACCGGTATCCGACCGAAGTTCATGCACAAGCTGGAGACGGCGGGCTTCTCCCTGGATGCAGGTGTGTTCATGCCCCCCAACAGCATGCGCCGTCCTGACGGACGATCCCACAGGTAAGGGTCAACCAGGCGAACGACCCAACCGGGAGAACGACAATGCATAAGATCCGTGTCCTGTTGGCAGACGACCACAATCTGATCACCAAGGGCCTCCAAGCCCTGCTCAACTACGAGCCGGACATCCAGGTGCTTGGGCAAGCTCTGGATGGCCGCGAGGCGATGAGACTGGTCGAAGAACTCAAGCCAGACGTACTCGTGATCGATCTGGAAATGCCGGGCATGTCGGGTCTGGAAGCGCTCCGGCAATTGAAGAAGCGGGGGGACTCGGTGCGCGTGGTCGTGTTGACCATGCACAAAGAGACGAAGTACATCGTGCAGGTGCTGCGCGCTGGCGCCGCGGGATACATCCTCAAAGATGCGGCTGTGGCCGATCTCGTTAACGGAATCCGTACAGCCTATGCGGGCGACGTGTTCTTGAGCCCACCCGTATCGACGCGCTTGGTGGCGGGGCTGATCGACAACACCAACATCGATACCCTCATCTCGCCAGTGGACGCGCTGACCGACCGAGAACGCGAGGTGCTACAGCTCATCGGAGAGGGACGCCAGCGGCAGGAGATTGCCAACATCCTGTGCCTCAGCCCGAAGACCGTCGACACCCATCGCGCCAACTTGATGCGCAAGCTGGGCGCTGGGGACAACGCCACGTTGGTGCGGTTGGCGATCCAGCACGGGATCGTGTCGCTAGATAGCTGATCTGTGTGCGTCTGCTGGCGCCATCGTGGTCGCGCAGCTCATCTCACAGTTGTGCGCGTAGGCGCTCCCACCCCAAACGGGCTACTTGCGTGCGTGCAAGTGATTGCCAGACACGCTCGCTATCGCATGCCGTAGCTCTTCCACGCGGGGCGGCTTACTCAGAATCCAATCCACGTTGGGGGGGATCTCTCTCCCGCCTAGCGTGGTTCCCCAGCCGGTCAGCAGAACAACACCGGTTGTAGGCGCATCCTGTTTGACGACCCGGGCAACATCACGTCCGCTCACATAAGGCATCCCCAGATCGGTAATCACCACATCGAACGGCTCGCCGCGCGCCCGCGCACTCCGGAACGCCTCGATGCCGGCCATCCCGGAATCGGCCACCTCGATCACATGGCCATCGTCCTTCAGCATCTCTGCCATCGCCCGCCGTACCATAGGCTCATCATCCACGTACAGCACGCGCAGAGAATCGAGCGCCACGCCCTCTTCGACAACTGCCTCGTCAGTCTCCACAGCAGCGTGCACAGGGAACAGCAAGCGCACCGTTGTGCCCTGACCCGGAGCGCTCTCGATCTCTAAGCGACCTTTATGGCGTTGCATGATGCCATGGACGACTGACAGTCCCAGCCCCGTTCCTTCAGCGCCCTTTGTAGTGTAGAATGGCTCGAGGCAACGCCTTCGGGTCTCCTCGTCCATACCGATCCCTGTATCGCGCACTTCCACTGCAACATAGGAGGGGCTCCCGATGCCTGTCCATCCATTGGCGCGCGTTCGGATCCGCAGCTCACCGCCGTTGGGCATGGCGTCCACTGCGTTGAACACCAGATTGGTGAGGGCCTCACGGATTTCGCTTTCGACCCCTGTAGCGAGCGGCAGATCGGGCGTGAGATCGGTCTGCGCCGTGATCACGATCCCTTCTGACTGGGGCATGTCGCGCCAACGTGGACGAGTCAATGTGACGATATGCTCAACCACCTCGTTCAGGTTCACGGGCGCCATGTCCTCCACATCCGGCTCGCGGTAGAACTGGCGCAGTCGCGCCAGCATCTGGACAACGTCGCTGCAGCTCTCATAGATGTCATCCAGCATCTGCTTGGCGTGGACATCCAGGCTAGGTTCCCTTCTCAACAACTCGGTGAAAATGACGGCAGGGGATAGTGCGTTGTTGATGTCGTGGGCGATGCCGGACGCCATCTCCCCCAGCGCTCTCAGCCGCTCTTGGTCCACTACCACCTGTTGGGTCTGGCGCAGTTCATCGTAGGCCGCGCGCAGTTCCTCGTACAGTCGCGCTTGGTGGGCAGCCAGTGCAACTTGCTTACCCAACATCACAAGGAACTCCACCTCGCTGGGCCCAAAACCACCCGCCTGCCGGCATGAGGCAAATAGAGCACCCAGTAGCTGCTCCTCCACCATCAGCGGCACCACGATCCCCGAGTGGATGCCCAGATCGGCTAGTCGCTGCAGATAGGGAGCGTCAGCCTCTGCAGTCTCTGGCACATGCACCACTTGCCCATCGCGTGCCTTCGCCAGCCACGCCTGATCAGCGGGAAATGCCGTTCCCACCTCCAGGCTCAGGCTGCCAGCGGTTGCAGGGGCGCCGGCCCCACACGCGGTCACGATGAACGCATTCCTGTCCGGGTCATAGATGGCGGCGCAACCCCAGTCCACCGCCAGCTCTTTCTCCAGTTGCGTAACCACGATGCGCAGGATGCTATGCAGGTCCTGATGCTCAGCAATGGCACGTGTTATCTCATTGAGCAGTCTCGTCCGGCTCAGTTGCCCCTGCAATGACTGAACAGCCTGGTCGCGCTCTGTACTCCGCTCCCGGAGTGATACTGCCATGCGGTCAAAAGCGCTGGCCAACTGGCTCATCTCGCCCAGGCGATCACCCAACCCAGTGCACGCACTCAGGTCCCCCGACGCCAGGCGTTCCACCGTGCGGACCAGAATCTCCGCTGGGCGTGCGACAGAACGACCGCCTACGAACCAGGCCGCCTCCACCGCCAGTACAAGCACCAGGCCGAGCAGTGACATGTCGCGCACCAACTGCCAGTTCGCCTCATGTAGCGCAGCGGCCCTGGGAATCCCAACCGCCAGGTAGAGCGCTTCGCCACTGGTGGAAGACGACGCGCTACGCAGCGTGGTCAAGGCGAATAGGCGCTGCACGCCGTCCAGACCGGGAGCATCGGCCAGGCGATCGCCGGATGGCATCTGCATCGCGTCTGAGAACAGCATCTGCGGCGCTGACTTCCCCACCCACGCGCCATTATCGGGGCGACGCGCCAGGATCGTACCAGTGTGATCCAGGACTATCACCGTCGACCCGGCTGGCAAGTTGGCGTCACCGGCCCATCCATCAAGCCAACTCATGTTGACCGTGATGCTCGCGACGGCCCGTATCTCGCCTGCCCCATCGATGATGGGCTGTGTCACCATGGTGATGGGCGCCTCTCTGGCAGACTGGCTTCGATCTCCATCGACCATGGGATCGAACGTCTCGGCAAGCCCGCTGTGCAAGCTGCCAGTCAACGGCGAAGCGCTCGAGACGCTGCAGAACACGTCCCCTTCCGACCTCTCCACTCTCAGACTTGCGTACTCCTCTGGCAGCTCACCGAGCCATACAGGACACTGCCCAGCAGCAGCATTTTGCAGAAGAGGCGAGTGCGCCAGGGCCGCGAGGATATGCTGGGCCGTCGAGACGATCCGCCGGTAATCCGTCGAAGCCAGATGAGCAATGTGGTGTGCTTGCTGCCGAGCATCAGCGATTGCCAGTTGGCGACGCTCCAGGCCTGAGTAGAAGACCAGCACCAAGGCAGGGAAGACAGCCAGGAGTACAAGCCCTACAAGACGGGCGCGAAGGCTCCTCAGAGCAGAACGCAGCACGACCTACACCTCCCATGAAGGAGCAAGGGGCACCTGCGCACCCCACACTCCAGGAG
>JAAZAN010000263.1 GCA_012514315.1 Chloroflexota bacterium
GGCTGCTTCGGCGTAGTTCTTGACATATCCTACTCGGGCGAGCGCAAGCAACAAGAGTCCAAGGCATTGTGTATGAGCCGGGTCTTCTGGCAGCTGAGCGACAGCTTCCCGCAAGATGGCGGCCACAGTATCCATTTCCCCCGTCGACTCTGCCGCACGCTCCCAGATAATGAGCGCGCTCGTACGCTGCTCGAGGACTTCATCACTACTGGGTAGGCCAGCCAGTAACTCCAATACTGTTTTCGACCAGACACTTGCCTCCGGCCAGCTACAGTGGGCATGGTCAGTCTTTGCGGCCAGTAATCCGTACTTGATTGTCTTACTGACGTTACCAGCCGCCTGGAAGTGCAATGCCAGTTGGCTCACCAAGCCAAGCGTATCTGGGTAGAGTGTCTCAATAGCATCTCCGATCTTTTGATTCAGTTCGATCATGCGAGAATGGCCGATTTGCCTGCAAACCGCATCTTTTATGAGGGCGTGCGAGAACTGATAGCGCCCCTGATCGGTCGGCACGCCAGGGCGATACTTGATCAGGCCCTCGCGCTCGAGCCTGTCGAGATCTTCGCCAACTGGCCGCTCAAGTGCAACTGATAGAACTGGCTTCGCGAATTCGTGTCCCACAATAGCTGCACACTGGATCACCTGCTGTGCACTGCGATCGAGTGCATAGAAACGCCGATCTAGAAGCTTTCCTATGGTTTGGGGAAGCAACCGCGATAAGTCGACACCTGACTGCAAATGCCACTCATTTCCCATCCGTGTGAGCCGATGCTCGCTGTAGAGCAGATTCAGAAACTGCTGCACGTAGAAAGGAATTCCATCGGCTCGTTGGTAGATCAAGTCTTTCTCCCGCTCGGAGAACCCGGCGAACATATGGTCAATCAGCTCATAGCTGTCGTCCGCAGAGAGCGCATCCAGATTGTGCTCAAAATATACCTCCGTTTGCCGGCTCAGACTGCGAAGCGCTTCCTGTAGCTCCACGTGCTGTTGGGCTTCAGAGCTCCGCATTGTGCCGCAAACCAAAATGGGCACAGGCTCATCTTCCAACCTCATCACCAACCGCCTGAGCAGATCGAGACTCGTAGCATCGATCCAATGTAGGTCCTCAAGTAGGAGAAGTAACGGGTTCTTACGGGCAAGTTGGAACAGAAGTCCAATCACATGGCCAAAATAGCTAAGCGTATCATCGGGATGCGCTTCAGGGCGCTCCAGTCCGTTCTCGTCAAGGCCTCCCAAACCGAGAAAATTCAGAAAGAACTGAGCTTCAGACGCCCAGTGCGGCAGAGCCTCGAGACACCGTTCGATCTTCTGACGTGCCACTTTGCCGCGCTCGCCCTCCCTAATGCCGAAAAAATCGCGAAGCGCTGTCCTGAATACATCGTAACTAAGTTGACGACCCTGATCTATACACCTACCAAGCAGGACCCGTACTCGTCGGGGCTCAGCACGCGCCGCGAACTCGCCTACAAGTCGGGACTTGCCCACACCGGCTTCGCCAATTATGAGAGCAAACTGCCCCCGGCCTGTCAAGACGCTGTCAAGAATCCGGATCAGCATACGCATCTCCAGCGTCCGGTCGATCAGTTGCTCAGTCTCGAAGCTGGGTTCTGCATGTAAAGTCACGCCTGACGGTATGCTTTTCACATGGCTCATACCGTCTGATTCCTGATATGCAATAGATAGTTCCGGCAGTGAGAAGCGACCTTCGGTGAGTGGCCTGTAGTTGATATGAAATTCCAGATTCTCTCGGCCACCAAGGTATTGTTCACCGGGAAGAGTGCCAATCGCGAGATCAGGCATCGGGCTGCAGTTTATCCAGAGTCTGTCAATTGACACGTTTCCTTCGTTCTGGATCGTAACCAACTCCGTAACAGGCTCACGCTCTTTCACTGACACGTAGTCTACATCACATGGCTTTCCATCACGGCCGACCATCTGTCGATGGATTCGCAGGCACGCTGGTCTTTGCTCCTCGACCTCTAGGCTTAGGGGCGCAATTGCCCAATCTGGCCAATTGTGCCCAAGCTCATCATGCAACCTCGACGGAGCAAAGTTGACTGCGTAATTACCGGAATTGCGCGCGATAAAATGATAGGTGGCACGCACTGTCTGTCCGAAAGGTTCCACTTTGACCTGCCACTCGGTCGGACCGTCGGCAATCTCCAGACCCTCATCAGGCCGACAGTGGAGATTAACAACAGCAGGGGCATTCCCTCGATTTCTAAGCTCCAGACTCAGCTCAAATAGCCGATTTACCACTGGAATACCCCGGACAGATGGCCGGCATAGGACCTTGGGACGTCGCTCAAAATCGAACATTACCCTCGTTAGAGTAAACTTACGCGATGACAGTGAGTATTCGAGGCCATCGTCCTTAGCACCACACTGCCAACCTATCTGGTTCTCATCACGTCGTTCGCTCTGATGCAGGACGCAGAACGGGTGAAGATCCAGCAGTGCGCCATCACCTCGCCGCTTTAGAACTACGTGAGACCTTGGCAGGAGTTCATTCGAAGTAATGAATGTAACACCCGGCAACGCGCCCTTATAGGTGCGCACCTTGCGTTCTTCGCCTTGCAGAACCGTCTCATGCAGATAACACAGATCATAATCAGCAAACAGATTTAGCACAGGTAACAGCCGGGCCAAACAGGTCTGGAGCTTCTGATGGTGCTCTTGACATGCTTCGTAGTCAGTCGGCAAGTTAAGGGGATGGCCCAGATCGTTACGTATCTCGACCACACGGGCGATCGGGCGCTCAGCGTCGGCCAACACTGCCAGTTCAGGAATGAACGGCTCGCCGGCGTGGGCCAAATGCACGTAATCCAACAAAAATCGAGCAAAGGTCCCGGTTGTAGGCATGGGGTATGTGCGTCGGAGCGAACCATCGAGCAGAGGGTGTGGCTCCCAACGAGACAAGTAATCAGCAGCGCATATGTGCGATAACAATGCCAGGTAGCACTCAGCCAGATATATCTCGCGACTGAGCTTTTCGACCCAACCGTCCAAATCGCCGTCACGGGCCGAGTACTCCAGATATGCCTTCGCCAATGGCTCCGGCCATGAAGCGACATCCAAGTACTCAGATGCCATTATGTCCTTCCTGATGTCTACCGTCCGACTCGGGTATGGAAATCATCACTGGCTGATCATCCAATAGCGCCGGTCCTGCCCCAATCCAAGCCCCGTGACCAGAAAGCTTGAGCTGCGCCAGGAAGTACGCCTTGACGTCAACATTCGAGTAGGCCAGTGTCCCTCCCTCCCGCAGACTTAGCAGATTCAACACCGACGCGATACGATCACTAGACGCCATGACCTGGGATGTGGTGCGCTCCATCATGGCTGTTCTTGCTTCGAGGTCTCTACGAGCGCGGTGGTCTAAGGACTCGCACCTTACCGCCAGAGGCGAGTCCCGATCGGAGCAAACGTTGGCCTGGACCAGATAGCTGCCAGGAGTAGGCGGGAGTTCGCTCGTTATCATCACGTCGTGAGCAAATTCGTATCGCGTGACGACGATCGCGTCATCGAGCGGCCTGGCAACAAGCATGGCGTAGCCGTCGATGAAGGGCATGAGTGCTCGTATTACCACCTCTGGGTCGACATGCTGTCTCAGACGAATGTTAATCCAGGTGGCAACGTTGGCCAACATCAGGGGCGTGCTCGGGTACCCGCGCAAGAACAACGCATCAACAGCCTGAAGCCAGCCATCAGTTGCCCATGTAAAAGCTGGGCCAGGCAACAGGTCCGGATAGATAAAGGTAGCGATATCTACTGTCTCTCCGCGCAAAATCGCGATCCTCAACTTGTCGAAGCGCTCGCCAGGTTCGTCTTCGACATCTTCTTCGGTGTGCCAAAACAGAACAGAGCCATCCTCCTCCCGCAACGCTTCGGTTTGGCAGCCGAGGTTGTCATTCTGAAGGGCCATTGCGAGTTCATCGAGAGCAATCGGCTTGCCATCGACTACAGCGGCTGATGATCCCACTGATGCATTACTTCCTAGTGCCGATAGGCCCCACGCTTCCAGGCACGCTCGGTATTCAGCCAGCGCCTGGCGAATCTCCCGCGGAATACTTGGGGAGGCGGCTTTCTCACGGATGGTTGCCAGGCATCCGCGAGCCACTCGGATCTGGTGCTGCAGACTGCCGCTGCTAAACGCCTTCAATTTTCGTTGGAGAATCCGCTGCACCTGTCCACGAACAGCTTGTCCAATTTCGCCGTGGGCCGCCGGCCAATCGAGTGCGCGAAGATCCAGGAAGATGGGTGCACCCAATCGAGTCTTTATGGCCCTTAGCTCGGCGAGAGCCGCAGGCTCCCGTTGATGCTGAGATGTCATAGATACGCCATCCTGGCAAATGCGATCTGGTTATCATACCGGTATACTCCGGTCGAATCACGACTGGGAGATTACCTCCGGGCTACTAAGGAGATGGGACACGGTGAGATCTCAAGTCGCCAAAATCGGAGAATGCAACCAAAAAGCCTGAAGTCGTGCATACTGACCCTAGAGTGAAACTGAACGTCGGGCTCTCGATAAGTCGGCCACACTACTGGATATTGAGCAGTATACATTACCTTACAAGCACGCGCCACTCGGAAGTGTATCCCTGTATCCCCGTGTATCCGGTTGTGTATGCGGTTAGGTTGAAAACCGGGCTTGAGAAAGGGCAGCATCCTGATAAGGTATGTGTATCGACGACTACCACGAAGGAGGCTGCCCCGTGTCCAGCGCACCGCCAGATCACCGCCAGATCAACGTGCGCGCATTGTTTGAAACGCCTCACCTTCAGACGCGATAGATTGCCGGCGAAACAAGGTTGTGGTATCATATAAGCGCTGTTAGCCCATAGCGCACTGGTAGATACACCACCAGAAGTGCTTCTATGCCGTCCCAGACCGGCCTCGCACTTTTGGTCAACAACACGAGCGATTGCTCACATTCAGGAGGAACACGAGATGGCAAAGAAGAAAGACAAGAAAGACAAGAAAGATAAGAAAGGCAAGAAAGCCTAGCAACCATGCTCCGTTAACCTGGGCTTCCCTGGCGGTTTGCACTCCCGGCGCTAACAGCGGTAAGTGGTTGTCAGCCATGACCGAGTTGACGGAGCAGTCCCCCTTCCCCAGACGCCGACCGTTCCCGCCAGTGCTGCCCTCA
>JAAZAN010000264.1 GCA_012514315.1 Chloroflexota bacterium
GTCCCATTCGAACCGAAACTTCGCTCCAGAGGTGGCTTCCATCCATGAGTTGTAGAAGTTCACGATATCTGGCGTGGAACGGTAGTTCTCAGTCAAATGAATAATGGTGCAGCTTTGGTCTTCAAAGTGCTGTGGAAACTGCAGAATGTTACGGATCGTTGCACCTCTGAAGCGATAAAGCCCTTGGTCATCATCACCAACGACGCAGATGTTCTGCTTGTCGCCAGCTAGCAGGAATATCAGTCGTTCTTGGATGAAGTTAGTGTCCTGGTATTCGTCGACCATTAAGTAACGCAGTTGCTCGATGTACTTCGTTCGCACGATGTCGTTCTCTTCCAGGATTCGAAGCGCTTCGACTTGGATACCAGCGAAATCGAGAAGATTCTGTTCAGCCATCATGCGGTTGTATGTCTGAAGAATCCGTCCGAGGATCTTCATCTCAAGGCTTGTGTCGTCTAGTAACTCCTTGGCGGTGACGAGTTCTTCAGCAAGAGCGTTCACCCAACCGCAAATCTTTGTTGCCTTTCGCCATCTCCCTCCCCTGGGAAGCAGCACTTCGATATCAGGAATGGCGTCAAAGTAGTGGAAGTTCTGGAAAACCGTATATGTCTGATCGAACTGATCTAGCACGCGAAACCCAGTCTTTAGTCTCGTGAATTCGAGATTCTCTTTGATGATCCTCAAGGCAAGAGAGTGGAACGTTCCTACGTAAAGATCATTAACATTGACCTGTTGGTGTCGAGAGTCCAATGAGTCGGCAATTCGAGTGACAAGCTCTTTCGCAGCTTTTTCGGTAAATGTTGCGATAAAAATTCCTTCGGGTGCAACACCAACTTGTTCAAGCAAATAAACGACTCTGTTGACCAGAGTGAACGTTTTGCCAGTGCCAGGCCCCGCAATAATGAGGACAGGCCCTTCGGTGGTTTCGATGGCTTGTCGTTGGGCATCGTTGGCGTGACCGAAATCGAAGCTGCTACTCAAGGCTGGCTCCTATTCCGGGTGTCGCTTCACAGATATCAGCGATGCCCCAGTTGAGCGCTTCGCAGATGCGGGCTAGGACAGTAGCGGTTACGTTTCCGTCTTTGCCAAGTTTGGCGATGGTGGCTGGGGACAGTCCTGTTGCAGCGAGAAGGTCTTCTTTGGTCATTTCTTTAACGATGAAGAATTCCCTAACTTGATGTTTTCTCATCTGAACCCCTAAGTCCTGATTTGCGCCGCTCACACAGTCGGCCCATACGCACCGCAAATTTGTATCCAATCCGTGTGGAAAACTTCATACACCTTGCTGACTTCGGTCTTACCAACCACGGCGATCCGTGCGAGTAGTTCCGAAACTTCTTGCGGTGTGAAGAACTCCCCACCGGACTTGCCTGCGCTCGAGGCGTACATCGTCATCAAGTACTCGTAGGCGTCACCAAAAGCATCAATTGCCTGATCGGTGTACATACCGAGATTTAGATCCCCGATGGCATCCAACAACCGGACGAGTCGTTCATTACGTTTCGCGACGGTTGGGCCGAGCTTGTTGGAGTTGACATCCAAATCATCGAAGAGGCCTTTGAACTTGTCCTCACTCGCCGTTCCCTGGGCTGAGGCCTCAATGTTCACAAATACCTGACTGAGCGTCTCGTTCAGGTTCTGGTCATGTCGGGCGCGCTTGCGAACGTTCGCGAACAGGTCGGACGGGAAGACGAAAAAGCCCTTCTCGTTGACCGTTTCCGCCATCCCGTACTCGGCTTCCTCGTCACTGAGCTCCTCATAGTCGAAGTCGGGGTTTCCGGCCTGCCGTTCTTGCTCGTTAAGGTAAGCAGTCAGGTTCTCCGAGATGAACCGGTAAAAGAGCATCCCCAGCACATATGCCTTGAAATCCCAACCATCCACGCTGCCGCGGAGTTCGTTGGCGATCCGCCAGATAGTCTTATGCAGTTCTGCCCGCTCGGCCTCTTTACTCATCACACTCACCATGGAAGCTTCTCACGGCCGTCTGACATGCTTCAGCTAGGCACTCTTGCTGGCATCGCAAACCCATCGGCCCCGCTCGGTCTGGTCTCTCGCAGGTCGTGGCCTGTGCCGACATTCACTCCTCGAGTTCCGAGTCCTCGTCCTCACCCGCGTCCTCATCGTCTGAGGTCATGGGAACCAAATGGAACAGCAGTTCGTCGGATTCAAGACCAAGATCTTCGAACAGCATCCGTAAGATCCATGTCTTTGTAGCCGTCGAGATCACCCTGTAAAGGTCAACTCCCGGTGCGACCCCATGGACCGCCCATTCTTCGGTCAGCAAGTGATCAGGCCCCGTGCGCCACGAGCCACGCCAGCGAACACCAGAACCGTTGCCGAGGTCCCGTTCCGACTCTGCCTGCTGCCCCACTCACATCTGATGAGCGATTTGCCACCACCGGGGCGAGCAGCACAGTGATAGTGCGCTTGGTTTACAACGAAGAGGTCACTGGTTCGAACCCAGTGTCGCCCACCATCACGGTAAGGCTCTGACCAGTAGTTATGCCGGTCGGGCCTTCGTTTTGATTTGACGTGCCACTAACGCGCCAGATAGGTCGTCGTCCTATCATTCGGGACAATGGTTTGCCCGGGCTTAGCCACCAGACGGAGGGCACCCACCCGATCCGCAGAGGGCGGCAGTCGACCTTCTGCTCCCTTTCGACCTTGATGCCGAGACCCGCGCGTCAGGCGGCAACTCGGGAACTGTTGTCGAAGTATCGGCCGTTAAGGCCACAGGGCGGCAGAACACAACGATCCCGACGAGGAATAGCTACGGCGATCCGCGCCGCTATTGGTGCCGCGATCCTGGGGTGCGTAGGCGAAGATGCTCCTGTTGCGGGTCCTGATTGGAGCGTTCGTCCTGGGGAGGATGCCGCACTCGTTGCCTATCTCGTCGGCCTGCGCAGTGGACTTTGACTCCCTCATATTGGTGCACCTGATGGAAAACCATCGCGTGCTCTGGGATCAACAGTAACAAACTGCCAAACTCCAGTTTTGACCTGGGGGACGTCCCTTGCACGCCACCTCACCGAGTGCCATCAACATCCTTAGATCATTGCCATTGATCCTGCTGATCAAACGATGGGAGACTAGTAAGGCCGAATCCCAACTACTGGAGGGTGATTGGAATGTCTGGGACTATGTTGGCAGGCCGATTCAACGTCGTGACCAGGGAGTTCGCAGTCAAGGAAGTACCGATTCCTGTGCCGGGGCCCTCAGATGTCCTCATCAAGGTCCAAGCCGCAGGCGTGTGCCTGTCCGACGTGCACATTATCAGCGGCATGATCGTGCCTCCGCGTATCACCGAAGGCGAGCTCACCCTTGGCCACGAAGTGTCGGGCACGGTTGAGGCACTGGGTGATGACGTGACCGGATGGGAACTGGGTGAGCGGGTGACGATCCAGGCGCTCATCGAGAAGGAGGACGGTATCCACACTATCGGTCTCGACTACGACGGCGGTTGGGCTGAGTATCTCGTGACACCAGCATCCACCTTGGTGCGCATTGGCGACCTTCCCTTCGATCAGGCCGCCATCATTCCTGACGCGGTGTCGACCCCCTGGTCGGCGATCGAGGTGACCGGGAAGGTGCGCGCAGGGGATGCCGTCGGGGTGTGGGGCATCGGCGGACTGGGTGCTCATGCGATTCAACTACTGCGGATGATCGGTGCTGGACCGATCATCGGGATTGACCCATCGGCAACGGCCAGGCAGCGCGCGCTCGATTTCGGCGCCGATGCAGTCCTGGACCCCAAGGCGGTTGACTTCGCAGACGAGTTGCGAGCTGCGAACGGCGGAGCTGGTCTCGACGTCGCTTTCGAATTCGCGGGCTTCCCGGGCATTCCAGAGCAGATACTGGAAACGTTGGCTCCGGGAGGACGCCTCGTGCTTATCGGCATCAGCGGCCAGCCGTTCACCGTTAAGGACAACTTCCTATTCATCGCGTTCGGTCAGCAGGTCTTGGGGCATTACGGCTCTGAACCGCACCATGTCCCACAGCTCGTACGGCTGGCTAACCTAGGCCGACTCAACCTTGCTGGGTCCATCAGTGACACGCTGCCGCTCTCCCAGGCTGCCGAGGCCGTAGAGCGCCTTGAGAATCACGCAGGGGAACAGATCAGGCTTATCCTGCGTCCATAAGTCCACTCGCTCACTGCGCAGTCATCTGCTGCGCAGTGAGCGATGGCAGTTCTTTCCGAGACGGAGGATCAGGACACGCGGAGTCCTCAATCGTCACATTCCGACTACGGACTGAAGGCAGAAGTTGTCTGGCTGGTCGGGTTTGTCCATTCTCTGCTGTCTTAGGGCTGGGCCTACAGCGGCTTTGCCTCCGCATGGTGGTCCGCAGCCTCCAGTGAGGCAGCGATAGCGCTGAGTTCGAAGTACGAAAGCTCGGTACCGGCGTCTCGAAAAAGTCGATGAGGCCGACTTTGCCTATCCGATGCCGAAGACGCGCCCTGTCTGCGCACACTCCGGACTAGCCAAATGCTATGCCACGGCCGCAGAAGCTCAGCAGGCATGTCCTCTAGCCGCATCATTTCAGCAGGGTTCTAATAGTGCTCGGTGATCCTGCTTGCGATTGCGGGACTGATCTTGTCCTCCTTAATACCAATCGAATACTCTTCTAGCACTACTGCGTTGCTTCGTCGTATGATATTCTTATCGCGTGTTCCAAATATCGTAAAAACGCAATTCAATATCGCAAAAACGCGATTCTTCAATCCATAGGGAGGTTTGTCATGTTGCATCAATACACGCAAGAGCAGGAGATTCTTCGCGAATCCATTGTGGAGTTCGTCCGCGACGAGGTCCTGCCGGCCGTACCGCAGATGGAGGAGGGGAACGAGTTCCCACTCGCCCTCATGCGCCGCTGCGGTGATCTCGGTCTAGGTGGGCTGCTGTTCCCCGAACAGTACGGCGGCACGGACATGGGGCTCTCAACATTTGTCATGGCCCTTGAAGAGCTTGCCCGTGGATCTCAGACACTCGCACTCACCTTGGACGCGTCCCTAACCCTCTGCTTCCTCCCAATCCTGCACGCGGGCACCGAGGAGCAGAAGGCAAAGTACCTGCCCGGCGCGGTGACGATGGAGTCCATCGGCGCTATGGCCGTTGGCGAGGCGACCGGCACCATGAACTTTGCGGCACACTCTGGCACCGCAGTTCGCGACGGGGACGAGTGGGTAATTAATGCGACCAAGGTCATGACCACCAACTCTCAGGCCGCTGATGTCTACCTCGTCTTCGCCCACGTTGACGGGAACCCGGCCCCGACCGCCTTCCTCGTTGAAAAGGACAACCCAGGCCTCTCGTTCGGCGAACTCGAACGCAAACTCGGATGGCATGGCTCCAACACCGGAACCACTATCTACGAGAACTGCCGAGTGTCGGACGCAGACCGTCTGGGCGAGATTCATGGTGGCTTTGAAGCGGTCCTGGTCCCCATCTTCCATTCATGCGTCGGAATCGGGGCCATGTGTAACGGTAATGCGGCCGCAGCTCTTGACCAGGCGCTCGAATACACGAAGGTCCGAAACATTGGGGGTAAGAACCTCATCGAGTACCAAACCGTGGCGCAAGACATCGCCCGGGCCGCCATGGAAATTGAGGTCTCTCGAGCGCTGGTGGAGAAGACGGCGAAGCTCATCGACGAAGGCGGCGTTCCGCTTCCTGGAAGCGCACTGGCCGTACTCACTTCCGCCTGCAAGGTCTACCCGCCGGAATTGGGGTCACGCGTCTGTGACTTGGCTATCCAGCTTCATGGAGGTGTCGGCTACTTGACGAACGATATCCACCGCCGTTGGCGCGACAATCGCGCGTGCCTCATCGGTGAGGGACCGACTGCCCTTCACATGGATTGGATCTCCGCAGCGGTGGCGAGCGGCGGCTACCGTCTCTGAGCTTTCCCCTGGTTCGCGGTTCTCTATGACGCCGCTAACAGATCTCACGTTCACATACCCACGGAATCTGCATCCCGTTACCTTTCGGAACCCTTGAGCTGAACTCTTTAGGTGGTCACGAAACCCACTCAGTCGTTCGTTGACGGATCAGAAGGTTGGGGTTCGAATCCATTCGGGCGCGCTGATACTGAAACCCCCACTCTGCGAAAACACTCCGCAGAGTGGGGCTTCAGTGTGTTACCGCAGAGGGACCCAACCCGTCACACTCAACCGCAGCAACCTACGCCCGCTGTAACACCGAATTAACCAGCGCAGCTAGCTGATCGCTCGGCACTCCAAGTAGAAGCGCTTGTCAACCGCGTGCCCCATCGAGAAGGTCTTTCGAGGCATCGGGCCGTTGACGGCGATCGAACGGAAGAATTCGTTCTTGCCGATTGCCGGCAGGAGGAACCCAACGTTCCCGCCCTGTCGCGCCAATTCGACAGTGCTCTCCGTCCCGTGGACGTAGTCGACACCTGCGTCCTCGTTCACAGCCAGCCACCGGTCAAGGAAATCCTGCAACGATCCCACAGCGAGTTCATGCGTCGGA
>JAAZAN010000265.1 GCA_012514315.1 Chloroflexota bacterium
CATGCCGGTGAGCGTGATGCCCTGGACAAAGAAACGCTGTCCCACGAAAAACACAACCAACGTGGGCAGCAGCACCACGAGCGAAGCGGCCATGAGCTTCTGCCACTCGAGGCTAAAGCTCGTCGTTGAGGTGTTCTCGCGGAAATACTGCAGCCCCACCTGGAGTGTGAACAAACGTTGGTTCGTAAGATAGAGCAACGGCCCAAAGAAGTCGTTCCAGGTGGCCAGAAAGGTGAATACCGCAACGGTGGCCAGCGCCGGTTTGGCCAGCGGGATGATAATGCTGGACCAGATGCGCAGGTGCGAGCAGCCATCCATCAGCGCCGCCTCGCTGAGGTCCATCGGTATGCTGGTGAAGAACTGGCGCAACAGAAAGACGTAGAACGCCCCACCAAAGAACCAGGGCACTGTCAGCGGGTAGAAGGTGTTGATCCAGTTCAGTTTGGAGTAGATGATGTAGAGTGGGATGATCGTGACCTGCGACGGCAGCATCATGGTGGCGATGAGCACGATGAACCAAAAGTCCCGGCCGGGCCATCGCAGGCGCGAGAAGGCATAGGCCACCATCGACGAACTGAGCACTGCGCCGATCACTGGGATGAACGACGTAATACACGAATTACGCGTAAAGAGCCAAAAAGGCATCCTGCTCAGTGCTTGGGGATAATTCTCCCACACGAGTGGATCTGGGATCCATACGGTGGGTAATGAGTACACTTGAGCATCACTCTTGAGAGATGTCGATACCATCCAGAACAGGGGTAGCATAAACGAAATACTTCCCAATGTGACCAGCACGAACACAGTGGCAAGACCGATCCGGTGGGCTAGCTTCCGGCTCTGTAGAGACAAGGATAGCGTGCGACCCTGAGTCTGCATACTAGATCCCCTTCCCCGCGGAGGCCTCATAGTACACCCAGCGCTGCCCAAAGCGAAACTGGATGAGTGTCAAGATCAGAACAATGGTGAATAGAATCCAGGCCATCGCCGAACCATAGCCCATGCGAAGTTCGCCAAAGGTGCGCCGATACATGTAGAGCACATAGAACAATAGTGAGTCATGTGGGCCCGCGCCCGTTCCCGTGCCCGTTGTCCACACATAAGCCTGCGTGAAAACTTGGAAGGTCCCAATGGTACTGGTGACCATGTTGAAAAAAATGGTCGGCGTCAGTAGCGGGATGGTCACCTTCCAGTAACGTTGCCAGGCGTTGGCGCCGTCGATCTCCGCGGCCTCGTAAAGGTGCTGGGGAACGCCCTGAAGGCCGGCCAGGTAGATCACCATAGTACCTCCCACACCCCAGAGGCTCATCAGGATGAGCGCGGGCTTGGCCCACGTGGCGCTGTTGAGCCAAGGGAGTCCCTTGAGGCCGAACCAACTGAGTATGACGTTAGCCAAGCCGTGTTTGGGATTGAGTACCCATAGCCAGAGCATCGCGTTCGCCACCCCGGACACGACAGAAGGCAGGTAATAGATCGTGCGGAAGACGCTGCGCCCGGGGATTGGCTGATTCAGTAGCGTAGCGACCGTCAGCCCGTTCACCACCGTCAGCGGTACTACGAAAACGGCGTAATAGACGGTGTTGTACAGGCTCGTGCGGAACTTTGGGTCATCGTAGAACAGGATGCGGTAGTTCGTCAGCCCAATCCAGTTAGGGGGTGTGGTAATCTGGTAGAAGGTAAAGCTGTAGTAGAGTGAGAGCACAATCGGGCCCGCGGTAAACGCAAAGAAGCCGAATAACCACGGAGAGGCCATCATGTAACCTGCAAGCCCCTCACGCCAAGCCCGTGAGAGCGGTCGCCTGGGTGATGCGCGATATGCGCCGGCTTCTGTGCCCCCCCTGAGCAGTCGCGCTAGAAATCGTGTCATCGCTTCCCTCGAATCTGCAAGGTAGTTCCGCTACGGTGGGCAGGCGGGGCGCACCCCGCCTGCCCATACCGATTGGTCGCGTTACTGGCGCGCTGCGTGATAGTTCTCGACTTCCTTCTCAGCCGCTGCCTGGGCATCGGCCAGCGCCTGTTCCGGCGTCTTGAGGCCGTCCCAGACCTCCTCGAATGCCGTGACGACGAAGGCGAACCAGCTTGGCGCCTCGAGCACGAACTTGCGGCCTTGCGTGACCTTCGCGCTGGCGACCACCACATCCCAGAAGGGGATATCCGCAAGGGAGGGGTCTTCAGCATTTGCCATGACCGAGGGCAGCCAGCCCGCAAGCTTGGCGCCCCCGACCTGAACCTCCCTGGACATCCCTGCCTTGATCAGATCCCAGGCGCCGTCGGGATTGCTGGCACCTTTGGGAACCTCCAGGTCGTATCCAGCGCCCTGGGAGGCGGGCGTGCCGGTGTGAGGGATCATTCCCACACCCCATTCGGTCGCGGGTGCGTATTTGATGAGATCGCCTATATAGCGGTTGTTCTGGACGATCATCGACAGTAGCCCCGACATGAAGGGGTCATTGGCTTCGGTGCCAAACCCGCTGGCAAACATCAGTAGTTCCTCGTGACCATAGTGATCGGCCCACTGCTTGTACCAGTATGCGGTCTCGATGATCTCGGGTGACTGGAAGTTGAACTCGCCGGCATCGGAGACCGGGACAGCCCCATTGGCGAACAGGAAGGGGAAAACATACACATTGCCGAACATCGGGCTGAACCCGACGCGTTGCAGGCTGCCCGAAGCGTCAATCTGGTCCACTTTGAGCGCAAACTCCCACAGATCGTCCCACGTCTCTGGCGGCGTCTCCGGATCGAGCCCCGCCTCCGCAAACTGCCCCTTGTTGTAGTAGAGGACGCGCGTGTCCGGCTGGAACGGGAGGCCCCAGATCTCGCCCTTGTACTCAAGGGCTTCAGCCGCATATGGCACAAGCCCTGCCACGTCAAAGCCATCTGCGGCGATGTACGGGGACAGGGACATGATCTGCTGCGCCTCGGCACGCAGCCCCGACGCTCCGATCGTATAGGTCACGGCATCCGGTGGCTGGCCAGCGGCGATAGCCGCAGTGAACTTCTGATCCAAGGTCCACAGGTCAACAAAGATAGGCTCCGCTACGTACGTCGAACTCTCAATGTTGTAGCGGGAGGTAAACTGGTCCATATGGTCGCGGGAAGCACCGGATCCAAAAGCGTGCCAGAACACGACCTTACTACGTTCGGTGGGTACCGCGACGGTCTCTTTGATGATCTTTTCCTTCTCCGTCTCGACAACAACGGTCTCCTTGATGACCTTTTCTACCTCAACCGTCTCCTTGACGACTTTCTCGACCTCAACAACCTTGGGTTGGCACGCGGCCAGTAGCATCGCCGATCCAGCGGCGGCCATCCGTAATACGCTTCGACGCGTGAACAGCATTCCACGCAGCCCTGGCATGATCGCTCCTCCTGTTTGTACCACTCTAGCTACTGAAAGTCAGCCGAGGCAATAGCGAGCAGAATCTATCATCACGGGTCCTCGTGATAGGCGCCTCCTTCACTGATCTGACGCTTACCCACTACCGGATTACTGCACGGACGTCGCATCGGCAGAGCACTTTGAAGCTGATGGAATGTGGCTGGAGGCGATGGCCGCGGGCCCGTGCAGGCGCTACGACCGGAGTGAGCCTGCCTCCCTGAGGAAGCGACAGGTTGGCGGCAGACGTCCTTGGAGCCAGAGGTGCACCCCCAGGTACTACGCCATACACAGTCACGCGCATGCCCCTAGAGTCTCCACGGTTCCCGTCGCTCTCGCCCATGACGCATTGTGCGCACCCTACAGCACGCCAAACACCCGGTACACCTCATCGATGGGCATGCCGGCCGCCAGTTGCTTGCGCTCCTCCGTCTCGATCTCGTACGTCTTTTCCACGCGCAGCAGCACCTCATCCACCAGGTCCTTCGGGATGATCTGCACGCCATCGTTGTCGCCGAACACGAAATCGCCCGGCGCCACCCGCACATAGTGCGTCAGGTGCCCCGGGACGTACACCGGCCGGTCGACCTCGATGATGCGCCATCCGCCAAAGGCGTTGGGCCGCGTCCCAAAGGTGAACATGGGGAAATCGGGCA
>JAAZAN010000006.1 GCA_012514315.1 Chloroflexota bacterium
TCCTCATTGCCCGAGAGCGCGTGCGGTGGTATAATCAGCCCTCGTGAGACAAACACGCCTGTTGGTCAGCATAGTTGTCAGCGCGGTCAGCCTTGTCTTGGCCGCGTTGGGCATCGATTGGAGCAGGGTGGGGCAGGTATTCGAGCAGGCCGACCTCAGATACCTCGCGCTGGCGACAATCGCTCTTCTGGGCTTTGTGGTGGCCCGGTCTGTCCGTTGGCGGATTCTGCTCGGGGACCGTGTAGGTCTCCGAACCGTCTTCGCGGTGACGAACATCGGCTACCTGGTGAGCAACGTGTTCCCATTTCGTCTGGGCGACCCTACGCGGGCCGTCATTGTGGCATTGGGCAGAACGGTGCCCTTGAGCACTGCGTTGTCGACGGTGGTCGTTGAACGGACGCTCGACATGTTCGTCGTCGTTGTATTGTTAGGCGCAACGCTTCCTTTCGTGAGTGATGCAGGTTGGACGCGAGTAGCGGGTCTCGTCGGTGGGGGGGCGAGCATTGTCGCACTGATCATATTCTTTGTCCTGGCACGCTGGCCGCAGCTGGGCCAGCGTGTCGTGCGGCACGTGACGGCGCACACACCGTCTCTGAACAAGGATCGCTGGCACAGGGCGATTGATGGGGCGCTGGAAGGGTTTGCGGCGTTGGGTTCGCCGAGCCGACTGATTACCACAGCCGCATGGTCGCTGGTGGCGTGGGCGTGCAGTGTCGGATTCTATCGTGCGGTGCTTCAAAGCTTCGTCGACTCACCAACCTGGCTTCAGGCAGCGTTTCTCACTTGTGCAATCAGTTTTGCTGTGGCGTTGCCCTCATCGCCAGGTGCTCTGGGCGTCTTCCAGACAGTCGCCCGTTACATGCTTCAAGTGCCTTTCGGCATTCGCGGTGAACAAGCGGTTTCAGTGGCTTTCGGGGCACATGCACTGATGTACGTCATGATGTGCCTATTGGGCATCCTCGGTCTGGCTCAACTTAATCTGTCTTTCGCCAGTCTGCGTCGGGCGGTTGGCTCAGCCGTGAGTCGCGTCGACGACCCCTCTAGCATCGCCCTGGTCTCCGAAGGCGTGTCGACCGTTTCGGGGGAGGAGTAGCATCGATTTGCGCGTACTCATCGTACTGACCTACTATAGGCCGCACACGAGCGGACTCACGATATACGCTGAACGACTGGCGCGTGGCCTGGCTGCACTGGGACACGATGTCACCATTCTGACATCGCGGTTTGATCGTTCCTTGCCTGTTGCGTCGGTTGAGAATGGCATCCACGTTGTGCGTGCCCCGGTTCTGTTCAGAGTCAGTAAGGGCGTTATTATGCCGACCTTTGGTTGGTTGGCCACGAGGCTGGTTCGCGAGGCAGATGTCGTGAGCGTGCACTTGCCTCAGTTCGATGCCGCCGGTGTGGCCGCCCGCGGTCGGCTGTTCGGGAAGCCCACTGTGTTGACGTATCATTGCGATCTGAAGCTTCCCAGAGGATGGTTCAACCGGGTGGTCAACAGTGTGGTCCGCGTGATGAACCACCTGAGCGGCGCCTGGGCTGATGCCGTGGTTGCCTATACCCAGGACTTCGCTGAAGCGTCGCCCTTCCTCCAGAAGTTCGGTAGCAAGGTGCGCGTAATCTCACCGCCTGTCGAGATCCCAGAGGTCGGGGCCGGTGCGGTGGCGGCATTTGCCAGGATGCATGACCTGGAGAATGCGCACCCTGTGATTGGAATGGCCGCGCGCATGGCATCCGAGAAGGGTGTTGAGGTGTTGCTCACAGCCATGCCAGCGATTCTGGATCGGTACCCAAGCGCCCAGGTCCTATTCGCTGGACAGTTCCGAAATGTACTGGGCGAGGAGGCCTATGCCGACAGACTCAGGCCACTGCTTGAACGGCACAAGGATCATTGGCAGTTTCTGGGGGTCCTCAATCCTCAACAGATGGCCGCCTTCTACCCGAATGTCGACGTGATTGTCGTCCCCAGCCTGAACTCGACCGAATCCTTCGGCCTGGTGCAGGTCGAGGCGATGCTGTGCGGGACGCCTGCCATTGCGAGTGATCTGCCTGGCGTTCGGCAGCCGGTCCGTCAATCTGGCATGGGTGAGGTTGTCCCAGTGGGAGACAGCGACGCACTGGCAGAGGCCATTGCCCGCGTGGTCGACGCGCGAGCCAACTACCTCCGTCACCGCGATGAGATTGTCCGCCTCTGGAGCACGGAGAGCACCGCGTGGGACTACGAGAGTCTCTTCCAGGAACTACTGGGGGCTGATGGCGGCTATGTCGGATAGGGGAGGATTGTCATCGGGTGGGGCGCACATCGAATCGCCGCCCGTGTTGAACGGAGTCAGCGGCGCTGAGGACTGGCTCTGGCTCCATCTGAGGGACCTTCCGGCCTTCCGTGCGCTGCTGCGGGCAGTTGAGTCAAGCTTCTACGCTGACCTGCCGCTTGAGCGTCCGATTCTAGATCTGGGGTGTGGAGATGGGCACTTTGGATCAGTCACGTTCCCGAGGGGTTTGGATGTAGGTTTCGACCCTTGGCTCAAGCCGCTTCGTGAGGCCACACGTCAGCGGGGCCACGCCTACAGGATGCTGTCTCAGGCCGATGGATCACAAATGCCATTCGCTGACCACTCATTTGCCACGGTGATCAGCAACTCGGTGCTGGAGCATATCCCTGATGTAATGCCTGTGCTGCGGGAGGTCACAAGGGTGCTCCAGCCCGGTGGGCGCTTCTACTTCTGTGTTCCAGGCCCTATGTTCTTGCCCTATCTGTCGGTGGGACGATTACTCGATCAAGTGGGGCTGCGGCCTCTGGGAGACGCATACAGACGTTTCTTCAACCGCATCTCGCGGCACCATCATTGTGACGGCGCTGAGGTCTGGGCCAGTCGTCTGACAGCATGTGGCCTGGTGCTCGACCGAGCCTGGACGTATTTCCCGCGGAGCGCCGTCGCTGCGCTGGAATGGGGGCACTACCTGGGACTGCCCTCAGCCGTGTCGAAGGCACTTATGGGGCGTTGGGTGCTGGCGCCCGTGCGCGCCAACCTGAGGCTCACTGAGCTGCTTGTTCGGCCGGCGTTCAGGCGCTCGTTGGAAGCGAATACGGATGAGGGAGCCTACCTATTTGTGGTGGCCCGCCGCCCATAGTGTGAGCGCGGTCTAGCCGCGACCTTTGGAAGCGTGCGAATCGCCAAGAGTAGAGTAGTCACAGACTAGCCGAGGTGTGTTGCGCTCGTGGACGAATCCACCCTGCTGCGTCGCCTGCTCCTGCTGATCGGGCTGACGGCGGCTCTACTGGGACAGTGCTTTCTCTTCCGTCGTGGCGAGGATTTCCGCGATGGGCTGCTGATGTGGGGCGCAGCAGTGCTCGCCTTCGCGCTGCTGCTTCGGAGCCGGCACTGGGGGAAGAAAGGGCAGCGCTCAGTGCCGGCGCCGAGGGCTGAATTTAGGCTCCGGCTTGTGCGCGGCGTGATCGCTACCCTCGGAGCCCTCGCGTCATTCATTGCGGCTGGGTCGGCAGTACGTCGACCTTCAGACCAAGACTTCAGCGATCTGCTGGCACTCTGGATAGTTGGATCGGTCTGGTTTGTTGTGGCGTTTGTCCCAGTTCCACCGCTTTCGAGTCTCCGGGTTCGCCTGGTCCGATGGTGCAGGACCCACGCCTGGGAAGGTATATTGGTCGTGACGCTGGTCACTTCGGCGCTGCTGGTGAGGAGCATTGGACTAGAGCGGGCTCCAGCCAATCTGGGGGGTGACGAGGGGACGTGGGGATTGGAGGGCGCCGCGATGCTCACTGGCGGTCGCGTGGCCAATCCATTCTGCACGCGTTGGTTGGCATTTCCCAGCCTCTCATTCCTGGCCACGGGCATTGTGATGCGGCTCGCTGGCACAACTGTCTCGGGCGTACGTTTGCTGTCTGCCGTCGTGGGCGCGCTCTCGGTTGCAGGCGCCTTCGCGTTAGCGCGCGAGCTGTTTGGGAAGCGTGTCGCTCTCTATGCTACGGTATTCCTGGCCTTTGGCCATTACCACATCCACTACAGCCGACTGGCATACAATAACATCGGAGATGCGCTCTGTGTCAGTGCGGCGCTGTGGTTCCTCGTGCGGGGTCTGCGCCGTGCAAGGGCTATCGATTTCGCCCTCTCGGGCGCCGCCATCGGCCTGGGCTGGTATGGCTACTTCGGAGCGCGACTCATCGGCATCATAGTAGTTATCTATCTAGCTGTGCGCGCCGCACGTGAGTGCTCCTTCCTCAATCGGTACGGGTGGCTGGTAGCTGTCATGGTTGGATCCGCGGCTGTTGTGGTGGCTCCCCTGATGGTCCACTATGGCCTACACCCAGAGGAGTTCGCTGCCCGATCCAGTCAGGTCAGCATCTTCGGATCCGGCTGGTTGACGAATGAGGTCGCAGTGACGGGGCGGAGCGCGGCCGAGCTGCTTCTGGACCAGTGCTGGAAGTCGATATCTGCCTTTCACTACACGCTGGATCCCACCTTCATCTACAGGCCGACCGTACCGCTATTGGATGCCGCAAGTGGCATCTTCCTCGTGCTGGGCATCATCTGGTTCCTGGGCCATATGCGCTACCCGGGAAGCCAGTTGCACATGATATGGCTTGCGCTTGCGCTGGTTCTCGGCTGGGTCATCACCGAGAACCCTCCAGCCAGTCAACGTCTGGTTATCGTGACGCCATTGCTCGCGATTGCTGCAGGAGTTGGACTGAACTGGGTGGTCATCAGCGCGGAAGCTCTCATCATCGGAGACAGACGACTATGGCATGGCCTCGCTTCGTTGTGTCTCGTCGCAGTTGGAGCGTGGAATGTACAGTACTACTTTCTCGACTACACGCCAACGCGTGTCTACGGGAATCCGACCGCGGAAGTGGCGACCGATCTGGCGCGTGCGCTGAATCAGCGAGCGGATGACTGCGTCGTGTACTTACACGCTTCACCGTTCATGTACTGGGATTTCGCCACAATCCAGTTCATGGCACCCGATGTGACGGGCTTCGACGTGCCAATGCCCGGCGACGACTCCTTACCGCTTGTCGAACCGGATCCGGTGCGCTGCAATCGATTCGCGTTCTTACCTGAGCGAATGGACGAGATGGCAGCGGTCCGCGAACGGCACCCGGGCGGAGTCCAGTGGACACTGTTCTCTGAGCACGATGGTCGCCCGATTCTCTATGTTTATGACGTGGCCGCGCGGCAGCAGCCTGCCGATACCGCTCAGTGATTCAGGAATCTCTATGACCCCAACACCTAAGCACCGCAACAAGGTCTTCATAGCCGCCGCACTTCTTGTGATACTCGCTGTGGCCGCTTATCTTCGGCTCTACGGGCTCAATTGGGATGAGGGGGAGTGGATCCATCCCGATGAGGGGCATATGCGGATGGTGAACGCCGTGATCCAATTCCCCTCCGAACCTGCAGTCTACTTCGATACGCACAGATCACCTCTCAATTCGCTGAACAGTGGGATGCCCTATAGCTACGGCACCTTGCCCTTGTTCGCCACTCGATTGACTGGTGAGCTGATGAATCGGGCGTGCGAGTCGCCGACACAAGGCCTCGGGTGGGCTGTGACCGAGTTCCTGCTGGGCGGAGACGCGTCTCAGTGCGCCCCCGGCACGTTCACAGGCAGCCGGAGCGCCGTCGTCGGCCGTGCTCTCTCGGCTCTGGCCGATCTAGGCACCGTATTGCTGGTCTTCTTCATCGGCCGGCGTCTGTTGGGCGACCTCGCCGGTGTGGTTGCCTCTGGCTTGGCCGCATTCACTGCATTCACGATCCAGCAGGCGCATTTCTTCACAGTTGATAGTATTGCCTGCTTCTTCACCACAGCCGTTGCCCTATTCTCGCTTCGTGCGAGTCACACCGGCGCGTGGCGCGACTTCATCCTGGCGGGTCTGATGGTTGGATTAGCAGCCGGCTGCAAGATCGATGGAGTCTTCTCAGCAATGCTTGTGGCGTTGGCGGCAGCCAAGTACCTGTTCGACGAGCGAGCAGCGCGGTGGGCGCAGCGTGCCCCCACGATCCTCGGATCGCTCGTGTTGGCGGGAATCCTGGCGTTTGCCGCGTTCAGGTCTGTGCAGCCCTATGCGTTCGAGGGGCCGGGCTTCTTCGGTATACGCCCCAATCCCGAGTGGTTTGGTCGGCTGAGGCAAATTGTGGCTGAGCAGAGCGGGGAACTGGACTATCCCTCCGGGAGACAGTGGACCGATCGAGCTCCGATCGTGTTCTCCTGGATGAATATGGTGGTCTGGGGCATGGGCCTACCGCTGGGACTGGCAGCCTGGGCGGGGTGGGCGGTGTCCGGATACCGCCTGCTACGAGGTGACCGAACCTACCTGGTGCTCTGGGTCTACACTACGGCGATCTTCGTATACCAGTCGACTCGCTGGGTGAAGGCCATGCGCTACATGCTCTCACTCTACCCGCTCTTCGTGGTCTTCGCGGTTCTACTACTGGTAACGCTAGCTGTGCGAGCGACCCGGCGCTGGCAGCGTTGGGTGGTCATAGCCGTCTCCGGCGTCGTAGGCGCCGGCGCCATTATGTGGTCAGTGGCCATCTTCTCCATCTACCAGCGCCCGCATACGCGTCTGGCGGCGTCGCGCTGGATCTACGAGAATGTTCCCGAAGGCTCGACAGTCGCCAATGAGCACTGGGACTGGGGACTACCACTCAGAATCGACGGACACAATCCGTTCAGCGGTATGTACCACGGTATCGAGATGGAGAACTACAATGAAGATACGGTTCAGAAGCGTGAACAGCTCATCGGTTGGCTGGACGAGGCGGACTACGTGTTCCTCGCGAGCAACCGATTGTATGCGTCGATCCCGCGGATACCCGCGCGGTACCCTCTCACAACCCTATACTACAGATCTCTGTTCAATGGGACACTGGGTTTCGAGCTAGTCGGGGACTTCACGTCCTATCCGGCCATCGGGCCGTTCCTGTTTCCTGATCAGGAGAACCCATTTCCCATGGTCGAGCCACGATACCGCTCGCAGTCAGTGCCATTTCGGATCAGCTTGCCGGCGGCTGAGGAGGCGTTCGGTGTGTATGATCATCCACGCGTGTTGATCTTCCGCAAGACCCATGCATATTCGCACGAGAGAGCGCGTGACCTGTTCTGGTCCGTTGACGTCGACCGGGCATTGCACGGACTCAAGGCCGTGGACGCCAGCGCAGCCCCCGGCATGCTGGAGTTTGACGAGCAGGTCTGGGCCGATCAGCGAGCTGGAGGAACCTGGGCAGAGATGTTCAGTCGAGATAGCCTTCTGAACCGATATCCCGCGCTTGCGGCGGTTGCGTGGTGGGCTGTTGTGTTAGGCCTCGGATGGATATCGGTTCCTATCGCATTCGTCGCTCTGCCCGATCTGGTAGATCGCGGATACGGACTCTCGAAAACGCTGGGTGTCCTGCTACTGGCGTACGGCACCTGGCTATGCGCCAGCGCGCGCGTGCTGCCCAACACACGGGGAACCATCGTGCGCATACTCATTCTCTTGGTCGCCGTCGGTCTGGGCGTGGGATGGATGAAACGCCGTGAGCTTGCGGCATATGTCCGGGAGCGGTGGAGGACGATTGTGCTCACCGAATTGTGCTTTGCCGGTCTGTACAGCGCATGGTTGGTGATCCGCCTCGTGAATCCCGACCTGTGGCACCCTGTTGTAGGCGGCGAGAAGCCTATGGACTTCGCTTACTTCAACGCCGTGCTGAAGACAACCTGGTTTCCAGCCTACAATCCATGGTACGCGGGCAGCTATGTCAACTACTACTACTTTGGTTTCGTCATCGTTGGAACACTGACGAAGCTCGTAGGTACAGTGCCTTCGGTCGCCTACAACCTGGCGATTCCTACGTTGTATGCGCTGACGGGAGTGGGCGCCTTCAGCGTCGCGTACAACCTCGCGCACGGCAGCATACGCGCCGGGCTGTCTTCTCTGGGTTTCGCCGTGCTGCTCGGCAACCTGGGGGTCGTGCGTCTGGTTCGAAACGGCCTGATCCGGTTGGGTGGAGGCCTTCCATTTCCGTCAAGGATACCAGGGTTCGCCGAGACGGTTGCGGCGCTCCGCGGCCTGTGGCAGATCATTGCGCACGGCGCGCGCCTGACGTTCCGTCCCGAGTCGTGGTACTGGGACCCCACGCGAATCATCCCGGCTACTCCTGGCGAAGCTGGGCCGATTACGGAGTTTCCCGCCTTCACGTTCCTGTACGCCGACCTACACGCCCATATGATCGCTCTGCCGATCACTCTGCTAGCCTTGGGGTGTGCAGTGCAGTGGGTCCGCACCCATCGTGTCCATTGGAGCAGCTACGCAGTGGGTGCGCTGGCGATCGGAGCTCTGCGACCCACCAACACGTGGGACTACCCGACGTATCTGGTACTTGGCTGTGCGGCGATACTGCTGAGTAGCCTCACCAAGAGGCCCAACTCGGTCAGGCTGTGGCCGTCCCTCAAATCAGCGCTGCTGTCCTGCGGCGCCCTCGTGCTGATGACATCGGTGCTGTTCTTGCCATACACGCGCCACTATGCTCCTGGCTACACATCGGTGGACCTCTGGAGGGGATCGAGAACCCCATTCGACATCTACCTCTGGATGTGGGGTATCCTGCTGGCGCCCATCGTGACGCAACTCGTTCTGGAGATCAAGGATGCCGGACGTCAATGGTCGCGACGCTCCCTTCTAACCCAGTTACTCCTGGCCTTGGTGATCGCCTCGTGTGGGCTGGTCGCACTATTGACAGTCAACGGTGGTCCACCGCCGATATCCGCATTGGTTATCCCACTCGGAATTGCCTGTGCATGGCTGGTGGTCTCACACGACCGCCTGGCCGATCGGAGGCTGATGTGGTTTGCTGTTGGGAGTGGGCTGGCTCTGACTCTGATGGTTGAGTTGATCGTTCTCAGGGGTGACATCGGCAGAATGAACACGGTGTTCAAGTTCTATCTGCAGGTGTGGGTACTTCTATCTGTCGCTGGCGGCGTCTGTCTAGCTGCGATTGCAGACCGTTCACCGGGCTGGCGCTGGGACCGGGCGGCACTCTGGTGGGGCGGTATAGCGTTGCTGATCGCTGGGGGGGCGCTCTTCATCCCCATGGGAGTTCGAGCAAGGGCGATCGACCGAATCTCAAACCGGACCGGTCTGACGCTGGATGGCGCCGCCTTCATGGAACACAGCGAGGTGTTCGATGGCGATCCTTCGCGCGACGCTATCCCGATCCCTCTGCACGGTGACCACCTGGCCATTCGGTGGCTGCAGGACAACGTCATTGGTTCGCCCGTCATCATCGAGGGGCTGGGTCACCGCGAATATCTGTGGGCCAACCGCGTCTCGATCTACACAGGCCTCCCTACGGTGATTGGATGGCGTTGGCACCAGGTGCAGCAGAGGGCGGCCTTGCCTGAAGCAATGGTTCAGTGGCGCCGGGATGATGTGCGCGAGTTCTACTCAACGCTGTCAGTGCCTAAAGCGGTTCAGATCCTCGAACGTTACGAGGTGAAGTATGTCTACCTTGGCGCATATGAACGTGCCTACTACGATCCACTAGGTCTGGGTAAGTTCGATGACATGGTAGATCGGGGGATCCTGCAACTGGTCTATGACGCCGAAGAAGTGCGCATCTACGAGTTCCGAAGCTAAGGGGCACGGGGCGACGTAGATGAGCGAATTGGAAATGGCATTTCGTTGGTACATCAGCCTCCAAGCTATAGGGCTTGCAGGCTTGCCGCTCTGTCGGGTTCTCTTTCGGTTCCTTCCAGACAGAGGGTACGCAGCCTCCAAGGCATTGGGTCTTCTGATGGTGGGTTGGGTGTTCTGGCTCGGCGGAGTGCTGGGCTGGGTGCAGCCATCTCCCGGCGGCGTGGTCGTTGGGATTGTGGCCATTCTCGCTGCTGGGTCAGTCGCACACCTAAAGGGCACGCGAACGCCCGACACGCGCGGACGGCTCCATGATCTGCGTGACGTCATCGCGATCGAGATGGTCTTCGCTTTCATGTTCGTGGCCGCCTGCCTGGTCAGGAGCTGGATGCCCCGAATCGAGACGGCAGGCGGTGAGAAGTGGATGGAGATCGCGTTCCTGAACTCAGTACTGCGATCTGAATCCTTCCCGCCTCCGGACCCGTGGCTGTCTGGCTTCGCCATCTCGTACTACTACTTTGGGTATGTCCTCGTCGCCATGTTGGCCTGGCTCTCCGGTGTTCCGGCATCGATCGCGTTCAATCTTGCGGTGGCCACGCTATTCGGATTGACGGGAATCGGCGCCTACGGTATTCTCCACAATCTGCTGCGTGTTCGCAAGTGTTCTGGATGCGGGTCCACCGCGCACGTAGGGCGTGTTCGCAACGCGGCGCTTCTTGCGCCACTGCTCGTCGCCGTCACGGGCAATCTGGAGGTAGTTCTAGAGATAGTGCACGCGCGCGGCATAGGACCAGCCAGCTTCTGGCAGTGGCTAGATATGAGGGGAATCGATGCAGTACCGCCGACTTGGCGGGACGGCGCGTGGGTACCCCAAGGCTTCTACTGGTGGTGGCACGCGTCACGCGTTGTTCGCGATCGGACCCCCTGGGGTGATGTTCAGGAGGTGATCGATGAGTTCCCGGCCTTCAGTTTCATCCTGGGTGACTTGCATCCCCACGTTCTCGCGCTTCCATTTGTCCTTCTCGCCATTGCGTTAGCGCTAAATCTGTTCGTCCACGCAAGTCAGTCGGGTCGCCGCGGACTTGTCCGGTCCTGGGACGTCACTGCTGGGGATTGCGTGCTGTACGGGATCTGTCTGGGAGCACTGGGATTCCTCAACACATGGGACTTTCCCATCTACCTGTTTCTGTTCGTGGTGTGCTTCCTGCTTGGCAATATTCTGTCCTGCACTCAACCCAGCGCGCTTGGGTTGGCGGCTGATACCACTTGGCTGACGGTCAAGGTCGTTCTTGTGGGTGTCCTGGCCTACCTGCCGTTCTGGTTGGGCTTTCAGTCCCAGGCGGGCGGCATCTTGCCAAATCTGTTCAATCCAACTCGGTTGCCGCACTTTCTCGTGATGTTCGGCATCCAGTTGGTGATTCTCTTCCTCTTCCTCGTGCGAATGGTGCGTGCCCGAGGAGTCGGCTGGGGTCGGATCGCCGCAGTTGGTGGCGTGACATGGCTCTCAGTATCGGCGGCACTGGCGGCGGCTATCGGAGCGCTCGTGGTTGGAGTCCGGGTGGGCTGGCTGCCGGCTCGGGGCGTGCTGCGCTACATCGAAGCCTGGATCACTGGCGGGCCGATTCCGGGCCTCGAGGACGTGCCGGATGCGCACGCGGCCATCGGGCGTGGCCTGTTCGCCCATGTCTTGAATCCGTGGACAGCCCTGCTGCTGGCTGGTATGCTGGCCGCGGTACTTCTGCTCCTGAGGCGTGCCAAGGCGTCACCTGGGACGTCGCATAGCGACGTGTTCGCGCTTCTGCTTGTGGCCGTTGGCCTGCTTCTGGTGGGCAGCGTGGAGTATGTCTATCTTCAGGACACGTTCGGTACCCGGATGAATACGGTCTTCAAGTTCTACTTTCAGACGTGGGTGCTCTGGTCATTGGCTGCAGGTTACGCACTCAGTAGCGGCCAGATCGCAGCCAAGACCTGGGGCGCCGGTGTTGTGGGCATTCTGGTCTTAGCTGGCCTGCTCTATCCGTGCTTGGCGATCCCTGCTCGTGCGCGCGAAAGCGGAGCCGGGTCTCCGACTCTGGATGGCCTGGCCTACCTCGAGGTGGCGCATCCTGAGGACCACGCGGCTATTGTGTGGCTGAATCGAACAGTGAACGGCTCGCCAGTGATACTGGAGGCGCCCGGAGACCGGTACGCCGCCTACACGTATTCCGGGCGTGTGTCGGCGCAGACGGGATTGCCCACGCTGTTGGGGTGGGGAGGTCACCAACTTCAGTGGCGCGGCGACTACGACGAGCCATCGCGGCGTGAGCCCGATATCGAGAAGCTGTACTCGACAACCGATCGGAACGAGACCTTGACCCTGCTGGACAAGTATGATATAAGCTATGTCTACGTTGGGCCGCTGGAGCAGGAACGGTATCCCGCCAATGGGCTGGCGAAGTTCGGTGAGTTCATGGAGGTTGTCTACACGAATCCACGAGTCACGATCTATCACCGGTGAGGAGCATTACGTGACCAGGGGTGAACTACCCTCAGACAAGAGGCGACTCAGACCCGAGACCCTGATATGGGGGCTTGTGGTGCTGCTGGCCGCATTCATCCGGTTCTACAGGATTGGGCAAGCCCCTCTGGACGTCACAGAGGCGTCGGTGGCGTGGTCGGCCTGGGAGGCCTCTCAGCGTGGCACAGCACCCTCTTTCGTTGGTCCCAGCCCGTTTCTGCTGGTTGTCACTTCAGGCATATTCGCCATCAGCGGGTGCGCCAGTGGGGCGCTTGCGCGGCTTTGGCCCGCAATTTCGGGAACCCTTCTGGTCGCAGTCCCTCTCCTCCTGCGGTCGCGCCTCGGCCGTGCGGGGGCACTGGGGACCGGGTTACTCCTGGCGATATCGCCGGTCGCGGTGACGGCGTCTCGCCGGCTGGATGGAGCTACCGGGGCGTGTCTAGGGGTTGCGCTGGCTGTGGCCGCGGCGCTGCGTTACATTGACACAGGACGCCGATCCTTGTTCGCGGTCGCTGCCTGCAGCCTCGGGCTGGCGCTTGCTTGCGGGCCCGCCCATGCATGGCAAATTGCAGTCGCGATGTCCGTGGCATTGATCGGTGCACTAGGCGTGCCAATGTTGGCTGAGCGCCAGGGCGGCACACCAGCGTGGCACAGCGGTATCGCGCAGGCACTGCGTTCAGACGCGCCAGGCGGAGCCCTTCTCGTCGCAGCATCTCTGGTCGTCTTTTCCACCGGCCTAGGCTGGAATCCTCGTGGCCTTAGCGCCGCGGCAAACGCCTGGGTAGGTTGGGGCGGGGTGGTCGAAACGGCCGTCGTCTCGATCCGGCCTACTGTCGTGGTACTGGTATACGAGCCGTTGGTACTGTGTCTCGCTGTGGCGGGCATGCTATGCGCCTGGCGCGCAGGTAGCGCATTCCTCAGCGCCTTGGGCTATTGGGCTCTCGCGGCCTTCGCAGTGGGTGGGGTTGTGCCGTCAGCCGTGCCTGGCGCGGCGCTGCTTGTGTCACTGCCACTTGCATTTGTCGCTGGCGTGGCAGTAGATCGTATCGCCCGGTGGTCCAGCTGTCAAGAGAGCGGCGTGTGGCGTCCGGCCCTATACTCGCTCGCCACAGTCCTTCTGTGGGGGCACACCTATCTGGCACTGGCTCGTTACGCGCACTTGGGAACAATGCAGCCGTTGCTGCTGACTGCGCTGGCTATCTGCCTACAGGTCGTCCTCGGTCTCGCCTTCGCAACGCTGCTCAATGGGCGACAGGCCTTCCACGCGTTCAGCATCGGCGCCTCTGCCGTTCTCGTGCTGTGGACGCTGGCCTCATCAATCAGGGCCGCCCACTTCCTGGCCGGCGATCCTCGTGAGTTCGTCGATGGTCGGTCCTCGGGTAATGTCGCCGAGCTTGTATCGACGTTGATGGAGATGTCGCTCGAGACGTATGGCGTGACTGATGGACTGCAGGTCGCAGTGGCCACCAGTGAGGCGCGCGAGGCGCTGCTCTGGCACTTGAGAGACTTCCACACGACGGTACGTGATGTAGGCGACGGTCGCCAGCTGTGGGACGTCATGGGCGCAGACACAGGCACGGACGTCGTTTTGACGGCGGCAGATTACGCCGCTGCTGCGCGACCGACAGACACCGGATATGTCGGCCATACGTTCCATCTTTCACAGTCCTGGAATCCTGCGAACGCCGCTCCAAGCAGTATCTGGCCGCCTGACTTTTCTGCCTCCGCGTCGTGGTTACTGTTCCGCGAAGCGCCAGGCGTTGCGCCAGCGTGTCCGGTCTCGGTTTGGGTGCGACGGCCTCTTGTAGCGCCGGGACTGACTCCAGTAGAGCACTAACTGCCTTGTTACAGGACTACACGAAAGAAAGCGCTGTCTCGCGACGCGAGGACAACTTCTGACTAGATATATTATGTAAAGTTACACAGGTTGAGCACGGGGGCAACTTTACATAATGTAGCGATCAGTAGGATAATACTGCTGCCTTGTGCGGCTCGCGTCACTGGCCCCTGAACTAAGTTTTCTCTCAGCCAGTGGCGTCGCCAGCGCCTCGTGGTCGAGGCTGGGTCTTCGCCGAGCTTCCAACCCCTCGCGAGCCAATAAGTCCCGGTTGCCTAAGTTGCGATACTGCAAAATACTTTGCGGTGTTGTCGGTAGCCGCCACTAGAGCTGTCCTCAGGCCGTCGTCTGTCATGTGGCCGCTTGCTGGTCCCGAGCAATGTGCTAGAATAGCATGCTGCACCCGATGTACGAGGGCCGTCTAGCCCGGCGGGATGCGTGAGCACTTGCCCGGCTAGAGTACTGCGTTCGAGAGGACTTCTCCGTGAAGCAATTGGTCAGGATCCTGGTCGTTCTACTGTTGGGGCTCGCCCTGGTCTGCGGCACGTTCGCTCTGGGCTTCGGCTCGGGATATGCGTTGTCGAGGTCTACTTGGGCATCACAATCGCCAGTTGTGGCGGTTACTGAGATAGCCACGCATTCCCCAACCCAGCCTACACTTCCTCCGTGCGCCACACCGAACTGTGGCGACGGTCCGGCCTGGTTCGGCGTGTACTGGGAAGCGTGGGATCTGATCGAGAACCATTTCTATGGTGACCTACCCGGCTCCTCGGAGGTGACATACGCGGCGATCCGAGGCGTGCTAAGCGCATTGGGTGATGACTACACCGCCCTGATAGAGCCCCAGGTCGCGGCGATCGTGGAGGAGGATGCCACGGGCGAATTCGAGGGCATCGGCGCCTATGTGAACGTCGATGCCAACGGACAGTTCGTTATCACCCAGCCGTTCAGGTCGGGGCCTGCTGAGGAGGCTGGGCTTGTCTCGGGCGATGCCGTACTCGCGGTTGACGGAGTGTCCACAGTGGGCATGTCATTGTATGACGTGATCAACCTGATCCGCGGGCCAGCTGGCAGCACAGTCACCCTACTGATACAGCGCCCAGATGAACCGGAAGCGTTCGAGGTGGTGGTGACCCGACGCCGGATCGAGATCCCCATCGTAGAGGCGGAGCTCAGAGACGATGGTATTGCTTACCTGCGCCTCAACGAGTTCAGCGCGACCGCCACACGCCTCGTGGAACGCTCGCTGTCAGACCTGATCGAGGACGAGCCCGTCGCGCTTGTACTCGATCTTCGCCAGAATCCCGGCGGTTGGCTCGACCAGGCCATTGGGGTCGCGGACATCTTCCTCGACGAGGGTGTCGCCGCACGTGAGCAGACCAGTGACGGCGTCGACCATGTGTTTGAAACCGAGACCGGCGACGTGGGCGAATACATCCCGATGGTGGTGTTGGTCGATCGGGGCAGCGCCAGCGCCTCGGAGATCGTAGCAGGTGCTCTGCAGGATCGTGGTCGGGCTCTTCTGATCGGAGAGACGACTTTCGGCAAAGGGTCGGTACAGCGCCCATTCGGTCTCAGTGATGGTTCGGAGCTTCGCGTCACCGTAGCGATGTGGTATACCCCCGATAACCGGGCGATCCATCAAGAGGGACTTCAGCCCGATATCGAGGTCCCGTGGCCCGATGAGCCGGATTCAACGTCGGATCCACAGCTTGAGCGGGCGGTTGAGTACCTTCTGGGGGGCGAATGATGCCGGGCGTGAAAGTTGTTGCCACGAACCGCAAAGCCAGCCGCGACTACAGCCTTGAGGATCGCTATGAGGCAGGACTGGTGCTGAAGGGGACGGAAATCAAGTCCATTCGTGCGGGACGGGTCAGTATTACGGATGCCTATGCACAGCCAAGGGACGGAGAGCTATGGCTCATGAATATGCATATCGGGGCGTATGATCCCTCAGGCCGTTCAGGACACGAACCGCTTCGTCCGCGCAAGATGCTGCTTCATCGGGGTGAGATCAACCGGATCCTGGGCCGTATCTACGAACGTGGTTACACAGTTATCCCTGTCAGACTCTATCTGAAGGAGGGCCTAGCAAAAGTGGAGATCGCGCTGGCTCGCGGCAAGCGCAAGTACGACAAGCGTGAAGCGATCGCCAAGCGAGATGCGGACCGCGATATCGAGCGCGCCCTGAAAGATCGATACCGGTCGTGAGAGGGCACGTCGGCGCACAGGCGCTATGGCCGCGGGGTTGCTGTCGCGGTCTACGGTGGTAGTACTTGACAGGCTCGGGCCCTGGTGTATAATCCCAAAGTTGTTCAATGTTCTGAAGAAGAAGGAGTGCCAGCGTGATAGAAGAATCGAGCCAAGCCACTCAGCCCACGTCAATTGGAGAGCTGAAGCCGAAGATGAAGCTCCAGGGTGTCGTGAAAGACACGCAGTTGTACGGGGCGATTGTGGACATCGGCCTGGATCAGGACGGCTTGGTCCATATCTCTCAGCTAGCTCGCAGTCGCACCAACCGGGTGACGGATGTGGTGAGCGCTGGTGAGACAGTAACGGTCTGGGTCACAAGGATTGACGCGGGTCAAGGGCGTATTGGTCTGACTATGGTCGAGCCGCCTGATGTGGACTGGAACGACCTGAGCGAGGGTCAGACGTGCACGGGCAGCGTCATCCGAATTGAATCGTATGGGGCGTTCGTCGATATTGGGGCAGAGCGACCCGGGCTCCTGCATGTCCGAGAGATGTCCTCGGGTTATGTCAGGCATCCTTCGGAGATCGTGAAAGAGGGAGATGTCGTTGAAGTGCGCATCCTCAGTGTAGACCGGAAGAAGCGCCGTATCGACCTCACCATGAAGGGTGTTGGCCCGGAAGTGAGTCTGACCGACGAAGCGGAAGATGACGAGCCGCTTCCTACAGCCATTGAGATGGCGCTGCAAAGAGCTCGGGCCGACAAGAACGCTGAGAGTCGAGGACGCCGGAGCAAGCGGAAGTCAGCGGATCTGGCTGAACGCGAGGCGATTCTATCCCGCACCCTGCGGCAGCATTCGCGCTAGGACAGCGCAATCTCCAGACTTGTCTGGTGTTCGGTTCGGCAGCAGCGCGCGACGCGCTGCTGCCGAGTTGTTCTTGGGGTGGATGTGGAGCGCGTTGGTGGTCGCCTGACAGGCACGATCCCAATTATTCCTCGGGAGTGCTTACAGTGAGCGACCCCACCGGGATGTAGTCCGACACGGCTGATTCTGTGACCAGGCGCACCCTGATCTCATACTGGCCCGGTGAGACGAGCCCGTTGCTCTCGGTTACCTCCAGACGGATCGGATCACGCACCGCCTCGTCGCGACTCCACAGGCTGAACGGATAGTCAGCGGGGGCCCCCGCCGCTAACGTAATCATCGCGCCGTCGTCGCGGAAGAGCGCCACCTCGCGCTCAGTGCATCCTGGTGCTGCCTCCTTGGCCCGCCAGTAGAGGTCCATCGACCACACCGCCGGAATCGTTATCTCGTTCGATTCACGCTGAGTGCCCACCAGGTAAACCGAGCAACCGTCAACACGCGGCTGGTCTTCAGTGGGCTGCGCACCGAGCTGTTGATCGGTCGGTGGACGAATCGGCGGCAGTACCTCGATGGTCGCGATGACCTGACTATCACCCGCGAAAGCCCCAGAGTCGTCCAGGCGAAACAGACGCACACCCTGTTCCATGGAGTACAGACCGACGTTCAGATGGTACTGTCCGGGAGGCGTCCCGGGTTGCACGGTGACTCGGAAGCTATCAACCACGTACTTGTGGTTGACCCACCGCCTGGTTGGCAATCCGCCAGGATTCAGATGGTCCTCCTGTCCCCAGATGATGTGGAGCGGATTCGCGATGTGAACGAACGACTGGTAATTGGCCCCCACAGCGCCGATGGCTTGCCAATAGAGCGACACCGGCAACGAGTCGCCGGAGCGCACACGTGTCCTCGGGAGGTCGTACCCAAGAAGAGCGATCTGGTCTGAGAAGTTGACGTTCAGCGAGTGTTGAGCCGCCCACGCCTCGCCGGGCGGTGATGTGTAGCGTAGCCAGTCATCGTTAGGATCGATGAACCACGCCTTGACCAGTGCGAATGCGAGCCCGATGCCCGCCAGAATAAGGACCGTCCGGCTGCGTTCTGACAAGACTGCGTCGCCTGCGTCCACTTGCGCGCCGTGGCGCCCCTGGCGTGTGATCGCTCTCGCGCAGATCAGCCCGAGCAGCACGCTACCCAACGCGGTCATCCCCCACCCCACTCTGCGGACGGGAGTATCTTCGAAGCGTACAACCACGTCGTGCTGGCCCTCAGGCACCCACACCGTGATGAATCCCTCGGGATGAGCGATCTCGATTTCTTCAGTCTCACCATCAACGTACGCGCGCCACCCGGGGAAGTAGAACGTGAACAATCGCAGGACGAAGCGCTCTGTGGTGGTCACAAGAAACCGGTCGTGCAGCGGGCCGTGTTCGATGATGTCCACCGATGCGCCGTTGGGAAGCGATGCTCTGTTCACCTTATCCACTGGTCCGGGTGCACTGTAGGAAGCAATCAGGCTTTCCTGAGCTCGCATGCGGACCCTCGCTGCTCCTGTGGGCACGAAGTCGCCCGTAGACGTCGTCCCAAGCGCGTAGCTCTGTCGCTCCCACGCGATAATGTCCGCCGGTTCGGTCCCTCCGAAATCCGCTTTCCACATAGGAGGATACATCACTGGGAGGGCAAGGACCAGTGTAATGGTGAGAGCGCATGCCAGGATCGCGTCTCCGGACCTCTCCCGACCGTGCGTCAGGCTCCAGACACCGGCTGCTCCGAGGATCGCCAGCATCAGGTTTGCAGGCGCCAGAAGCCGCCAAGGGAACTGAAGGTAGGCCATCGGCTTGATCGCCTCCCATATCGGTGTCGATATGGGCAACATGAGGATGATCAGGGCGCCTGCCGCACAGGTGAGGAACGTGAGCTCACTCCGATGCCGCTTTCGCGCAGCGACAGAAACCCCCATTACCCCGAGTGTCCATTGGGCAAGGCCTAGATTGTAGACAAAGCGCGGGGCCGACGCACCAAGATCCATGATCCTCGAATGGCCGAACAGGTCGGTCAGACTGAGGAAATGCTCACGGAAGTCGAAATGCCCTGGGCCCGTCACGTTGAGCTCAACTTGGCTGATCTCCAGGAGAGCCGGGAACCAGAAGAATGCACTGATGAGCATCGCCAGACCGATGGCCAGAGCTCCCCGACCGGCCCGAGCGCGTAGCGGTTCACCCGACAGCCACGCCCACAGCCAGTAGACACCGACCAACCCTGCGCCAACCAGTCCCATCAGGTTGTGACTGAAGACCAAAGCGGCCAGGCACAGGGATGCAAGAGCCAGGCTACCAGTGCGCCCATCACGGTAGAGGATCCGGTGAAACGCGTAGAATACCCATGGCAAGATGCAGATCGCGAAGTGCTCGGCGAGATCGCCACGCGCGTGAGGATCAATGAAGACAATGTATGGTGCAAACGTATACATACCCGCTGCGACAAGCGCTGGGCCTGCCCCCCAGCGCTCCCGGCTCCACAAGTAGACGCCCGTTGAGGCGAGGACGAGCCCGAGCACAAACACAGCCTTGACGGCCGCGACGACATCCTGCGCAAACACGGTCTCGATCAGGTGGGCCAAATAATAGGTCAGTGGGGCATAGTAATTGAAGATGGGATAACCGTAGCCCAGATACAGGTTCGGGGCCCAACGCGGATAGAACGCCCCAGCGCGCAGTGCGTGGCCCAGCTCCGCTGCTCGGTAGATGTGCAGCTCGGCATCTGTACCGCGGGGAAGACCTGGCCGGGTAAGGAAAGGACCCGCAGCCACCAGCGCCAGTCCGATGGCAGCCAGCAGGCCGAGCGTCGATGGTTCGATGAGTCGGCCGAGACGTCGGCCTGTGCTAGACGCTCTTTGCATACTGAGCAACCAACTCTGCGACCTCGTCCGGGTATCGCGCGACACGAACGCCTGCGTCGATCAGCGCGCCGATCTTCCTGTCGGCTGCGCCCGAGTCCCCCTCGATGATCGCCCCAGCATGTCCCATTCGTGTACCCGGCGGTGCACTGCGGCCAGCTACGAAGGCGGTCACTCGCTTCTGCATCGACATCGCGATGAAGTCGGCGGCGAGTTGCTCCTCCAGGCCCCCGATCTCCCCAATGAGCACCACCTGCTTCGTCTCCGGATCTGCTTCGAACATGCTCAGGATCTCGGTGAAACGGGTTCCGACCACGGGATCTCCGCCGATGCCGATGCACGTGGATTGACCTAGCCCCCGCGAAGTGAGCGCGTGCACGATCTCATACATCAGGGTGCCTGATCGAGATACAACGCCAACCGATCCCGGTCTTGCGATGCTGCCCGACATGATCCCTACACTGCTTCTGCCTGGCGACACGATCCCCGGCGTATTCGGTCCAATCAGTCTGGTTTCTCCCTGAGCCATGAATGCGCACAGCCGGACCATGTCGAGCACGGGAATCCCCTCGGTAACGCACACGACCAGTTCGATGCCTGCATCTGCTGCCTCCAGGACAGCGTCAACTGCCGCTGGAGCTGGCACGAACGCGACTGACGTGTTAGCTCCAGTCTGCTGCACAGCCTGCAGGACGGAATCGAACACCGGTATTTGCGAATCGCCGACGAGACATCCACCCTTTCCAGGGGTGACGCCCGCGACAACGTGCGTACCGTACGCGCACATCTGTTCAGTGTGGAATCTGCCTTCTCGCCCGGTGATGCCCTGCACCAGAACCCGGGAGGTCTCATCGACTAACACTGCCATCAGCCCACAACCCTCAGCGCACGATCTTGACGTGCTGCATCTATGGCCAATCTGGCCGCTTCTGTGAGCGTCTTGGCCAGCACGATGCCAGATCCTGACGACTCCAGGATGCGCCGTCCCTCCTCCTCGTTCGTGCCCGCCAGCCGTACGATAACCGGAACGTCGGTACTGACACCCTGCAGCGCGTGCAGAAGGCCATTCGCCACCTCGTCGCAGCGAGTGATACCTCCAAACACGTTCAGCAGCAGTGCCTTGATCTGCGTGTCGCGCAAAATGATCTGCAGTGCTGTCGCGACTCTGTCAGAGTCAGCGCCTCCACCGATGTCCAGGAAGTTGGCCGCTCTCCCCCCGAGCATCTGCAAGATATCCATTGTTGCCATTGCGAGCCCTGCACCGTTGACCAGACAGCCCACATCGCCGTCCAACTCGACGAAGCTCAGCCCTGCATCTCGTGCTTCGTGCCGGGCAACGCCCTCCGGTTCACCACCCCACTCTGCTATCACATCGGGGTGACGATACAGGCTGTTGTCGTCGACGATGATCTTGGCATCCAGCGCTATAAGAGCACCCTCGGCTGTAATGGCCAGGGGGTTGATCTCAACAAGTGTGGCGTCAAGCGCGATGAAGGCGGCGTAGAGGGTGCGCAACGTCTCCTGATATGCACGCGCAGGCTCATCCGTGAGCCCAGCGTGGGCGGCAGCCGCTCGCGTGACGTAGACAGGAACCCCGATACAGGGACGGACGGCTGCACGATACACGGCGTTCGGCTCAGTGGTCGCGATCGACTCTATGTCGATGCCGCCTATCGGAGAGCTGATCAGAACCGGCATCTGTTGCGCCCCATCCAGCGTGACTCCGATATACAGCTCTCGGGCAATCGATACGGCCTCCTCCACCAGCACGGACGAGGCCAAGGCGCCGCGCACGCGACCCGACAATAGGTCGGTTGTCGCTTTCGCCACCTCAGTGTCGGTTCGAGCGATGCGCACTCCCCCAGCCTTTCCTCGTCCGCCCACGAGCACTTGGGCCTTGACCGCAACAGGATAGCCCAGGCTTCTCGCGTTTCGCTGGGCCGCCTCGGGAGTGCTAGCTACTTCTCCCCGCGGTACAGCGATACCGTGTGCTAGCAGCAAATGCTTGGCCTGGTGTTCGTGAAGTCTCACATACGCCTCCAGAGGGGCCTGCCGTCGACAATGCAACCGATTATACCATGCGGTCCGGCAAACGGGTAAGTACTGGCCCGAGGATCCATACCCATACACAATGAGGTTGAGGATTCAGGCAACCACTTGGTGGGATTGACAGGCGGGCCTCGTGGCCTATACTGACAACATAGCGCGGAATCACAGGCCTACGAGGCATCAGGCCACGCCCGATATCGGACATACGAGTGTGAGGAGGAGAACACTATCGGTGGCAACATTGGAGCAGTCAGGATCGCCTGCACGCTACGCGATTGTGAACGGTCGCGTTGTCCTGGCGGACCGGCTTGTCGACGGGGTTTCGCTCCTGGTTGAGGAGGGGCGTATCGCGGGTGTGGGGGATACGGACGCCTTCGGTTCCGAAGTCCTCCAGATTGATGTTGAAGGCCGGCTTGTTGCTCCAGGGTTCGTGGATATTCATACCCATGGGGCGCTGGGGCATGAGTTCAATGAGGGTACGCCTGAGGCATTCAGCACGATCCTGCGCGAGCAGGCAGTGCACGGCGTGACCTCAGTACTGGCTACCACATCGTCGAGCCCTCTGCACGATACCACCCGATGCCTCGAACTCCTATGGGGTTGGTCTGGAGTACCTGACGGAGCGCAGATCGTCGGGGCGCATCTGGAGGGGCCGTTCTTCAATACCAGACAGGGCGGTGCACAGGACCCCCAATGGTTGAGCGCACCGGATTCCGCGGCTGTTGATGAGCTGCTGCAGTATGCGGATGTGATCAGAATCATGTCGCTGGCTCCGGAACTGCCCGGTGCGCGAGCACTTGTGCGGAGGCTGAGCGCGTTGGGCATCGTGCCGGCTGCAGGCCATAGTGAAGCCCGAGACCAGGACATCCTGTTGGCGGTAGGCTCCGGACTGCGCCACGTGATTCACCTCTGGAGCGGCCAATCGACGACTGTACGGAACGGTCCCTGGAGGCAGCCCGGGCTGCTAGAGGCAAGCCTGGCGTTCGACAGCCTTACGGCTGAGATCATCGCTGATGGTCGGCATCTGCCTGCAACGCTGATGCGCATGGCCTATAAGTGCAAGGGTGCGGATCGACTCTGCATCGTGTCCGATGCGACGAGGGGCGCTGGGCTTGCCGAGGGTGCGCACTTCCGCCTCGGCAGCCTCGAGTGCGAGGTCCGAGATGGCGTCGCTATGCTGATCGACCGGACCGCCTTTGCCGGGAGTACTACCCTTCTGGATCGAATGCTCTCGGTGGTCACGCGGGACGTAGGAGTGCCATTGGTCGAGGCGATCAAGATGATGACGCGAACTCCTGCAGCCATCATCGGGCTAGACGACAGGAAAGGCCTCATCCGAGAGGGAGCAGACGCCGACCTCGTTGTCCTGGACTCAACGCTCAACGTGTGGGCTACTGTCGTGATGGGCCGTTGGGTGTACCGTGCGTCGTGACACGGCCTTCGCGCACGACGTCCTGCTAGCCCTTGATGACAGAGAGTGGTCGCAGACGGACCACCTTGCGCGCAATGCCGGCCTGGTCAACAATTCGCACCACCAGATCGATGTCCTTGTACGCGATGGGGGCTTCCTCAGCCAGGCTTCGGTTGCTGCCTGCGCGAACGATGATGCCTTCTGACGCCAGGTCTCTGCGAAGCTGCTGTCCTCGCACCGCTTTCATCGCCTGCCTGCGGCTCATTCTCCGTCCGGCCCCGTGACAGGTCGACCCGAAAGCGAGCTCCATTGCGCGCTGGGTACCTACCAGGACGTACGACGCTGTGCCCATCGAGCCAGGGACCAGAACCGGCTGGCCCAGCTTCTGGTAGGCCCTCGGCAGAGCGGGATGCCCCGGTCCGAACGAGCGGGTTGCGCCCTTCCGATGCACGCACAGGCGCAGCCTCTGTCCGCCGACTGTGTGTTCCTCGATCTTCGCGATGTTGTGAGCCACGTCGTACACTTGCGTAAGGTTGTGATCGGACACCTTCCCGGCCAGAACGCGCTCGAAAGCCTCGCGGACACCCATGGCCAGGACTTGACGGTTCGCGAACGCATAGTTCACCGCGCAGGCCATCGCTCCGAAGTACGCCTGTCCCTCACGGGAATCGAATGGCGCACAGACCAGCTCACGATCGGGGAGCTCGATCCCATACCGTCGCACGACAGACTGAAGCTCCTGGACGTAGTCGTCACACACCTGATGGCCGAACCCGCGTGAACCACAGTGTATCTGCACCACGACCTGACCTTCCCACAGTCCCAGGCACCCAGCGGCGGCAGAATCGTAGACAGCGTCGACCACATCGGTCTCCAGAAAGTGATTGCCCGATCCAAGCGACCCAACCTGGTCTGCCCCGCGGCTCCTGGCGCGGGCACTGACCGCGCTGGGGTCCGCACCAGGCATCCGCCCACCCTCTTCCGTATTCTCCAGGTCCTCATCCGCAGCCAATCCGGCCCTGCGCGCCCAGCGAGCTCCCTCAGTGAGCACATCGTCCAGTTCGCCGGGAGAGACGTGGCGCCGCCCGCTCCCACCCAGGCCGCTGGGACACGCCAGATAGAGGGCGTGGGTCAGGTCATCGAGATATGGCATCAACTCTTCCGCTGTCATCTCGGTACGCAGCAGACGAACTCCGCAGTTGATGTCGTACCCAACGCCTCCAGGCGAGATTACGCCACCCCTCGCCGGATCAGTCGCTGCCACTCCGCCGATCGGAAATCCGTATCCCTGGTGCACATCCGGCATAGCGATAGCGCGACCTACGATACCCGGCAGTGTCGTCACGTTGAGGAGTTGCTCAGCCGCTCGATCGGCGATGGCGGCTTCCACGATACTTGAGTCGCCGAAGAGCCAGGCCGGGACGCGCATATCATCCCGTGTCGTGCGCGGCGCCTCCCATATGAACTCATCGATCCGTCCGAAGTCCTGCCTCCTCACCATAGTCCCTTACTCCTCACACATCAAACACGATGGTGGCCTCGAGCTGCCCCCCAATCCTGACGATCTTGAGATCGCTGAACGTCACGGCCTTGATGTGGGCTCGTCGCACCGACGGGACACCACCGTGGGCGCGTGTTGCCACCTCAGTCTCGCTCACTTCGAGCGGACAGAATCGAGCAAACACCACGTGCTCCTGTTCGCAGTGAAACAGCAGCTCGTTCAGGAACTTGACCAAGAGTGCCTCGGCATCGACGGCTGCCAACACGATCGGCATCGACCGGCTGATCTGGACCGTCGACATCTCGGTGAGCTGGCACGCCATACCGTAGGCGGCGCTCGCAAACAGACTAGCCAAGTCATCGCCCCAGGCGCGAATCGCGATGTCTGCGGTATGCTCAATCTCCTCGAAGCCTGCACTCATTTCAACCATAATGGTATCACAGAGTCAATGACTATTCAAGCTTCGGGCCGCTCTCCTTCCCGCCGGCCACGCCCGACCGACCGATCTGGAGGTACAGTGTGACCGCGCAGAGATCTGTTGCTGCATCTCTGTGGCGGTCGGCTTGTCATTTAGGCCTCGACACACTATAATCAGCGTCGATGAACAAGATCGCTGCATTCGAGGCACTGGCGGAGCGCTTGGTTGAAGGAACGTTCTCACGCTTGTTCGCCAGTCGGCTGCCCCCGCTGGAGGTTGCCGCCCGCATCGCCCGCATAATGGATGACCATCAGATTGAGGGAACTGACGGCGCCAGCCTGGCGCCGACGCTCTACTGGGTGAGTCTGCATCCGCGGGACTATGATGCTTTGGGAGAGGATAGAGCGGCGATATCCGAGGAGATTGCCGGACACGTGCAGTCACTCGCGCGCGCGCGAGGGCTTGTCCTCGTCGCCAGGCCGGTCATCTACTTGCTGCCGGATCCATCGGTCAATTTTCGCGAGGCTTCCATCACCGCCCGTCACCTGCACGAGTTCGAACCATTGGAGAGAACGACGGAGATGGGGTCTGCTAAGAGGACAGGAGAGGGTGATGAGGCGATTCCTTCTGGCGAGGCGCCGCGAGGTCGTCCATTTCTAATCGTCGATGGCACGCGGCACATCAATCTCGTGCGCCCATTGGTCACTATCGGACGTGGTCTGGGCAACACCGTCATTATTGAGGACGCTCGGGTGTCCCGTGAACACGCTCAGCTTCGACTTCGGTTCGGGAGGTACGTGCTCTATGACCTGGGCAGCTCAGGAGGCACGCTGATCAATGGCTATCCGGTTGAGGAGTGTGTGCTCCACTCAGGCGATGTGATCTCGCTTGCGGGCGTGGAGCTGATCTATGGTGAAGACCCCCCCACCCCGTTTCCTCTGCCAGGTGCGGAGGATACCCCTCCGCTCCACGGGGACCCTTCGACGACCGAGTAGGCCATGGACATTGCGCTTCTCGCTCTGCGGCTGATTCTGTTGGCCACGCTATACTTGTTTCTGGCAGCCGTCCTCGTGCTGCTTGCGGTGGATTTGGGCCACCGCCGGCGTACCTCGACAGGAACGCCGGTTGAGGGGCGTCTGGTCGTCGTCGCCAGTGAGGCCCCCGAGATCGTGGCAGGCGCCATCTTCGGACTGCAGCGGCTGACCTCGATCGGCCGGTCACCCGACAATGTTGTCGTTGTTCCGGATACCTTTACCTCCAGCCGACATAGCTTGTTGGCCTGGCGTGAGGGTCAATGGTGGTTGGAGGATCAGGGGAGCCGCAACAACACATTTCTGAATGGACACCCCATCACCGAGCCGACTGTTGTCAGTACCGGCGATCTCATCGGTGTGGGCAAAACGCAATTCAGATTGGAGTTGGGATAGATGGACCTAGGACTGGCGGGAAAGACGGCGCTAATCACAGCAGCAAGTCGTGGTCTTGGGAGAGCAGTGGCCCACCGGCTTGCACTGGAGGGGGCGAATGTAGCCATCTGTGCCCGCGGCAGCGAGGCACTCGTCCAGACGGCCTCGGAGATCCGTGCGCAGACAGGGAGCGACGTCCTCGCGGTCACCGCCGATGTCACACAGCGTGACCAGATCACTCAATTTGTCTACGAGACGCACGACACGTTCGGCCGGCTTGATATCGTAGTGGCGAACGCGGGGGGGCCGCCTCCAGGCGGCTTTCTCGAGGTCGACCCGGATGCCTGGAATTCGGCAATCGATCTGACGCTGATGAGTGTTGTGACGCTGTGCCGCGAGGCGGCGCCTATCCTCAGGGAGCAGCGGGCGGGAGCAATCCTGGCCATCGCCTCGATGAGCGTCAAGCAGCCGTTGCCGAGGTTGGTGCTCTCCAATAGCCTGCGTCTTGCTGTGGTCGGCCTGGTCAAGTCGTTGGCTGACGAGCTGGCCGCAGATCACATCCGGGTCAACGCGATCTGTCCCGGATGGACCGCGACTGAACGCGTCACTCAGTTGCTGAGCGACCGAGCCGCGCGTTCTGGAACCACGCCCGAGCACGAAGCCCAGTCGATCATCGCCGATATCCCGCTGGGGAGAATGGGAACACCGGAGGAGTTCGCCAACGCAGCAGCCTTCCTCGTTTCGCCAGCTGCGTCGTTCATCACAGGCGTTAGCCTGCTGGTTGACGGGGGCGCGTACCGGGGGACGATGTGACGGAGGTGGACTCCCGGAGGTGTGCGGCAGCACTTTGGCCAATTGCGGTATGCGGGACGTGCGTAGCCGCGATCGTAGGCTTCTGGATCACGGGTTACTCGCTCACGCAGGGCCGATCCGGTGTCCCTTTGGATGACGCCTGGATCCATTTCCAGTTCGCTCGGAACATCGCCGAGGGCACGGGATTCGCCTTTAACCCCGGGGAGCCGACAGCGGGTTCGACATCTCCCCTCTGGACCCTGATGCTAGCCGCCGTGTACTGGGCGGGTGGTTCGTTTCCGCTGGCCGGACAAGTACTGAGTGCGGTCACCTATCTGGCGATTCCCCTGGCCACCTATGCTCTGGCCAGGTCATTAGTGCGATGCGACTGGCTGGCCTGGCTGAGTGGGCTGGTTGTGGCGCTCAACGGACGTCTAGTCTGGGCAGGCTTGTCGGCCCTCGAAACTGGGGTCTTCACTACCCTGGCTCTTCTGAGCGTGCGCAGCTACCTGACCGACCGTCGGGATCGTGTGCTTCGATGGTCCACCGCGCTACTCCTCGGGTTGGCCACGCTAGCCCGTCCTGAGGGGTACTTGTTGTCTGCCCTTGTGTTCACCGACTCGTTGCTGACACAGGTTCGCCATCGAGCTCGGCGTGGGTGCAGCACCATTCGTCAGCTCGTATGGCCGGGACTTCTGTACTGCGTTGTGGTCATGCCATACATCGTGTTCAGCTTCGTGAGTAGTGGCCATTTGCTGCCGAACACGTATCACGCGAAGGTTGGAGTGAGTACTCGCATCGACTGGTCGTTTCTCAGTGTTGCCGCCAAGTACCTGATTCTCGACAACGTGCTCCTGATGCCCTTCTTCGTGTTCGGCCTGATCCTGCTCGCGCCGCAGAAGCCGGTGTTGGTGCTTTGGTGCGTGGGATTGCCGATCGGATACGCCCTCATCCACGCCATTCCGTATCAGCACGGTCGGTACCTTATGCCCCTGATTCCGTTCAACGCTGCTGTGGCGTGCTACGGCGTGCGCGAGTTCCATGAATGGGTCAGCTATCGCTGGCGCACGGTCGCCGATGCGTTGAAGCGTTGGCGGGTTGCCGGCTGCGCGCTCGCTCTGCTTGCGACGGCCTGGCGTCTGCCGACCATGGCCCAGCAGTACGCCTGGAACGTGGACAACATCTCCAGCATGCACGTGGAGGTTGGGCTCTGGATCGATGCCCACACGCCGGAGGAAGCGGTTCTGGCGCTTAACGATATCGGAGCGATCACGTATATCTCGAGACGGTACGCCGTGGACCTGGCCGGACTGGTTACACCAGAGGTAGTGCCCATACTTCGCGGCGAGGATGCTGCGGGCGGGCTGGCCCGGTTCATGGCGCGCGAGGGTGTGGATTACGCGGTTGTCTTCCCTAACTGGTTCCCAGAGTTGGTGTCCCACTCTGACTGGCTCGAGCCAGTCCATAGCGTCGAGCTAACACGAAACACGATTGCGGGAGGCCCGCGGCTGGTCGTCTACCAGACGAACTGGCCAACCTGGAGCCCGTCAGCGCAGTGACCTCCTCCGCAATCCAGACCCCAGCAATGAGCAGCTCGTGCTGGAGCACCTGACTGCCACAAGCACGATCACAGGTCATCAAGGAGAAACGACATGTCGGACAGTAGCGTTAGAATCGGGGTAATTGGAGGATCGGGTCTCTACGCGATGGAAGGCCTTCAGGAAGTCGAGGAACATCGCATCCAGACGCCCTTCGGAGATCCATCGGACGACATTGTCGTCGGCGCCCTCGAGGGGGTCAGGGTTGCGTTCCTGGCGCGGCACGGACGGGGACACCGGATTCTGCCCACTGAAGTGAACTCTCGCGCCAACATCTACGCGCTCAAGACGCTGGGAGTCGAACAGGTGATCTCGGTGTCGGCGTGTGGTTCACTCCGCGAGCACTTGCACCCGGGGGAGGTCGTTGTTCCAGATCAGCTGTTCGATTTCACCAAGAGGCGCCCCAACACCTTCTTTGGTGACGGGCTTGTCGCTCACGTGGGTGTCGCGGATCCATTCTGTGCGCGCCTCTCGGCGCTGGTCGTGAGTGCGGTACGCGAAGCAGGCGGCGTCGTGCACACGGGCGGGCGATTCATTACGATCGAGGGGCCGCGCTTCTCGACTCGGGGAGAGAGCCACGTGTTTCGCGCCTGGGGCATGGACATCATTGGGATGACGACATCGCCCGAGGCGTTCCTCGCTCGTGAGGCGGAGATGTGCTATGCCGTGATGGCTCACGTCACAGACTATGACGTGTGGCATGAGACGGAAGACCCAGTCAGTGTCGACGCGCTCCTGACCACGCTGGCGAACAACACAGCCGTGGCTCAGGAAGCCTTGCGGCTTCTGGCCAAGATGGGCGCCCAGGCGACCCGCCACTGTGAGTGTGGTGCAGCTCTCTCTACAGCGTTGATTACTCAGCGTGATGCGATTCCGAACGCGGTGGTACGAGACCTGGCGCCGATAGTCGGCAAGTACCTCACGTAGGACACAGAGCCGCCAGGGGATTGAAGACTTGCTACCGCGATCCGATGTAGTGCGACCCAAGAGGCTGCAGGCGTCTATTCGCCGCGTGGCCGACGCAGACTCCAACCAGCGCGAGAGATTCCTGCTCGGTCTCGTGTTGGCATTCGCGGTCACAGGCGCGCTTCTTCTCCGAGCGTGCGATGCAGCCCCCACAATCTGCAATGCGTCCGTCTCTACGACCACAGCGGCGTTGATCGTCCTCCCGCTGACGATTTCGTTTGGCAGCCTGCATCTCGTTCTGTCGAGGCGACTGCCTACCAGAGACCCGGTGATTCTGCCGTCGGCAGCTATGCTTACTGCCTTGGGGCTCCTGCTGGTCGCCAGACTCGCACCGAACTTCCTTCTGCGTCAGGTCGCCTGGGTCGTCATCTGTGCACTCGCACTGGGGTGCGTCTCCCTCATGGGCTCCGACCTGCGTTGGCTTCAGCGATTCCGTTACACCTGGCTACTTGGTGGCCTGGCGCTACTGGCTGCTACACTGGTGCTGGGTGTGAACCCTTCGGGATATGGGCCAAGACTGTGGCTTGGCCTCGGGACGCACTACTACTTCCAGCCGTCCGAGCTCCTTAAGCTACTCATGGTCGCGTATGTGGCATCCTACCTAAGCGACAAGCGCGAGCTGGTGGCTCAGCGGACCGAGTCCGGCGCTTCGAGGCTGGCGGTCCTGACCTACATTGGTCCGCTGGTGACGATGTTCGGCATCGCACTCGTGCTGCTCGCCTGGCAGCAGGATCTTGGCGCTGCGATGCTCTTCTTCTTCACCTTCCTGAGCATGTTCTACCTTGCGACCGATAGGTTAGGCTATATTGTGGTGGGCCTTGCGCTCTTCATCGCAGCAGGCGTGGCCGGATACTACCTCTCGGATCACGTTGCGTTGAGGGTCGATGCCTGGCTTAACCCGTGGCCTGATGCTGCTGACCGGGCCTACCAGATTGTCCAGTCCCTCCTCGCATTCGGCGCCGGTAGGCTTCTCGGAACAGGTCTTGGCATGGGGGTCCCGACGTACATCCCCGCCGTTCACACGGACTTCTCGTTCGCAGCGATCGCGGAGGAGCTCGGACTTGCGGGGATAGTCGCCGTGATTGCGCTGTTCGGCATTATCACTGCGAGGGGGTTCCGGGCTGCCTCACGAACCCCAAGGCTTTATGAGCGACTGCTCGTGGCCGGTCTGACCTCCGGGATCGCCATCCAGGCTCTCACGATCATGGCCGGCAACGGCAAACTGGCACCAATAACGGGCGTGACGCTCCCCTTTGTCTCGTATGGGGGTAGCTCCTTATTGATCACGTCCATAGCGCTTGGCCTCGTGCTGCGCGTTTCCGGTGAACAACGCTCAGTTGGCAGGCCCGAGCATGTCGCGGCGGGGAGCCTTCCGATTCGCGGTCTGGCGCGCTTCCTGCTGGCCCTGTTCGGTCTGGTTGCCCTGGGGTCTGGCTATTGGGCCTATGTCAGGTCAGATGCACTGTGGCTCCGCCCGGACAATCCGAGGCGAGTTCTCTCACAGCAACGAGTTGTTCGTGGGGCCATTCTGGGCAGCGATGGGACCGAGCTGGCTGGGGCCCAGGTGGACACCGATGGCCTGGTGACACGAACCTACCTGGTGCCCGAGGCCGCGCCTGTGGTCGGCTACTACAGCCTGCGATATGGGACCAGTGGCATCGAGGCCACCTATGACCCTGTTCTGACGGGTACTGAGGATGAATTGGTCCTGCTCAGAGTGTGGCGTGATCTCCGGCGCCTCCCGGTTCGCGGGCGTGGTGTTCAACTCACGCTGGACCCTGATCTTCAGACCGAGGCTCAACGAGCGTTGCAGGGTAGATCTGGGGCGGCGATTGTGATGGATGCACGGACCGGCGCGCTCCTGGCAATGGCATCGAGCCCTACCTTCGATGCTCGGTCCCTCGACGAGAGCTGGGCAGGTCTGGTCGAAGATTCTCAATCGCCTCTGGTGAACCGGGCGACACAAGGGTTGTATCAGCCGGGCACACTGGTGCAGACATACCTGCTGGCCGAAGCGCTCACCGACGGCTTGGTCACGCTCGAATCGGCAGTCGCTGGTGCGACAGACCCTCTGTCAATCAACGGGACGTCTGTGAGATGTCTGCAGGTCCCGAGTGAGACCACAGTGGCGGGGGCCTATGCCTCTGGTTGCCCTGCGTTGGCGGCGGAGCTAGGCACGGAACTGGGCGCAGGCGGCATCCGGCGGGCGCTCGAGCGATGGCATTTGACGAGAGCTCCAGCCGTTGACGGGCTGCTCACCGACGGGCCAGAGTGGCGGGACGACGAATTCCTAGACAGCCATTCCATCAAGCTCGAGGCAGTCGGTCAGGGTGACCTTACGGTATCGCCATTACAGGTCTCGCTCGCCGTTGCTGCGTTGGCCAATGGGGGTGAGATGCCGCAGGTCCATGTCGTCGATCGGGTCGAGGAGTCTCCTGGCATCTGGCGCCGGCTTGAGCCCAACGTAGCGACCCGGGCGGTTGCATCTCAGGGGTCGACCCGTGAGGTGCTGCAGCTCTGGGAGACGGATGGTTCGCTCATATTTCGGACCGATGTAGCCATCGCGGGGCATCAACGGATGATGCACACGTGGTTCTCAGGCATCCTGGGTGTCCGCGACGCCCCCCCCCTTGTCTGTGTTGTTCTTCTCGAACACACGGCTGCGACTCGGGACGCTTACGAGATCGGCCGTCACCTGCTTGGGTTGCTCGCAGACTGACGCCGAGCGGTGACCAGCGTGGAGACGGTTGATCTAGCTCTCATTTCGGGAATCCGGCGCTCCCACAACACGGCCCAGAACCAGGTCCGGGTACTCCTCCTTAACCGGCTGCATATGCGTCAACGCAAGCGAATGCAGAAGCTCGCCGATGAGTGCTGCCTTGCGCTCCGCGTCCTGGCTGGACCATGTGCGACTCTTGATCTCCAGGAAATGCGTGGACCAGCTCGGCTGGATGATCTGGTCAATGTTGAGCGCGAACGCGGTACCCCCAAAACGAATGTGGTACCTGCGCCGCCGCTTCGAGACCTCGACCGTCTGAGCCGGGTCGAAGTACTCCTTGTAGAACCTCAGGCTGTGAGTGGCGGGAGCATCGTATCGTGACTGGCTGAGAATGACCAGATTGTCGTACTCGCGTTCCCTGATGGAGCCCGTAAGAGTCAGCCGATACTCCACGCTCTCGACGTGTTCGCCATCCGACGAGAGAACCTCATCCTCCCGATATCGAATCCGGCTGTGGTCCACATCATCGAGGATCAGGTAGGCGTCGTACTGGCGTCTGACGCTGGATCGCACCACCGCCAGTAACCCACTCTCGATCGCATCTTCCACGGAGCTCAGATCGTCCGCGGAGAGCTGTACCTTGACCTGCACCTCGAAGGCGCGTCCCTGCGAGACATCGCTAAGGGCCAGGAGCTTGCTCAGTATGCTTTCCTCACGCGCCACAATGAATGAGCTCACCTTGTTGGCAACGCGCTGCGCCTCTCTGCGTGCGTACTCAGTGTCCACAGTCAGTACTTGCCGATCCCGCATGAGCCAGCGACCGTGACACAGAACGTGCAGAATATCGGCGCTCTTGGCTCCGTAGACGATCAGCGCATAGATGCTCGACGCAGTGTCATCAAATCGCGGAGTCAGGTGAACTGTATTGAGATCAATGACGGCCAGATCGGCTCGCTTTCCGATCTCAATCGAGCCAGTGATCTGATCCAGGCCAAGGGCTCTTGCTCCCATGGTCGTCGCCATCTCAAGTGCCTGTTGAGCTGAGACCGCGGTTGGATCACCGGTGATGCCCTTAGCGAGCAGCGCGGCCAGCCTCGTCTCTTCAAGTATGTCCAGATCATTGTTGCTTGCACTCCCATCGGTTCCAATGCCGACCGGAATGCCGAGTTCGAGCATCCGGGTCACCGGAGCGAATCCGCTGGCAAGCTTGAGATTGCTTGTGGGACTGTGTACGACACCCACGTCGTGGTGAAGCAGCGTGTACAACTCACCCTCATCCAGATGGACACAGTGGGCAGCGGTTACGCGCGCTCCAAACAGTCCCTGCTTCTTCACCCAGGGTACCACAGGCATGCCGTACTCCGCGCGCTGTCTGGCGACTTCCTCGGCCGTCTCCGCTATGTGGATGTGAATGGGGACATCCTCAGCAAGCGCTAACTGGGCGCAGTCTTGAAGCATCTCGACCGTCGAGGTGTATGCTGCGTGAGGGCCGACCGCAGGGGTGATCAGCTCGTGTCCCTTCCACCGCGTAACAAAATCCCTGGTCAGTTCCAGTGCTTGATCGTAACTCCCGGCATCGGGCGTGGCGAACTTCAGTATCGATTGGGCGCAGACCGCCCGCATGCCAGCCTGGGCCGCCGAATCTGCAACGGTCTCCTCGAAGTAGTACATGTCACCAAAGCAGGTGACCCCGGACTGGATCATCTCAGCACACGCCAGCTGCGTTCCAAGCCAACAGAAGTCGGGACGCACGAACTCGCGTTCTGCGGGCATCATATACCCAACCAACCAGACATCGAGCCGCAGGTCATTCGCCAGTCCTCGCAGAAGCGTCATCGGCGCGTGTGTGTGACCGTTGATCAGACCAGGGATCACCGCGCATCCGCTGCAGGTCAACTCCTCAGCGCCCTGGTACTCGCGCACGACCTCCCGCTCCGGGCCCACCGCGACGATGGAGTTCCCGGAGACAGCTACCGCTCCCGGCGTGTAGACGTTTCCGGCGCCATCCATCGTGACGACTGTGCCGCCCAGCAGGACGAGATCAGCTTGAGCCATTGGCCCTCCTCGAGTGAATCGTGCGAGTATCGTTGGATTATACGCTCGCCCCTCATATGCGCCAAACGGCGAGCGACTCCTGCAGAGGCCAACGCAAGCGGCGCCGCCTGAGCGCCTCCTTGGTCCGTGCTTGTCCATCAAGCGGTGACGCGGTATCATTCGCCTATGCTGGCGGCGGTCTGTTTCTCTACCGTCTGCGAGCTCCAGCTGGCTGTATTCGATTGGAGGTCCATGCAACGGAGCGACTATCGTGCTACTGCAGTGGTGGCGCTCGGATTGGTCATCGCATCTCTGACGGGCTTCGCTCGCCAGGCTGTGTTAGCCTCTAGACTGGGCGTCGGAGCCGCCGCTGACACATTTCTGGTTGCGTACATACTCCCTGAGTTTGTCAGCGTAGCGCTGCCCATTGTCCTGACGCCGGCCTTCCTCCCGCTGTTTGCTTCGCTGCGGCTGAGGGAGGGGGACACGTCGGCCTGGCGGCTTGCGTTCCAGATATCCTTGCTCCTCGTAGCTGTCCTTGCCGTCATCACCCTACTTGCCGCGGTAACCACACCTGTCTATCTGCCAATTCTGGCGCCAGGATTCCGTGATGAACAGGTGAGCCACGCGGTGGCCGTGTCGCGGTTGATGCTGCCAGCCATCGTTCTGATGGGGCTGGTGTCGCTGTTTGGTCCCATTCTCCAGGTCTATCGCCGGTTCTGGCGACCCGCATTGGGTACAGGGGCATTCAACGTGGGATTCGCGGCGACCTTGCTGGCGCCCATTGCTCTGCTTCCCCTACATCTGGCGGCGTGGGGGGTTGTCGTCGGAACCGTGCTGGCCTTGGGGCTTCTGTTACCCCTTGTCTGGCGACACAGGCCGCAAGGGTTTGACTGGATCTCAGTCCGGCCAGAGCCTACGGTCCGGGATTTCGCGCGACTCGCTGGGCCGATGCTGATTGGCTACGCGGTCCATCACATCGTGCTTCTGGTGGATCGCGCGATGGCTACTCAGTTGGGGACAGGCAGCGCCTCGTCGCTCAACTACGCCTATCATATCGCGCTGGCCGTTGGACAGATCAGCGGCCTGGCGGTGTCGACAGCCGTATTCCCGCGCGTCAGCGAGCAGTTGGCCGACGATGATGTCATTGCAGCCAGAGGAAGCCTATCCGACGCATTACGCCTTGCATGGGTGATCGGAGTTCCCGCTGCGTTGTTCTTGATCGTCCTGCGTCAGCCGCTCATCGAACTCTTGCTTGAGCATGGAGCCTTCGGACCATCGGCGACATTGGCTGTTGCAGGGCCTCTGTTCTGGTACGCATTGGCCGTGCTCTCAGATGCGCTGTGCCAGCCGCTGTGGCGCACGGTGTATGCTGGACGCCTTTCCCACGTCGTGATATCGGTGAACCTGATGCAGACAGCTATCCGCATCGCGGCGAGCTTTGTACTCACAGCATCCTTCGGGTATAATGGCCTCGCGATCTCAGCGTTCATTGGGCTGACGCTGCAGGCCGTGGTGCTCGGCGCCATCGTTCGCAGGCGGATAGGCTCTTTTCTTGGGAGCGCATGGTGGCGGCAGGTCGCACTCTCGAGTCTGGCGGCGGCCATCGCAGCCATCGCAAGCTACCTCGTTGGGCGACAGGCGATGGCAACACATACCGTTATTCAGATCGGGGCAGGCGGAATCGCCGGGGGGGCGCTCTATGTTGCGGCCCTCGCTACGTTGACACGATGGGAGAGGAGATTGTCGTAATGGATCAACGAGACCGTGGCCTTCCTTCGCGGCAGATCACCATCGCCATGGGAGCCGGACTCGCGCTGTTTCTAGCGCTAATGCCGTTCCACCTGGTGATCAAACGACTCCTACCCGATCCCGTAGGCACCTACTGGAAGGAAGGCGTGCTTGGCCTGGTTCTGCTGGGATGGGTAGCACTCTGTGTTGTCAAGCGCCGGCTGACGTTGACAAGAACGACCGTGGACCTGGCCATCGGGGCCTATCTGGTGCTACTTCTTGCTCATGCCCTGCTGGAGCGCACGGGGTGGACCACGGCGTGGGGACTCTACATCTCCGTGATGTATCTGCCCCTGGCCTGGCTCATTCCTGCCGTCCTGGAGGACCGGCCCGTGTGGTTGTCCAGGCTGTTGTGGTTGCTGGTCGGGCTGGGCGCCCTCATCGCATTGGGCGGGATCGCTGAGTTCATGCTGAACAGGGCGCTGTGGCCATCCAGCGAAATGGTGGAGCGTCTCGGATCGCCCGACATGTACATCTACGGGACACACGTCCGGCGCGTGTATTTCACTTTCGACTCGCCCACTACCTTAGCTAACACACTGGGGCTTCTGTTACCGATCGCGACAGCCCTCGCGATACACCCACTGGACGATGGCCCCGCCAGCGGCCGAGCGCGCGTGTTCGCCGCCCTATCCGCCGTGCTGATGGCAATGTGCATTGTGCTGACTTTCAGTCGGGGTATATGGGTTGCCACGCTCATCGGCCTGGCTGCATTCGGTTCGGCCATGGTCTTTCGGTATGGCGACCGCAGGATGCTTTTCGCTGTGGCTGGCGTGCTCGCGATCGCTGGGCTGGTCTGGGGAATCGCCGCGATTTCCACCAGGAATGCCGAGGTGGCTACAGAAAACCGGATTATCGAGCTATCGAGCGTCGCGTACGCGGACATCGAGGTCGCTGAACGCAACAGCTTACTCAGTGCGCAACCCAAGGGGGCGGATGCTGAGACTCAGACGTGGACCCTCCAGGACCCTGTGAGCCTGGCCGACGACACGCGCGAGGTGGTGTTCCTCCATCCTTCGGAGTCCGGCGAAGCAGAGATTGCCTACGAGGTCGAAGTCCCCGAGAGCGGCGCGCTGAAGTACGCGATCGCGATCTCTCCCGAGGTGTGGGGTACTGAGTACGGCGACGGCGTGGAGTTCCGGATCTACGTGGACGCCGGCGCCCAGGACAGGACCTTGGTCTTCAGTCGATACGTCAACCCCAAGCAGAATCCAAGTGATCGTCGCTGGCGGAACTACGTTCTCGATCTATCGGACTGGGCAGGCCAGGACGTGGAAGTGCTGCTGGCCACTACCGGAGGACCAGCCGGAGATTGGGGCTTTGACTGGAGCGGATGGTCCGATCTTCAGGTCGGTGTGGTCGACGCTGAGCTCTTCGAGTCGTCTCAAGGAGGGGGCGCGATTCTTCGACATACCCAATCCATCCTGAACTGGTCGACGGACGAGACAAATCGCGATCGACTGGCAGCCTGGAGCCAGGGTGTGCGTGCGTGGCTGAATGCACCCATCCTCGGTCGTGGGCTGGGGAGCACCGGCGTGGCGGCCCTTAGGACACAACCTCAAACCGCTCTGGTCACCGAGAGCCAGGTGCTTAAGTCGTTGGTTGAGTTAGGCCTACCGGGACTCGTTGTCTGGGGCTGGCTGTGGTTCGAGATTGCCCGCGTCGGAATGAGGGCTCTGTCGCGCACGCAAGGCGCCGCCCAGAGGACATTGATTCTCGGGGTTCTGACCAGCCTGTTGATCGTGTTTATCGAAGGTTGGGTGTACCAGAATCTTGAGGTGAAGCAGGTAAACGCCTTCTTCTGGGTCCTGGTGGGCGTAGCTGCTCATCTGGCTCGCACTGTCAATGAGCAGTAGGCCAACGATCTCAGCGATCATTGTCAACTGGAATCACGGAGCGTACCTTGAGAGTTGTCTCGAGGCGCTGTGCGCTCAGCAAGGCCCGGACCTGGAAGTGGTTGTGGTTGACAACGCGTCCACAGACGGGTCTGTCCAGAAGCTATCCCGCCACGCCTCACGGGCGCGGCTGCTTCGGATGTCAGAGAATGTCGGCTTCTCGCGGGCATTCAACTCGGGCGTCAAGGCTGCCGGTGGGCAGTACATGCTCTCGCTGAATCCGGATGTGTTTGTCCGTCCCGGCTTTCTGTCCGCACTCGTTGACGCTATGGAGGCAGATCCGCGTATTGGTTCGGCGGCCCCCAAGCTGTTGCGCGCCGATGATCCAGCGGTGCTAGACTCAACCGGCCTCTTCGTCGATCGTCGTCGCCGGACATATGACCGTGGTCAGGGCCAGATGGACGCAGGCCAGTACGATCGAATGGTTGAGGTGTTCGGCGCGTGCGGAGCAGCCGCTATCTATCGCCGGACTATGCTCGACGATGTGGCGATCGATGGGCAATTCCTCGACGAGAGGTTCTTCGCATACTATGAGGATGCGGACCTTGCCTGGCGGGCGGGGCTGCGGGGATGGCGTTGTGTGTTTGTTCCAACGGCGGTATGCGAGCACGTCCGTGGATGGGGAGACACGCTCCGCAAGCGGGGGCATGCGCGTAAGGCGGGCAGCGGCCCACGCCTGGCGCTCCGCAATCGGTATCTGATGACAATCCGGAACGACACGCTGGGTCACTTCCTCTTGGACCTGCCCTGGATAGTCACTGCCGAGATTCCAAGGCTTGCCTACGCGGCGATGGCTCGCCCGCTGACTCTGATGGGACTGCTGGACCTGATCGCAGCGGCGCCAGATGCTGTCCGGAAGCGTCAGTACATTCGAGCCAGCGCGACCGTGGATGACGGTGCTCTGCGCCATTGGTTCGTTGAGCGTGCTGCGACCGCTGCGCAGTCGGGGGGGGCAGCGTGCTGAGAGTCCTCTTACTCTACTATGAGCCGGCTCCTGCCGGTCAGACGACACACGTGGTATCGCTCGCCCGAGGGTTAGTGCAGCTGGGGCACCACGTGGCGGTGGTTCTTCCTCAGGAGCTGCGGGGCAGCGCCACTGCACTGCAGGGTTCAGGAGTGGTCGTCATTCCAGTCCGTATGACCAAGATCCTCTGGCCAGCCGCATCGATCCGGGACGTAGTCCGGTTGATTCGGACTGGGCGCTTCGACCTGGTGCACATCCACAGCCAGGAGGCTGGGCTCCTGGGCCGTTGTGTGGCGTCTGCGATCGGTGCGCGCCCCATTGTGTACACACCGCAAGTCATCGAGATTCGTCGCACAGCTTGGCAACCCGTTTACGCCAGACTGGAATGGCTGCTCAGCTTGGTGACCGACCGGATCATCGCGGTCAATGACGGTGACCGGAGACGTATGGAGGGCTGGCGCATCCCCAGCCACAAGATTGTTACGATTCCCAACGGGGTACCCATCGACTGTCAACCGGACGTATCACTTGCGGAGAGTATGCGGGCATCTCTAGGTATCAGGCGCGACCAGGCGCTTGTGATGCAGGTAGGCCGACTGAGCCCTCAGAAGGACCCGCTCGCGTTTGTTGAAGGCGCGCGGCGCGTAGTCGCGAGTCGCCCGGGCGTACACTTCGCTCTGGTGGGAGAAGGACCACTTCACGGCGCGGTTGTGTCTCGCATCCGTGAACTGGGCCTGACGGGTCAGGTCCACTTGATGGGCTGGCAGGACTCAGCCCGTGACCTGATGGTAGGAGCTCAGGTGGTGACATTGACCTCCCGCTGGGAGGGTACTCCGTACGCTCTGTTGGAGGCAATGGCGCGGAGTCGGACGGTCGTCGCCACCGCCGTCAACGGATGCCGTGAAGTCGTCGAAGACGGTCAGAACGGATTCCTGGTCGCTGCGGGCGATCCCGATGCCTGGGCCGACCGGGTAGTCTGGCTTCTCGATCACCCAGACAGTGCCGCCGAGATGGGTAGGACGGGCCGGCGAATCGTCGAGGCCCGCTATTCGGTGGATCGCATGGTGCACCGGACGCTCGATCTCTACCAGCGCGTACTCAATGGCTTATGATCCGTTGAGCGTAGGTCGGAAGAGATAGTGCAGGAACACACCAGCCGACTTCAGTATTCGCCGGGCTTCTCCCGGATGGCGGGCAATCTGCCCGGTCTTGGCCAGTAGGTACCGTGGCCGGGTGTAGAAGACGCGTCGGGCGTGATCACACCACGCGATCAGCTCCTCGCTCGAGATGGTGGGCAGTGTCACGGTCGAGCGGTGTAACCCGTCGTCGGTCAACCACTGCCGATAGTCCTCAGTGATCAGCATACCGTTGCGTCTGACATAGTCGTACGCGACAGTGCCTGGGTAAACCATCAAAGGGAAGAACTGCGCCGTATCCGGATCAAGCTCGAGCGCAAGACGGAGCGTCGCCGCCAGCGACTCGCGCGTCTCTCCAGGGTAGCCTGCCATGAAGCAGCCGTGTACCAGAACACCGGCTTTGCGAGCGGCGGCCCGGAACTCGTGAAACTGCTCGATGCGGATCCCCTTCTGCATGCGGTCGAGGATGCTCTGCTCACCACTCTCGAATCCTACGCAGAGCAGTCGGAGCCCCGCCGCGTGTAGACATCTCAAGGTCTCGTAATCGACGTCTGCGCGCGAATTGGCGGTGAAAGCCAGATGGATATCCCGGCGGATCAGCTCCTCAGCCAGGGCAACAGCTCGCTTTGGATTCGCTGTCAGCGTATCGTCCTCGATGAACACCTCTCTCACTTCTGGCATCTCCGTGGCGATGAACTCGAACTCATCGACCACGTGCTTAACGCTGCGGACACGATAGCGACGTCCAGTGAGCGTCTGCGGCCACACGCAGTAGGTGCATCCATACGGACATCCTCGCCCAGTCACCAAAGCGACTTCCGGGTACTGAGTAATTGAGTAGAAGTAGTCTGCTACGTTCAGATGCTTCTGGTAGACCTTGCTCACAAATGGGAGGTCGTCAAGGTTCTCGATCAGCGCTCGATCGGGATTGTGCAGGATTGATCCATCCGTCAGTCTGACCGTTAAGCCGAGAACATGCTCTAGTCCTGCCCCACCCTCCACCGCTTGGGCCGCTTCCAAGACCGTGAGGTCGTACTCACCACGAGCTATGGCGTCCAGCGAGGTTCCTGCGGCGAGCGTCTCAGCGGGGAGGGCAGAAGCGTGCGGCCCGACCGCGATGATCGAAGTCGCCGGACAAGACGCCTTGATCGCCTCGGCGACCTTGATGTCGCTCTGGATACTGGGCGTACTTGTGTCCAGGATGATTAGCTGAGGCGCGAAGCTGCGACTGACGGCGACAACGTCTTCCAGGCGGCTGCGTGCGGCTGGTGCGTCAAGCAGCCGGATCTCGTACCCATGCTGCTCACACAACCCGGCGGCTTGAGCAAGCCAGAGCGGGTAGTAGAGCACACCGCTTCGTATCACCGCAGGGCTACGTTGCGACCTGGAGAACTTGGGCAGGAATGGAGGGTTGAGGAAAAGAACTCTCATCGCATCGGTAAGGTACGCTTGATCTTGATCAAGCCCATAGTATAATGACAAATGCTGAATGCGTCAATACCGTCCCAACGACCCAGCACGGGGAGGACGCCTGAGCAACGTGTAGTGAGAGTGTCTGTAATGTCGCTACGGTACAGTCGATTGCGGAGGGAGAGCACCTGAAGGCGTCAGTCGTTATCCCAGTCTACAACGGTGAGGCATCGCTGGATGCGTGCCTCTCCGCTCTGAAGCAGCAGACCTTGCCATCCGACTCGTACGAGATCATCGTTGTGGATGATGGGTCAACCGATGGTTCCGCCGCCATAGCCTCGGCTCACGGTGTGCAGGTGATTCGTCAGGCCAACGCCGGACCAGCGGCGGCTCGGAACCGGGGAGCGCAAGCTGCTCAAGGTGAGATACTGTGTTTCACCGACGCCGACTGTGTGCCACAACCCGAGTGGCTCGCACGAATGGTGAGGGCTCTCGATGCACCGCGAGTCGTGGGGGCCAAGGGGGCGTACCGTACCCATCAGAGGGAGCTGGTCGCTCGATTCGTTGAATGCGAGTACGAAGAGCGCTACGACCGGATGTCGAGACAGACGTACATCGATTTCGTAGACACCTACTCCGCTGCCTTCCGACGTGACGTGTTCATCGCGAACCATGGTTTCGATCCCTCCTTTCCCACGGCATCCGTCGAAGACCAGGAGTTCTCGTTTCGACTGGCCCGGAAGGGCTATCGGATGGTGTTTGTCCCCGAGGCGATTGTTTACCACACACACGACAGGACATTGCCCGAGTACTGGCGGCGAAAGTTTGGCATCGGGTACTGGAAGGCCTATCTCCTGCGATCGCATCCCGAGCGGGCCGTGCGTGACTCACACACCCCTCAGATGCTGAAGGTCCAGATCCTCCTGGCTGGTCTTGCTCTGCTACTGATTCTGTTCAGCCTCGTGTGGAGCGGATCGCTGTGGGCAGTCGCGGGGTGCGTCCTGGGATTCTGTCTGAGTGCCCTCGGGCTCCTCCGAAGGATCGCTCGGCAGGATTCCGCGGTGCTCGTCGTAGCTCCGCTACTTCTGATGGTTCGATCACTTGCCCTGGGCGCTGGCCTGATAGCCGGGGGCTTGCGGTTTCTCGCACGACGCGTAGATCGGAAGACTTCACTGGGCTGGTTCAATCAACTGGCAAAGCGAACGATAGACGTCGTGGGAAGCGCTGCCGGAATCCTGCTGCTTAGCCCTCTGTTAGCGCCAATTGCCATCGCCATCAAACTGGATTCGCCGGGCCCGGTATTCTTCCTACAGGAACGCGTTGGCTCCAATGGGCGTCCCTTCATGATGGTGAAGCTTCGCACGATGGTCGATGGGGCCAACAGCATCCCGTTGGCCGAGGAACAGGTCGCTCCCGACAGCATCCTGTTGCCCAAGCGACCTGACGACCCCAGGGTGACTCGCGTAGGTCGGATGCTGCGGCGCTGGAGCGTGGACGAGCTGCCCCAGCTCTGGAACGTACTCAGGGGCGAAATGAGCTTGGTTGGGCCACGACCGGAGGAGACGGCGGTTGTGGAGAAATACGAGGACTGGCATCGGCAGCGACTTGCCGTCAAACCCGGGATCACTGGGCCGATGCAGGTCAATGGTCGTGCGGAGCTCGACCTGGACGAGCGAGTCGCCCTCGAAGTCGACTACATTACCGACTACACCCTGCTGAAGGATGTCACGATCCTGATGCGCACGATCGGCGTAGTCATATCTGGGAAGGGGGCCTACTGAGCTGAGGCAGGCTCGCCAGGCGTGGACCGGCGCCTGCTACTTCGAGTCCTCCGTGCTCTGCTCGCGGGAACGCCGCAGTAGGCGCCTGAGTTCTGCAAAGACCACACGCGCCTTCTCTTCGTCCCGCCTGCTGATCGTGTGACTGCTGTACCGGGCCTCCACGAACGCTTCGGTGAGTTCGGACATCATTGGCTCCGCGTCTGGAAGGCGGCCTGCCAGGACTGCCTGGTATTCGTAGGGCGTCTGCGTTCTCCCACGCGGTATGCCCAGACCGGTGGCTCGCTCGATCGTACTGAGGTAGTAGTACCTGACGCGATCCCTGGGAGATCTACGGATTGGCAGGCTCAAGCGGGACTGCCCCGTTCGTGCCGACCGACGTCTTCGAACGGCTTCCAGCAGCCTCGGCAGGGCACTGCGTCCCATATAAGCCCACCGCCCGAGTGCGCGAGACACGCTCTCCAGGATGTTGCTCAGCACCCCAATGATCTGTTTCACCAGCCTACCGCGCAGAATCTCCGGATGATCTCGGATGTACGAACGTACAACGTACACCACGATACCAACGGACACGACCCAAAACACAACGGTCTTGATTGAATCAAGCCACGGTACGCCCGTTCTGGCAGCATCCGGAGATGCGGGAGTAAGTGCATCGGGCGATGGTGGAGGTGCTTGGTTGTCCCGCCCCATGAGCCAACTCAGCAAGGTCGAGACCAGCCACACCACAAGAGCCAATACGAAGAAGATGATCCGGAATACAAAGAACATCCCGCGCCAGACCGTGTCAACGGCCGCCGCTCCCAGATCCAGCAGCCCAACGGTGTAACCAGTGGGTAGTAGAACGGCAAGGACAGTTGCCAACCCGATCACCGCAAGACTGTAGCGCGCCCATCTGGTAATCACGGTCCGATCGACAGCAATGTGCTGATCGTCCCAAACCGCGGCCAGGCGTGCCAGATGCACCTGCCCCAGAAGCGCCAGCCCCACCAGGAAGTACAGGACCACATTGGCGATGAGACGCGGGACAGGAGGCCGCTCCAGCCCCATGACAGCCGCCACGCCAATGCGGGCGATCCCAGCCACCATCAGAAGGATTATCCCGCCGTAGAAGAATCGGCTCGTAACACGGTCTGCCGGATTCCCGCTCTCCCGATGCAGGGCGGGCGGTTCACCCACCCGCTGCAGATCATCCAGCGTGAGGGTTGCCGATGACCATGCAAGTAGGAGCAGGACCGATGTGGCGACCGTCTCAACATCGAGCAACCGCGATAGATCGTTCGGCCAGCTGGATACGTCGGCAACCACCGCCTGCCACGGTTGTCCGATCATGCTGGCTGCCTTGAGCAAGATCAGTAGGGCCGCGATCTCGACAGCTCGGAAGCGCAGCAACCGGCTCTGTGACAATCGGCGACTCCTGACAATCCGAAGCGAGTGGTCTGCCTCCAGCGCGGCCAGCGCGCAGGCGAGCACGACGTATGCTCCATTCCAGGTGGGCGCAATCAACTGAATCACTTCGACGAACGCCATGGCCACACTTCCAACCATTATCGAGACGGCGAGCGGCCGAAACCAGGTCTGGAGAAGATCGCGCCGTGTCATGCCAGGGTCTCCAGATCAGCCACATTCCAGACACGGTAGACAGCCATCCCGGCATGCGCTGCAAGCGAATCTTGATCCACATCCATTGGGCTTGGCTGGACGAGGATGATCGTCACCGCGTATCCGCGGCGCTTCAGATAGGCCAGGGTATCCATCGTACCTCCAGTGTGACTGCCCGTGATTACGAGCACCGTAGCCCCCCATGAGAGACTCATCGTGTCACGCCGGAGCACATCATCGAATGATGCCCCCGTCAGCGCCTGAGCTCGCGCCAGAACTTCGAGAACGCCCATCAGCTGACTCCGTTCCGCGCTGGGCGGTATGAAGAAGTCGACTGCGTGCTCCGCCAGGGGGTCGTGAGCCCTGGTTGCCAGCCCGACAGGCAGCTTCTCTCGTGTCACGATGTGGTTGGCTACCGAGGCTGCGACGACGATGGCCAGCTCGGTGGCCGTCGATCGCTGTCGATGCCCGTAGTCTTCCATGTTCATGTCAAGGCAGATCAGCGTCTCGCGGGCGACCGCTGGCTGATACTGTTTGACCAGGAGGCGCCCCATCCTGGCGCTGGCCGTCCAGTGAATGCGGCGTGGGGAATCTCCGCGGTCGTAATCACGTACCCGTGTCACCCGCGTCGGGTCTTCAAAGAGCGGTTGCGGCGCAGGGAGTGCCGCCTGGGGCGCACGCGTTGGCAGGCCCAGGTGCTCTATCGCGACAATGCGAGGGTAGACCACGAACGGGGTCGCAGCATGCTGTGCGTGTCTCTCTGGCAGCATGCCCAGAAGATCACCTGTGTGGATGATCATCGGCCCTACGCTATAGTAGCCCCGCTGTCGACAGTCCAGCGTGTACGTGAACTTGCGGGTGCCGTGAGGACCCAGTGGGAACACCTGAGTGTAGCTCGGCGCGTACCGGAGCGCTACTGGCACGGACTCCTGCAGCTCGACCCAGGGCATTGGGAGCCAGGTCCGATTCTGAACGCGCACCGTAACGTCCACTTGATCGCCCGGAAAGGCCCGACTGATGAACTGTCGCTCCATCCTGAGTCCGGAAATCGTGCGCTGACTCCACACCCGAGAGAGTGCGTACACGCCGAAGAACAGATAGACGATCGTGAAGTAGAAGTCAATTCGGAGGATCGCGGCCACAACGAACAGGGCCAAGAGGAACGGAATGAATTTCTTCACGCCAGGTTACACCTATTACACCACCAGATGGGCCATCTTAGATTCCACAGCTACACGCTGTGTCAGCTCAACGCAAGCTACCGATATCGAGTTCAGTCTGCTCCAGGATCTCCTGGATAATGCCCGCAGCCGTTCGACCACGCAACTGGCTCTCTGGCTTCAGTACCAACCGATGTGCCAGGGTTACCGGGACGAGGATTTTGATATCATCAGGCTTGACGAAGTCGCGACCGCGGAGAGCAGCCAGCGCCTGCGCAGTCTTGTAGACCGCCAACGACCCTCTTGGGCTCGCGCCCAGAGCAAGGGATGGGTGCGTCCGTGTCGCCTGCACGAGTGTGAGGATGTACTTCTCCAGCGTTGCGTCGACATTCACATCGGAGATGGCATCCTGCATGTCCAAGAGTTCCTTGCCGTCAACTACCTGCGCGATTGAATCGATTGGGTGTTGCTTGCGCAGATTGTGGAGCATCTCGATCTCGTCCTCTAGCCCTGGATATCCCAGGGAGAGACGCATCAGGAAGCGGTCAAGCTGGGCCTCGGGCAATGGAAACGTCCCTTCGTACTCAATGGGATTCTGTGTAGCCAGAACCATGAACGGGGCGGGCAATGCGCGGGTCACCCCATCCACAGTGACCTGATGCTCTTGCATGGCCTCCAACAGGGCGGCCTGGGTGCGAGGAGTCGCCCGGTTGATCTCATCCGTGAGCAGGATGTTGACGAATACAGGGCCTGCACGGAACTCGAACGAGTTCGATTGCTGATTGAACACACTGACGCCGGTGATGTCATTTGGCAGGAGATCGGGTGTACACTGAAGGCGCTTGAACTGCATTCCCATGCTCGCCGCGATTGCGCGGGCCAGCATCGTCTTGCCAGTGCCTGGCACATCCTCGATCAGCACGTGTCCCTGACACAGCAGGGCGACGAGCAGGATCTCAATCTGCTCAGTCTTGCCAATGATGACCGTCTCCACGTTGTTGCGAACTCGTTCGGCGAACTGCGCGATTTTGCTCACTTGAGCCAACTCCTCTCAGCAAGGTATCGGAAGTATAGCACAGCGCCAGTCCGGCGGCAATGATCGGGTCAGCGTGCGTGGCGAATCCAATGCACGCCGTCGTGTAGATTGGCGGCTTGGCTGCTACGTGCTATACTCGCAAGCGAGCCCTGGTTCATAAACAGAGTCGCCCGACAACCAGACCACAGGGATGATGACAGATGCCACTCTTCGGTTCACCCAATATTGATAGGCTCAAGGCCAAAGGCGATATACCTAGGCTGACCAAGGCGCTGACGTACCAGCGGGACACCTTCGTACGACAAGCAGCTGCTGCTGCGCTGGGGGATCTGCGTGCCCTGGAGTCGATCGACGCCCTCATCGCCGCCATGAAGGATCCGGACCCAGGTGTGGTGGAGGCGGCCGTGGGAGCGGTCGTTGCACTCGGCGCCGACGCGATCGAACCACTGATCGCCGCGTTGAGTGACGCTGAGCATCGGATTCGAGCGGCGTCGGCCTGGGCCCTGGGCTACATCGCGGAAGACCTCAACGATACGGCGCTACGCTGGCGAACACTGGAGATGCTCATCGCCTCGCTGCGCGATGACCATCCCTACGTGCGAGAGGCGGCTGCCAATGGACTGGGCCGGTCGGGAAGCGGGCAGGCACTGAAGCCACTTCGTGGAGCTGTCGGCGACGCACATGATGAGGTGCGCGCCGCTGCTCTCTCCGCACTCACTCGAATTGTTATCCACCAGTGGGATGTTTCGCTTCGCAAGCAGATCATCGGGCACCTTGTGAGCGCGTTGGACGACGTAAGCGCCAGTGTCCGGGTCGTGGCGTTGCGCTCGCTCGGGCAGCTAGGCGCTCAGCTGCGCGATGTCGAGATGCTGGGACAGGTCGTCAAGGTAGTATGCCGAATGCTCTCCAGCTCTGATTCGAGGCTCAGGCTGACCGCGACAACGGCCCTAGGATACATCGGGGACCCCTACGCGATTGAGCCCCTCTTCAGCTTGATTGCACAGGGAGACGCAGAGGAAGCTCTGGTGGGCGCGGCCCGTGCGGCAATCGTGCAGATCGGATCCCCGGCGGTGCCATCCCTGGTTCGCGCTCTCACCGAGCACGACGCGTCCGTCCGGCAACGAGCAGCCGAACTGCTGGATGAGTTAGGCTGGGAACCGGTAACCCAAGAGTTGCGTGCTGCCAGATGTGTGGCCAGGCTGGAATGGGAAGAGTGTATCCAGATTGGCGAACCGGCGGTAGAGGCGCTGCTGCGCGAGCTGAGTAGCCCCGTGCCTGAGCATCGAGTTCGCGCTATGGAGTCGCTGGTAGCAATTGGTCATCCCGCCGCGGACGGGCTGCAATCGCTACTCCTGGAAGGACGTCCGGCCGAGCGCATTGCGGCGGTTGAGGTGCTCGACCAAGTGGGATGGGAGCCTCTTGAGGACGAGTATGCGTGCGCGTACTGGGTGGTAAAGCGCCGTTGGGACAGGTGCGTCGAGATCGGGGCGCCGTCCATTCCGTTTGTCCTCGCCGCGATGTGGGAGGAGTGGGATTATGATGCGGCAGCGGATGCAGCGAGGACTCTCTCGCATCTGGGGTGGCGCCCTGGAGACAACCGGGACGCTGTCCTCTACTACCTGCTCAGCCAGCGCACAATCGATTGCCTGGCAATGGGCGAGAGGGCCGTCAACCCACTGCTTGAACTGGCTCGCGACAGGCGAGATGAGCGCCTGCTCCAGTCGGCATCGGACGCTCTGCTCAAGCTGTACCGTTCAGGCGAACTGAGCGACGACAGTGCCCAGCAGATTGCCGAGGCGTTCCACCTTCCATCTCGGCAACGCCGTCTGGTCCTCAACGACCAACGGGCGCCGACCTCTGCTGAAGGCGACCTGGCGCAAGACCCCAATGCCTAAACAGAACATCTACCAACTTGACGAACGGGAGCTCATTGATCAGGTCGCTCAATGGGGGTTCACTAGAGAGGCCGGTGCAGCGATCTGGCGTTGTCTCCACCGTGATGCACCAGGCAGCATCCAGCAGGTGTTGGGCGTGCCCGCTGCACTGGTGCAGCGCTTGGATGAAGCGTACGAAATCACCCCGGTCGTCGCAGATGGGCAGATTGGTGCATCGCACGAGGGGGTACTCAAGTACCTGCTCCGACTTACCGACGGCGTACAGATTGAGACTGTCCTACTCTGGTACGGGCGGCGCCGCAGCGGCTGTATCTCCACACAGGTAGGCTGCGCCTGCGGCTGCCCGTTCTGCGCAACCGGCCAGACGGGCTACGTGCGCGATCTGACGCGTGGTGAGATCGTCGGTCAGGTGATGTTTCTTCAGCGTGAGCTACACGCCGTTGGCGAGGCGCTGACCAACGTGGTCCTGATGGGAATGGGCGAGCCCCTGCTTAACTACACCAACACGATTGGGGCTATCCGGCGGATCGTGGATCGGCGAGGCCTTGCCCTGGCCGAACGCAGAGTCACGCTGAGCACGGTTGGTGTTGTTCCGGGTATCGACCGTCTGGCGCGGGAGCCGCTTTCGGTGAAGCTGGCTGTCTCTCTGCACGCTGCATCCGACGAGCTCAGAGATCGCCTGGTACCGCTCAATAGGAAGTACCCCCTTGACGCGTTGTTCCGATCGATAGGTGATTATGTCGCTCTGACTGGGCGCCGGGTGCTGCTCGAATGGGTCATGATTGACGGGGTGAATGATACCAGAGAGCAGGCCGAAGAACTGGCCTACAGAGCGCAGGGCCTGCACGTGCATCTGAACGCGATCCGGCTCAACGAGACGCCGGGAAACAAGTGGCGGCCCTCCTCAGTCGAACGTATCGATGCGTTCACGGCTATCCTGGACGAGTATGGCGTTCCGCACACGCTCAGGCAGAGCCGCGGAGCCTCGGTCGCCGCCGGGTGCGGTCAACTGCGTGGGTCAAGACAGGGTGTCAGGACGACACCCGACCAGAGTGCGTTTGCCGGATCCAGAGCGTCCGAGGATCCTGTCCTGGACGAAGGGCGCGTCAGTCTCGACGTCCCCTCCGGAACCGCTGGCGAGGCTCACGTAGAGGACCCTCAGATCTGATCCGTGCCCGCCCCACTCCGCCCCACCCAGCCGAGGCCAATCCTGCCGCGCTCGACATCAATGCCCTTGATGACCACGTCGACCAACTCCCCGATGGTCAAGTGAAGGCCCCTGGGGATCTGACTTCGGTGCAACAGGCCGTCGTGCTTGACGCCAATGTCGACGAAGGCGCCGAAATCCACTACGTTGCGGACGGTGCCTATTAGCTGCATACCAGGGGCTAGGTCGTCCATACTCAGCACATCAGTGCGCACGGCTGGGCGAGGCAGACTCTCTCGTGGATCACGCCCCGGACGCAACAGTTGTTCCAGAATATCCTGCAGCGTCGGAGTCCCCACGCCGATGTCTGCAGCGAGCTCTCTGAACGATTGACGGCCGAGCAGCCGTGCCAGTCCTGCCTTTCGCTCGGACAGCGGCGACACCGCTGTCAATCCGGCGCGCGCGAGCGCCTCCCGCGCCGCCGCGTAGCTCTCGGGGTGAATCGCGGTGTGGTCGAGAGGTTCGGTGCTGTCACGGACTCGCAGGAAGCCAGCGGCCTGCTCGAACGCCTTGGGGCCAAGTCCGGGCACTCTCTGGAGTGCCATCCGGTTGGGAAACGGTCCCTGACTGTCTCGGTAGGCCACAATGCTCTCAGCTAGCTTCGGTCCGATACCAGCAACGCGCCCCAGCAGCGCGGCGGATGCGGTATTGAGCTCGACTCCCACTGCATTGACCACACCCTCCACAGTCGAGTGGAGCGCGCTCGCCAGCTCCTTCTGATCGACGTCATGTTGATACATACCGACACCGATGGATTTGGGGTCAATCTTGACAAGCTCGGCCAGCGGATCCTGAACCCTGCGCGCGATGGAGACCGCGCCACGAAGGCTCACATCCAAATCAGGCAACTCCGCGCGAGCGAGCGAGCTTGCGCTGTACACGCTGGCGCCCGCTTCACTAACGACGAGATAGGCGAGATCGCCGCGGTCTCCTTGCCTGGAAATCAGATCAGCCGCCAGCGATGCGGACTCTTGAGAGGCTGTGCCATTGCCGATTGCCAGCAGGCTGACCTGGTGACGCGCGACAAGACCTGCCAGTTGATCGAGGGCGCCCTCCCACTCGTTGTGCGGTGCGTGGGGATAGATTGTTGCGGTATCAAGGACCTTGCCTGTTTGGTCGACCACAGCGACCTTGCAGCCCGTACGGTATCCGGGGTCAATTCCAAGCACCACGTGTCCGCTCAGAGGAGGCTGAGTCAGAAGCCCTCTCAGGTTAGCCGCAAAGACGTCAATCGCATGGGTGTCGGCCTGCTCATTGGTAATCCGTCGCACGTCACGCTCAATCGCCGGCAGCAGCAGCCGCGCCACCCCATCATCGATCGCGAGCCTCAACTGCTCGGACAGAACGGAGCGTGGGTTCACAGGAAAGGCTGCCGTAATGGCTTCTCGCCACTCCCGCTCAGCGATGCTCAGCTTCACCGTGAGTACCTTATCTCTCTCACCACGTCGAAGTGCCAGAATCTGATGTGGACGCACTCGATCCACCCGCTGTTCGAAGGAGTGGTACAGACGATAGGTTGACCGCTCATCCGTTGCGCCTTGCGCAAGACCGGAGGTCAGGACGCCGCTTCGCAGTGCTCGTTCGCGGATCGCTGCCCGCACACCTGCGTGTTCGCTCACCTCCTCGGCGACGATGTCCCGAGCTCCGTCCAGCGCTTCTTCGATTGTTGGGACTGTCTCCGACAAGTAGGGTCGCGCCAGATCGTTGACTGACTGCCGCGTGATGGGCTGTGCCTGGATGGTATCGGCCAGTTGTTGTAGCCCACGCTCCCTGGCGATACTCGCCCGTGTGCGGCGTCTGGGCCGATACGGATTGTAGAGATCCTCAAGCTCAGCCAGGCTTCTCGCATTGATGATGCGGCCCGAAAGCTCAGGCGTCAGCTTGTCCTGACTGCGTATCGTGTCGATGATTGTCTCTCGCCGCTTCTGGAGGCGGCGTTCGCGCTCAACCAGCACGCTGATCTGGCGGATCTGCTCCTCATCCAGGACGCCAGTTGCCTCCTTCCTGTATCTGGCGATGAAGGGTACCGTGTTGCCAGCGTCCAGCAGCTCGATGGTCGAGGCCACCTGTTTGGGGTGGACTCCCAGATGCTCTGCGATGACAGATGGGATGTTCATTGGGCTGACGTCCTTGTACGCTTACCAGTCTCCACTCCGTCGGCTCCGAAGATGACACCGCAGACCGAGACCAGAGATGTACCCTTGGAGTCAGCCGGGCACATGTCATAGGCGACACAGTGTCCTCCGACCCCATTCAAAGCGCGCAGCGCGATGTAGATGGGCGGAACCCCGCATACATTGTACTTGTCCCTACTGCGCCGTACACTCAGGTGGAACGCCCTGGCATCCCCCGCTTCGATGTGCGCGATCATCTCCATATCGGCCGCTCTGACGCGCGCTCGTCCCATCGCGTCACTCGGCTGCCCCTGAAACGCCGGCCCAACGTGAGCCAGATCCCCGGCGGCGATCACAATGGCCCGGCGACCGGCGGTGCTGTGTCGCCACGTCTCCACGAGCCGTTCAATCCGAGGGTCCTCGGCGGGATCCTGTTCGCCAGAGACGTACGGGGCAAACGACCCACACAGAACGGGCACAACAGGACATGACTTGCCGCCGCGCATATGAAGAAGCCACACCAGTGCCAGCTCGATCGAATGCTCCACAGAGTGATGCAGTTCGTCACGGAAGACATCACAGGCGTCTGGCAGTTCGCCGAGTGCCTGCGCGATCCTGTCGACAATCCCCCGATCCGTTTCCAAGACACCCACCGGCGTCGCATAGCTCTGGCGGGTGAGCGTCAGAGTCCCGCCGTCTCCTGCATGGTCCGTGCCCAATACAAGCGCGACATCGGCGCTCCGAACCAGTTCGGCAGCCCGCCCCCACACCCGAGCGTAGACCTGACCTCCACGTTGATAGTCGATGTGGGGCGAGATCAGCCCTTGGCCCATTGGGTCGGCCACGACGTCGGCGTCGTCCACTCCGTCCAACAGCGCGTCAAGATACTCAACCAAAGCTCTTGGCTCATCGGGGTACGAGAGGCCGGCGACGACCGGCCTCCGATGGGGCGCCTCTCGATAGGCGTCCAGTGCTTGCCGGCGCGCGTGCTCGAAGTGCTCGTTTGCGAGAAGGCAGGCGTCGTCAAGAGCGGATATGACCTGCTCAATAACCTGTATCGACACGCGGACGCCATAGCGCACCATCAATGAAGCTCGCAGTGCGTCTGTATCACGCGTTCCATCGCACAGAATCAGCAGTGGCGCCAGCGGCTGGGGCAATAGCACGTTTTTCGTGCTCAGCCGCAGCGGGTCGCGCAGCAACACAGCCGGGCGCCCAGACTGGACGATCGGGGTCGCGTCCACGGCCCTGAGCTTCGGCAGGGCTTGAGGCTTCAGCGTTGACTCACTCATTCAGTGTGTCGAGAAACGAAATCTGCGGCGACGGCTCACACAGGTCACGCACCGTGACACCGAGCAAACGCACGGATCGAGCCGGTTCCCAAGTATGAACGAGTAGTCCACGCGCGGCGCTGAGTATGGTGCGTTCATCGTTCGTGGGAATCGAGAGACGGATCTGCCTGCTCACTGTGGTGAAATCCGGGTACCGAAGCTTGAGCGCGACCGTCCGGGCTGCCATCCGAGAAGCGCGTAGCCTCCCGGCCACCCGTTCGCACATTTCGGTCAACCGGGCCTCAAGTATGCCTGCATCGACAATATCGTGCTCGAAGGTCCGTTCCTGTCCCATCGACCGAGGAGTGTGTTCGGTTACGACAGCGCGCTCATCGATTCCACGCGCCATCTGCCAGATCCACTTGCCCCTTTCTCCAAACATGTCGCGCAGAGTTGGTTCGGGGACTTCCTGTAGGTCGGCCACCGTCCTGACGCCCAGTCGATCGAGACGCTGCGCAGTGACCGGCCCGACACCCCACAGGACGTTCACTGGCAGCGGCGCCAGGAAGCTCGCTCCCTCGCCAGGACGCACCACTGTCAGCCCAGCCGGCTTCTGCCGGTCCGAGGCAACCTTGGCGAGCAGCTTGTTCGTCGCGACGCCGAGAGACGCCGACAGCCCAACGTCGTCCCAGATGCGCGCCTGCAGCTTTCTGGCGATCTCAATGCCCCCATCCCATTCCTGAACGTGGTATGTGAGATCCAGAAAGGCCTCATCGATGCTGATGCGTTCCATATGGGCGGACGTCTGGTATAGGATGTCCATCACGCGACGGGCATACGATGCGTAGACTGATTGGCGCGGATGGCACACCGTGGCGTGCGGACATAGCGTCAACGCCTGGTACATGGGCATAGCTGAGTGCACGCCGTACGCCCGAGCCTCGTACGATGCTGCAGCGACTACGCCCCGATGTCGTCCGCCAACCAAGAGTGGCTTGCCCCGTAGGTCCGGCCGTTCGACCTGTTCGACGGAGGCATAGAACGCGTCCAGGTCCACATGCACGATCGTCCGTGGTCTCTCAGTGGGCACAGCACGAGGCCTCATCGCGGTGGTCTGGGAGGGTGGCGATATGATTGTCGTGCTCATCGTTTCCGGTTGCGACACGTGCAATGGCCAGCAGCGCCTCTCTCCCGGCGCAGGGCAGGGCGCTGCCGCGTGGTGCGTCACTCATCCTCCTCGTGTCGTGGGCGACTGAGAATTACCGCGCTGTCCCCTGCGCCCTGGCGTTCAGTCAGATCGCCGGGTGCATCGACAGGTCGCTTGAGTGCCAGTAACAAGGCGTCGATCTCGAAAACCTGCAGTCCAAAGAGCTCACCGTTGTCAAGCACAGACTGGATGAGCGATCTTCGCATCTTGGTCTTGAGCTCGACTGACGTCGAGAACTCCGTCCATTGTGTGTCCGGGTACTGATGCAGCAGGTGCAGCGCTGCCGGAGTGTAGAGACCGCGCTTGCGGTACGCCGTCATCTGACGGCCCGAGGCGAGGGCCTCGGACCATTCAATCCCCATCGGCGCCGTGAAGTCGGCGCCTAGAAGCATGACATAGAAGTCGCTCGTGTCAATGAACTCCAGAACGTCCTGAATGTCAGCCCCCAGCGTGGGAGTATGCATGATCTCCCAACCTTCGGAAATCGGGACCTCGGCGACAGTCTGGCCAACCACCTCCCGTTCAGCCACCAACTCAGGGCTGCTGCTCACGAACAAACGGATTGCTCTCTTCAAGACCCTCACCTCTTTCCTGATGCGCTTGCAGCGTTCGTTGCCGGCCTGTGGAACCATCCCACGGGTGCCGGCGCGTGAACGGGACGGATAACACAACAGTGCTCCACACGATGCCAGTCTACCGCGTGCAGCGCAAGTCCTCAAGCTGTGGGGACCCGGGCTGGCCTGCGGGATTCTGAGATCGGCGCCACAGCGCTAGAGGTCGGACCGATCGATCATAGCGTGGCGGATGTGAGTCCGATTGTAGGTGTACACTGTGTGGATCGTTCCATCCCTGGACTCAATGATGGATGGGTATGAGAACTCCCCTGCTCCGGACTCCAGCACACTCTGTGTTCTCCACGTCTCCCCGTTATCGGCCGATATGAGAAGACTCAATGGCGTGCGGTCGGTGGCTGATGGATTGCACACCAGTGCGATGCGGCCATCCCTGAGTCGGACGGCGTCCAGCCCGCTGTTCGGGCACTCAACTTCGAGCATTCTCGCCTCACTCCAGGTCCGCCCGAAATCGTCCGAGTCCGTCACGCATACGAAGCCAACGTGCTGCGTAGTGCGCATCAGCATCCTCAGCCTGCCGCGTGCATACTCCCATACGGTTGGTTGGATCACACCTGCGTACTGCTGTGGCAGAATGAGTTGCTGATCATCGTCGGCCCATGCGGCGCTTACGGGACCCCCAGGCCCTGTCTCCGAAGGGTTCCATCCAGGTGCGGTGATTGGACCGTATCGAGCCCAGCTCCTGCCGCCGTCCGAACTGACTTCCACCCAGCAGGTCCAGGATCTCCACGATTCGGCGGAGGTTCCGGATACAATCTCTCCGTTGCTCGCCACGATCGGCTTGTTCTTGGATGGTCCCAGCAGCCCGGCCGGGAGCAGCTTCGGGTGCGACCAGCTCCGCCCACCGTCACTGGATCGAACAAACGCGCCTGTCCACGCCGGAATGGTCGGTCCAACCTTGTAGAAGAGCCAGACGACACCATCTGCGTCCCGAAACAGGACAGGATTCCACAGCGGTACGTCGCGCTCATCAATGAGCTTGACAGGAGGACTCCACTCGCCGTGGTCGAAGGTGGAGGTCCAAATCGCCACATCTGGATGCCCTTCATACGTTCCACCGAACCACGCAGCCAGCAGGCGTCCGTCTGCCGTCTCAACGACAGTCGCCGCGTGGCACGAAAGACACTCGCGAGTAGGCGCAGAGATGAACCGATACATGATGAACGCATACTCCCTTCAGTAGGCTGTATTCGACGAAGAGTATGCCACAGAGTCGCAACCGTGTCAAAGCGATTCGAGGCGGCGATGGCCCGTGTCTTGTACATCCCTATGCCGTGGTCTATAATGGGCCGTGTCGCTCAATCGTCACTCCAGAAAGGAGCCAAACCCAATGACCGAACCTGCGCTGCACGATCTGGCCTTCCGGCCCCTGGCCCTGGGAGCCGTTCGCCCCAGGGGTTGGTTGCTCACCCAGCTTCGGATACAGGCCGATGGGCTCAGTGGTCACCTCGATGAGTTTTGGCCCGACGTCGGGGAGAGTGGATGGATAGGCGGATGTGCGGAAGGCTGGGAACGAGGTCCGTACTGGCTCGATGGCGTGGTGCCTCTGGCCTTCCTGCTGGACGATGAGACACTGCTCGCTAAGGTGCGGAGATGGGTTGACTACATCCTGGCGCATCAGCGTGAGGACGGTTGGCTGGGCCCGGTCCAGGACCAGGCAACAGGCAAGTACCGCGCCTACGATCCCTGGCCCACGTACGTAACGCTGAAGGCACTGACCCAGTACGGCGACGCGACCGGCGATCCCCGCGTTGTGCCGGCAGTGACCCGTTTCCTGCACAGATTGAGTTCTCTCCTCAATGAGCAGCCGCTGTTCGACTGGGGATGGGTTCGCTGGGCGGATCTGGCGCTCACGATTCACTGGCTCTTCGACCGTACGGGCGAGAGCTGGCTGCTGGATCTGGCAAGCAGAGTGCGTTCGCAGGGCTTCGATTGGGGCGCCCACTTCGCTGACTTCCCCCATACGCAGCGGACGGCGCCTGACGGATGCACACTGATCACGCATGTTGTGAACAACGCGATGGCCATCAAACAACCGGGGGTCTGGTACCGCCAATCGGGCGATACCCGCGATCGCGCCGCAGCACATACCATCACCGAGGCGCTCGACACGTATCACGGTCAAGTCACGGGAGTCTTCACCGGTGACGAGCATCTCGCAGGCAAGAACCCGTCACAGGGCACTGAGCTCTGCGCCGTCGTCGAGATGATGTTCTCGCTGGAGACGCTGATCAGTCATCTCGGCGACCTGCAGCTGGCAGATCGACTGGAGCGCATCGCCTTCAACGCGCTCCCAGCCACTTTCAAGCCAGACATGTGGGCCCATCAATACGATCAACAGGCCAATCAGGTGCTGTGCAGGGTCGCTGACGACCGCATCTACACCAGCAATGGACCCGATGCCAACATCTTCGGACTGGAACCGAACTACGGCTGCTGCACTGCAAACATGCACCAGGGATGGCCGAAATTCGCCTCGCATTTGTGGATGGCCACGCCGGACGGCGGGCTCGTGGCGGCATCGTACGCCCCATCGGAGGTCGCGACGCGGATCCGTGATGCGAACGTTCGGGTCACACTGGATACCGAGTACCCCTTCTCGGAGGATCTGTCGTTCTCTATCAGGACGGATCGGGAGGTCGTCTTTCCACTACGTTTCCGCATCCCGGTCTGGACGGAAGGAGCCACAATCTCAGTAGACGGTAGCGCGCGGATCCCGGTTCAGGCGGGCACAGTCCACACGTTGACTTCACTCTGGGGACGTGGGGATGCGAATGTGATCGAACTGCACCTGCCCATGCCAGTGACGGTTGAGTCGCGTTTCCACGGAAGCGCGGCCGTGGTACGCGGGCCGTTAGTGTTCAGCCTGAAGGTAGGGGAGGACTGGCGGCTGGTGGGCGGTGAGTTGCCACACGGCGATTGGGAGGTCTACCCCACATCGGCGTGGAACTACGCGCTGCGCGTGGATCGCTCAGACCCGGCCCGATCCGTGCGGTTCGAGCGACGACCCATGGGCGACGCTCCCTTCTCGCCCGACGGTGCACCGATTGTCGCCCACGTACAAGGATGTCGCGTTGCGGGGTGGACGCTTGAGCATAACGCGGCAGGCGTCCCACCTTGGAGTCCGGTCGACTGTTCTGGACCGCTGGAGAATCTGGAGTTGATCCCCTATGGCTGCACAAGCCTTCGAGTGACCGAATTTCCAACGATCGGGTGACGGAGGGGCGGAGCCACCCGGCTGCACAGAATCGCGTTGCAGGAGGTGAATATGGCGAATGATCTGAAGCAGCGAACAGTTGAAGTCGTCGATGAGCTGGGCGAGCTGCTGATCTCCATCTCCGACGAGATACATCGGAATCCGGAAGTAGGGTTCAGGGAGTTCAAGGCAGCGTCGCTGCTGACGCGGACGCTGCGGGACCGTGGGTTCCTGATCGACGAAGGCGTCGCCAGTATGGAGACCGCGTTCGTCGCCAGGTTTGACAGTCGCGCCCCAGGCCCAGTGATCGCCTTCCTTGCCGAGTACGACGCGCTGGAGGGACTCGGACACGCCTGTGGACACAACCTCATCGCCGCCTCGGCTCTCGGCGCTGGAATCGCCGCTGCCTCCGCACTATCCGAGTTGGACGGCAGCATCCTGGTCATTGGCACGCCTGCTGAGGAGTCGGGGGGCGGAAAGGTGCTGATGGTGGAGGCCGGGGTCTTTGAGCAAGTGGACGTGGCGTTGATGGTGCATCCGTCAACCGAAAGCGGCACGTTCAAACCGTCTCTCAGTTGTTACCAGGTCGAGCTCGAGTTCCGTGGCAAGTCGGCCCACGCCGCTGTCAGCCCGGATGCTGGAGTGAATGCACTGGATGCCATCATTTTGACGTTCTCGAGTCTGAACGCGATGCGGCAGCATCTGCGGGATGATGCTCGCATCCACGGGATCATCACGCACGGCGGCGATATGCCCAACGTCGTGCCTGACTACGCTGCCGCCCAATTCTACGTCCGCGCCAGCGATACCGCGTATACTGAAGTGGTGTTCGATCGGTTGATCGCTTGCGCCGAGGGAGCTGCGCGCGCCACCGGTGCGCGGCTCGAGTATCGTGAGTACGGGCCGCGCTATGAAGCCAGGCTCCCCAATCGCGTGCTCGCTGAGTTGATGGCCGCCAACATGCGGGCGCTTGACCTGGAGCTCACCGACTGGAGCACGCAGAGAATCAGGATGGGCTCGTCGGACATTGGCAACGTTAGCCAGGTCATTCCGGCGCTGCACCCATATATCGACATCGGTTCGCCAGAGGTAAAGGCGTCTCACACGGTCGAGTTCCGGGAGGCCGCCGCTTCTCCAAGAGCTCATGTCGCCCTACTGGACGCCGCCAAAGCTCTAGCAATGACAACGATCGACCTTCTCAGTGAGCCTGACCTGATGGACCAGGTCAGACAGGAGTTCAGAGTGCAGAAGTCCCGGTAAGGACGCCAGTCGCGAGACACCCACTGCCGACCCAACGGGGCGGCTCACACGTGTACCTGACATCGAGGAGTTCGGAGACAGAATTGAGCTGCGAGAGTCACAGCGCTGCGATGAGATCCTCGCTTGACACGCTCGGGCACCAGAACTTCTCAATGAACCCGACGACCAGTTGGGTGCCTTCGTCATGGCTGACGTATGGCGGCTTAGCAGGATTGTACATCGCGTCGGTCAGATCCCGCACAAGCGCAACCGGAACGCCCCAGCGCACCATCTGCTTGATCCCGAAGCCGCGATTGAGGATGCACATATTAGTGTGCACGCCGACGTAAAGCAGGCGACGGATGTTCCTCTTGATGATGATGCTGTACACCTGCTGTCCTTCATCAGTTATGAAATCCTGATCTTCGTCGATGTGGATGGCGCGATGCTGCCGATGCCATACGCGATACTCCACAGTCTCCTTCGTGTCACATCCTCTGTCCGAGTCATCGATGGGAAGAGGGGGATCGATGTGTTCCCGTTCCTCAGGCAGCGGCACCCGAGGCGCCTCCCACACACGCTCCCGGGCCTGATTGCCCGCGTAGAAGTCCATCGTGTCGGACGGGCTGTGGATGATGAGCACACCTCTGCCACGAGCGGCCTGCAGCAGCTCGTTTATCCGGGCGGCCATCGCGTCCACACGCTCCTCCGCTCCGCGACACCAGTGCTGATCCCATACGTCGCAGACGAGTATTCCTACAGCTCGAGCAGGAATCACATCCTCACCAGTCAGCGTGCGCCACACAGCGCGGCCACCATCATCTCTTGTGAGCTCCTGCCTTCGCAAGCGGAGTGTTAGCATTTCGAGAGTCGACAATAAACTACCTCCTGAGTGCCTTCCTGTGTCGCACGACCTTGTTCGCATACGTCATTTGAATCTGCCCCGCATCCCCAGAGCTGGCTCCAACGCGAGGCGGCTCAATGAAGAGCGAGACCGACCCGGTCTGCCCAACAGTCGAGAAGTATAGCGGCGAATCAAGGCAAGTCAAGGACTCGAACTCCAGCACACAGCGCATCCGCCGGGCAGGAGTCAATCCTGCCGCACGACGGATGCGCTGCTCTGCGAAGGTCCAGTCGGGCTGCCGGTGTCCTGACGATGGCGTCAACCGGTAGCTATCAGCGGACGGGCCGCTCCGGATACTCGATCGTTGTGTTCCAGCTCTCGGGCGCAAGGAACGCCTTGGGATCGGTCATCTCTGGATGCTGGGTCGCGTACGCAGCATACTGATCAGTGATCTCCTGGAGGCGGACGTCTCCTCCCGACGCCATCCACTGGTCCCAGAACTCCCTGACTCCAGCGGTGACCTCCAGCTCGCCCTTGATGATCTTGGTGGCGTACTCGTCTCTCAGCGCGATCAGGTCAGGTTCGAACTGGGCGGACTGGACCCAGTTCCAGGGCACAAAGTGGTATAGACGCGTGAGTGTTGGATACTCATTGGCCTGTGGTACGTTCGTCTGCGGCCGGTTGTAGATATGCGGGCCGTAGATTCTGGCAGTGATGTTGGGGTCCTTCGGCATGTTGTCCGGGCATGGAGGCAACGTCTGGTACTTCATCTGCCATTTCGGTGACCAGACGACTCGGCACATTCCCGAGTACTCTTGGTTCGGTGGATTCGAGCGCAGATCGACATAACAGCCGTTGTCCCCCCATTTCCAGTGCTTGCCCTCGATGCCGAACATGCTGAGCATGTAGTTCTCCCATGTTGCGTTGTTCCAGTCGCAGAAGGCGATGATCGCTTCAGGACAGTTGGCCCAAGAAGTCACCACGACCGTGCGCTCAAGCGGCACTTCAGTGAGAATCCGGCCGGTCTCGGGTCTCCCTTTGAGTGATACGGGCGGATAGATTTGAACCCAGTCCTGCGTTGGGTCGATCTCACGTTCGGTGGTCAGAAGGCTACCGTTGGTCGCCCACCACCCACAGAACATGCATCCCACGATGCCTTTATCAACCGCTGCCTGGTTATCCTCACTCTTGAACGTGGGCCACTCCGGATTGAGCAGTCCGTCCCTGTGCCAGCGCTGCAGTAGCTCTAGACGTTCTTCGCGCATCGCACAGCCGTGCTCGTACTGAAAGTCCTGGCCGTTCTCCAGCATGGAGAGCTGCTCATCCGGCTCTGGCGCGAATGGGCCTTGGAGCACGTAGCTGGGGATCAGCCACCCTCCAAGCTCAGGACTGATCGGGATGGTGACATCGCCGCCCAGACTCTTCTCCTTGAACAGCCGCAGGCATTCCTCCAGGTCCTCAATGGTCTGGGGCACGTCACGATCGATCCTGTCGAGCCAGTCCCGTCGGATGGAGATAAACTCGCAGTCGACCGGCGTGCTGTAGAAGTTCGAGATCGCCCGGCGCTTGCCGTCCTTGGCGAAGTAGTCAAACGCTGCTTGCGGGAACTCATCGGCAAGGTGGGGCCCGTACTCCTGACAGTAGCTCTCGATGTCCTGCATCAGGCCCTCATCGGCCAACCAGCGCAACGCCGAGGCCCCATCTCGTTCGATCGAGTCGCACGCCTTGGTCTCGAGACGGGTCACGACCAACGGATCAAAGTCCGACCAGGGCGCTGACTCAAACTCGATACTCACGTTGAGACCGTACTCATTTCGCAGCGCCTCCTGCTGAATCTCGATGATGAGCTGATCATCGGGTCCAGGGCCAATATGACCTCCAGTCATATGATGGTGGATGCACATCTTGTCCCCATACTTGAGAACTGCGGGAGCCGTCACGACTGGAGTGGCCGCCGCAGGGGCTGTGGTGGCCACAGGCGCCGCGGTCGCTGGAGCAGTAGTTGGCGCTGCAGCCGGCGTCGCGCTTGGCGCGCATCCTGCCAGCAGACCGGCGCCGATCACTCCCGCACTTCCCTTGAGAAACTCCCGACGTTTGATCGTACTCCTGGCACTCATAGTCCCCTCCTGGGCATCATGTCGAATGCCTGTGCCGACTCTGGTCGACATCAGGTTGAACGTATTCCAACCACCCGCTGTCCATCAATAGAGCAGAGCGATCACCTCCTTTGTCAGTTAGTGATCCACCGTCGAACCAATGACTTGACTAGCCCTTGATCGCGCCAATCATCACGCCTTTGACGAAGTACTTCTGGAGGAATGGGTAGACCAGGGTGATTGGCAGGACCGTCACGATGATCGTTGCCATCCGAAGCACCTCGAGTGGCGGCATTTCCGAGGCCATCCGCGCCTGTTCCTTCGCTGCATTGGGGTTCAGCACAGGCATCATCTGGCTCAGGATGCCGCGCAATACCTGTTGGAGCGGCAGCAAGTCCGCATTCCGGATGAATACCGTGGCCCAGAACCACTGGTTCCAGAAATACACCGCGAAGAACAGCCCGATGGTCGCCAGCACTGGCTTCGAGAGTGGAAGAACGATTCGAAATAATATGCCGATTTCGCTACAGCCGTCGATTCTGCCGGAATCCCCAAGTTCCTGGGGGAGCGAGTCGAAGAACCGAACCATGATGAACATGTACCACGCATCGAAGATGAACGGGATCATCATTGACCACACAGTGTCGACCATCCCCAGCCACTGAACAATCAGATAGAACGGAACCATGCCTCCTCCGAAAAGCATCGTGAAGAACACGAAGAACACAAGGAAGTCGTGGCCAGGGAGCTGTCTGTGCGACACGACGTAGGCGAGAGAGGCCGTTACCATCATCCCCAACGCCGTGCCGAAGACTGTGACGAACAGAGTCACCTGCAGCGACTGGAAAATGCGGGAGCCCGCGCTCAGCAACACCTGATAGGACTGTAGCGTCCAGTGAGCGGGGTTGAGTGATACTCCCACCTGTCGATAGTAGGTCGTATCAGTGAGCGAGCCGAAGATGATGTAGAGAAACGGCCCGAGCGTCACCACGCCCAGAAGAGTGAGGATCAGGCCATTCAGGATGTCGAACAGCCGTGACCAGATACCTTCGCGGATGTGCCTGCTATGTGTCTCCACTGACATGTTCTTTGCTCCGCAGAACGCTACCAGAGACTGGTTTCGCCGACGCGCCGGGCAAACAGGTTGGCCATGTAGACGAGCACCAAACCGACTATCCCCTTGAACAGCCCAACGGCTGTTGCGAGACTCATCTGCGATTTCGTGAAGGCAGCCCTGTACACCCATGTGTCGATGACGTCACTCACATCGTACAGACTGGCATCGTTCCCCTGGAGGATCAGAATCTGTAGGAAGTTGACGTTCATGATGGAGCCCACGTTGAGGATGAGCATGATCACCAGGACCGGGATGATACCAGGTATGGTGATGTGCAGGACGCGCTGCAGACGGTTCGCACCATCAACTGTGGCGGCCTCGTACAACTCCGGGTTGATGCCAGTGATGGCTGCAAGGTAGATGATGGCCTCCCACCCCACCTCCTTCCAGATGCTCGTGCCGACGAACAAGGGCAGGAACGCCTGTCGATTGCCCAAAACGACCAATGGATCTGAGCCCGTGCGCGCTAGCTGAATGTTGACGAACCCCATGCTCTGGGAAAACGTGTAGACCAGCAGTCCGCCGACGACAACCCACGAGATGAAGTGAGGCAGATAGGATATGGTTTGGATGAACCTTTTGAAGAAGGCATGGCGCACTTCATTGAGCAGCAGAGCAAGGATAATCGGTATTGGGAAGACCACCGAGAGATAGAGGCCGTTGATCACAAGCGTGTTGCGCAGCAACCGTGGAAAGCTCGGAGAACTGAAGAAGAACTCGAAGTGCTTGAATCCCACCCATGGGCTGGCTGACAACCCTTTGAACAACCGGAAGTCCTTGAACGCAATGATCACTCCCCACATCGGTATGTAGTTGAAGATGATCAGGTAGATGATCCCGGGCAGAGCCAGCAGGTAGAGATGGCGGTACAGCCATACTCTGCCGGCTGCCGCCCTGACACGTTTGCGCCAACCGCCGCCTCGGAGTGTTGGCCGAGGCCGCCGACTCTCTGGAAACACAGTGATATCAGTGGCTGGGTTCAAGCCCATTCAGACTCCCTCCGATCAGATCAGTAGAGTTTCACTGCGTCCCATCGGTTCCGTACCGTATGTCTCATCGGCCTCACTTGCTTGACGAGTGTCGGAGGGCGTGGTACGATTGTAGAACGAGTGAGCCCTTCTCACGCTATCAGTCTACTACTGTATCGGCCCACTGTCTATAGGCCCGCCGGACACGTTCCAGACGTAGATCGGACATCCGCAACCAATGATAGACTTCGATCAGTTCAAGGAATGCCTACGCGAAGCGCTCCTTCAGCTTCACAATCCAGCGTCCCTGCCGCCAGCGTTCTTGTACGAAGTGCTTGGGTGCGATGCGGAAGAGGGAGTCGGACCTCTCCAGACGGCGATTGTTGCGGCGATCGTCGAGCAGAAGCCATCACCGGATACGCCAATCGACGTGCTGGAGAGCAGGCGATTCACCTCGTTGTACTTTCGTTTTGTTCTAGGACGGACGCAGGAATCCACGGCGGCTCAGCTTCACGTCAGCGTGCGTCACGCGCAGCGGATCCAGGCGGAGGCCGTGCACACTCTGGCGCGGAGACTTTGGAATCGGTGGCGTTCGCTCGACCGTGCGGAGATGGAGCGTGTCGGCGATGGGGCGCCACCCGCCATGCTCGGTGATGCTCCGCCTGAGACCTCCGACTGGCACGCCCAGGCAGAGCGCGAGATGGCCATTCTGAGCCAGCGCGATCCACAGGCAACAGCTCAAGTAGCCGAGGTCATCAAAGAGTCTGTTGAGCTGTTCAGAGTCCTGGCCGCCCAGTACGACCTGCGCATAGACCTGAATCTCCAGCAACCTGCCCTGAAAGCCGAGGTGCATCCATCGGCTTTGCGACAGACATTGATCACCGCCCTTACCAGCCTGGCGCCTCACGTAAATGACATCATCAGTATTTACGCTGGACTCGAGGACGGGTCAGCGCGAATCACCTTGACGGGTCCAGAGAGGGTTGGCGGGAAGATCGCGGACGACAAGATTCTGTACGGGATTGTCATGCCCCCTCGCGCATCTGCCGAAGTCCGACACGCAGATGGTCACGTCTTCCTGTGGATCATCGTACCGCCGGTCGGGGCTCGCACAGTTCTTGTGGTTGAGGACAACCCCGATATGGTGCATTTCTTCCGGAGAGCCACAGTGGGCACACCGTACCGTATCATCCATACGGATGGGGGAGCAGAGGTAAGCGCCATCGTCGAGGCGACTTCACCCGATGTCGTTGTGTTGGATGTGATGCTGCCCGATGTAGACGGCTGGAAGTTACTCACCTACCTGCGTCAGGACGCAGCAACACGTAGCATGCCACTGATCGTCTGTTCGGTCATCAGAGAAGAGCAGCTTGCGCGGGCGCTTGGCGCGGACTACTTCCTGGCGAAACCCTTCCAGGCGCGTCATCTCGTTGAGGCACTGAATCAGGTACTGCGGCAGACATCCGAGAGACTCTCGCGAGATGCAAGGCGCAGGCCAGCAAGTTGTTGATCGAGAACCCACCTGCGGTTGTGGCGAGTAGAAACGGGCTGACAAGGGGCTGATCGTCCAGATCCTGCGCTGAGACAAGGAAAACTGGTAGCTCGCCGCATCCGGGGATCTGACGCAGCTGTCTCAGGACATCCCACCCATCGATGTCTGGCAAGATCACGTCCAGCAGGACAAGGTCAAAGTGATTGTCAGCCAATGCGATGAGCGCTTCCTTGCCGGTGCCCACGTCCTCAACCCCTACTGTGTGATCGATCAGGTGGATCATCCGACCCAGCAGATGCCTCATCTCCGGATCGTCGTCTACAACCAGCACGTGTTTCGGCGCGTTGCCGAGCATTCCGAGGCTCCTGGTCAAGTCCTCGCGAGACACAGGCTTCACCAGGTAACCCAGCGCTCCCCGCAGCCTGGTCTGGTCCGGTGAGTCCGCTACGCTGCAGCAGATGACGGGGATACTGACTGGACTCCTGGCTGCCCACTCCAGCACACCCTGTGCATCGCACAGGTCCTGAGTATTGACAATCAACTCATCCGCCACGGACCCACTACTGTCAGACCGCACGCTCAACAGCTCGTTGAGCGCCAGTACAGCTACTTCGTCCTGAAAGTGCCTGAGCTGCTCTGACAAGGGACCGATGGGATCATACACCGCGATGTGTGGTCGAGGCTCGACGTCGGCCAGTTGCGCGCCCTCTGTTCTGAACGTCTCTTCACGCCAGACCCAATCGTCGCGGATCCAGCGTGATGGTGATACCGCGTGTTCCATTGGCATTGAGACTGGTAGTTCGAAGATGAACTGGCTTCCCTTACCCTGTTCACTCTCCGCCCACATACGTCCTTGGTGCAACTGCACGAACTGCCTGCTGATGCTCAAACCGAGCCCGCTTCCGCCGGCATCTCGCCATATCGTATCACCAACCCCCTGACTGAACGGTTCAAATATCTCCTCCAGGTCCTCGGGCGCGATACCGCGACCCGTGTCAGCCACGCACACCCTGACTCGCGTCCCACGCGCCGCCATCGAGATGGTCACGCCGCCCACCATTGTGAACCTGGCCGCATTGCTTACCAAATTGAGGATCACCTGGCGAATCCTTGTCTGATCGCAGTAGACTCTCGGGAGATCAGCCTCCGACTCCACGTGCAGATAGAGCCCCTTCTTCACGAGGAGAGGGCTCACTGCGGTCACTACTTCCTCGACAATATCCCTCAGATCAACGCGTTCCTTGTGCAGGGTGACGCGTCCACTCTCCACGCGCGTCAGGTCGAGGACATCGTCGACCATGTCCGAAAGATACTTGCAGTTCCGCAGAAGTACTTCCAAGTCCTCCTTCATCTGCGGCGGCAGCGCCACTGTGTAGATCTGTGGCGCCTCCGCCATCAGCTCGGCCAGGCCGATGATCATATTCAACGGCGTGCGGAACTCGTGGCTTACCTTCGCCACGAAAGCGGCTTTCGTCCTCTGGGCATCCTCAGCAACGGTTCGCAGGACCGCCATGCGCTCGGTGGCGAGCAGTAACTGCCGATTCGCGTTCTCAAGATCTGTGCGGACCTTCTCAACTCTCACGCGGGCCTCACGCGCCTCATCGAGGTATCGCTGCGAGCAGGCCAGGTTCTCCCACATCCACCGACAATGAAGCCTGACGTTCCGCAGAATTAGCAGGACTATCGCCAGCGCGCTCAGGACGGAGAGCGCGTCACCTGAAATCACGCTTGGGCTGACTACTCCGCCGGTCAGCGCACCGACTGCCCAGCGCGAAGCAATCTCTCCGAGGGCCACAACCACGGCGCCAGTGGCTCCCAACAGCCCAGCCGCCAACACGGTTGGAACGATTGTGAGTCGGAGGAGTGCTGGGGCTCCGACGAGCAGATCACCGAGGTGAACGAGGGCGAGGAGTGACATCGCAGTCGCCCACCGACCAGCCGCCGGCCAGCGACGAGCGATCAGCCAGCACAGTCCCGCCGAAAGTGGGAACAGCAATGCGAATCCGTAGATATTGAAGCCGCTCGTGACGACCGAACCGGTCCTATCTGCCAGCGCGACGACGGCCAGCCCCAAGAGCGCGAAGGAGGCGAGTATCGGCTCCAGCGGGATGCGGAGTTCGGACTGAAGATGCCGGTAGTAGTTGATATCTGTCATAGACGTCACCGACTGTGCGTTCAGCGCACTCACTCGATCCGTTTGAAGAGGCTCAGCGCCCGTAAGCACTCGACGGTCTTCCGGCCTGCCCACTCCACTCGGGCAACTTGCCAGGCATCCTCATACTGTCCCCAGTCCCACGTGGGCCACCATCCACCATCCTTCGCCTGACGTCCAATCTCCGCGGCCAACAGGTCATCCACGACCTCTGGGATCAGGCTGGCGCACAGCACATCGGGCCGCGGCACAAGCCAGAAGATGCGAATCTCTCCGAGCGTATTCTGGCTGATCGGACGCAGCGCCTCCAGCCCTGCCGAGACTCTCGCCTCCACGAGTTCCACCAGGTCCGGCGGGAAGGCCGGCACAGCACGCTGCCAGCACATCATGTTGTACAAGCCATCGACACGGTCAATAACCTGCAGATTCCGGCGGATTCGTTCGGTGATGCCTGCGACAAACGCCCTGGGAGCCAGATCGGCATATCGGAGAATGTAGCCGGCAAGCTCGGCGCTGGGATTGGACCAGCGAGGTTCGGTTGGAGGCGTTACTGCGGATGCGTGCCACCAGGGCGCGTGTGGCTCCTCGTTGACCTCCAGAGGGGCGAACGGCCAGTAACCGTTCTCGCCGTCGTACGACGCGACGAGGTAGTCGATGGCGCCCTTCAGTATCTCGCTCTGAAGCCCTGCCTCCACCTCGACGCAGTATTGAAGCGCCACAGAGGTTGCCATAGGTGACGAAGCGCTCAATCTGAAGTCAGGTTCCAGTCCGTGGCCAAACCCACCGTCATCATTCTGGTAGTGCGCCAGAGCGTTGAGGACAGCCTCAGCAGATCCCCGCTCAAAGTAATACTCGAAGAGCCGCATATCCACTTCACGAGCGTGCGTGAATATGAAGCCCCGCGCCCGGTTGAAGGCCTCGCGTGATAGTCTCATCCACATTCCTCCTCTATCGGTGCGAACAGCTCCTGGTTATTCACACACTCTCGAAGCGCGGTGAGATCGGCGTCGGCCACTGCCACGTCACGAAGATCGCTGCGAAGCTGCAGACCCTCACGCAGCGCGTGAGCTGCCTCATCCAGGCGCCCGCCCAGGGAGTAGGCGCAGGCTAGATTGTACGCCACAGTCCCCAGCCAGCGTGGCTCGCTTGACAGACGCTCCAGCAGACCGGCGGCCTCCTCCCAAAGGTCAATGGCGTATGAGGTGTCTCCGTTCAGTCGATGGTATTCGGACAGGTGGATCAGCGGATGGACGTAACCACTCGCCACCAGAACCTCCCACAGTGCACGTTCGCCCGCCCACGGGGCGCTGACACAGGTGAGCACACTAACCTCCATTTCGGTCGCCAGTCGAAGTACTGTCGCGTTACTCTCCTCTGCATAGCGGAGCACACCGCTCCAGGCCTGCTCCCTATGGGCGTCGAATATCGCTTGGTTGGCAGCATGCACGTCGTCGATCGTGCGGCACGGCCTGCCCTGCCGCAGCGCGTCGATGTTTGCTGCGTCGTACGCTTGCCACGCAGCAAGATGCGCTATGATGTCCTTCAGTGACCAATGGCCGAATGTGCCAACCTCGGCATTTGCCGTCGCATCGCTCTGCGACACAAGAAAGCACTCCTCCTCATAGGCGCGTTGGATCACGTGGATCAGTTTCGGTTTGAGCTCCAACGTTCGACCTCCTGGGCCAGCGACTGCGTTGCCCCGGTGATACATCCCGTGCGGCCAAGGCATGCGAGCTGCATCTTGCCTGCGATGGGCGCGACGCGTCACTGCCGACGCGACAGGATACGGACATCCGCCGGCGGCACCGCAACGCTATCACACCGTTCACCTGTGAATACATCTCGCCACACATCGCCGAGACCAATCGAGCGGGGTTCTTCAGTGAAGTTGAGCGCAAACAGGACTCGCAGGTTGTAGCTGCCCCTTTCCAGCAGCCGCAGACCGTTACAATCAGCGAGTCTACGCGCAACGCCAGCTTCCGCAAGCAACCAGCTCACAAACTCAACCAGTGACTCATCCTGCAGGACGGTCCCCACGACAACTACGTAGCCGCGTCCGTACCGGTGTGTCGTGATCGCCGGGCGTCCCCGAAACACCCCCTCTGCGTAACTGGCGACGCATTCAGCCCCGACGAGTTCCATCTCATCCGCCCATACCGACGCGACAAACGTCCGCTCGCGTATGCTGCTGGTCTGGCCGGCGATCCGGACAGGCCCCTTGAGTGCATATCTCTCATCAATCTGGACACCGGCCACAGCGCCGAGCGGTCCCGGCGCCGGTTCAGCGAACGCTTTGCCGTACTCATCGACAATGCCACTGCGTGGAGTGACGCATAGTACACCTCCCTCAGCCACGAAGCGGCGCAGATTCTCGGCAGTGTCGCTATCCACGCAGTACAGTGCCGGCGCGATCACCAGCCGATATCGTGAGAGCCGTTCACGGGGGTCTAGCCCGTCTGTGCTGACGTTGAGCCTCGCCAGGGCCGCGTGGTATCTGCGGGCTTCGGACAACGCCTCTGCCTGCGACGTGCCCATCGTCGCCATCATCGCCCAGCGCGTGTCGTAGCCCAAGACTATGGCCACATCCGATCGCGGGCGAGTCGAATCGATCAGAGGCCCAACTTGTCGAAGCTCGTGGCCAACTTGCGTCAGCTCGTAATAGCGTTGCCCCGCTCGTCCACTGTGTGGCAGAATGGCGCCATGCGTCTGTTCCTGCCCCCAGCGACAGGCCCGCCACCGGCGAAAGTTAATTCCGCACGCCCCATGGCCAATCGCGAGGTAGGCCCACAGACGCAACCATCCCGGCCTTAGCTCCAACGCATGTCCTGGATTCGCACCGCACTCCTCATTGACAATGAGCTCCCCCCGTGGACCTCTGTGGTAGTCGAGCGCGAACTCATCGTCGGCGAAGAGGCAGTGGTTGGCGCCAAACACGTCTGTGGCCAGGCCCAGCTCGAACACATCGGTATGCGCCTGATCAGTCCGCTGGAAGTTGGTGGTGACCCAACGAAGAGGATTCGATGTCTTCATCAGCTCGTAACGCCAATGCGCGAACTCCGCGTTTGTCTGAGACGTGAAGCGAGCATACTCGAGCGCCAATGCGGGGAACGGCATCTCGCTGCCCGCGGGAAGCGGGACGTCTTCGAAGTCATTGAAGGCAATCGACCAGAAATGCGCGCCCCAGCGCGCATTCAGGTCCTCAATGCTTCCGTACTTCTGCCGCAGGTGGCTGATGAACCGTCTCCGGCAGGTCTCGCAGTAGCACGTGTTGCCCGCACCGATCTCATGGTCAATATGCCAGCCCATCACCCGGGCGTCTTTCGCGAAATGCTCGATGACGGCGCGGTCGATCCGGCGCGACAGCTCACCGAATGTAGGGTTGTTCAGACACACTGCATATCGAGTCCCAGAGTTGGCAACTCGTCCGTCTCGGTTGACGTTGCGAATCTCCGGATACTTCGAGAACGCCCAGGGGGGAGGAGTCCTCGAAGGCGTGCACACGATCGCACCGATCCCTTGACCAGCCAGCGCGTCCAGGGCCTCATCGAGCCAGGAGAAGTCGAAGTCGCCCTCCAGTGGCTCCAACCTGCTCCACGCCGCCTCCCCAACTCGAACGCCATTGATGCCTGCCTCACGCATCTGGCGCGCATCGAGCGCCCAACGCTCTCTGGGCCATTGTTCAGGGTAGTACGCTACGCCACAGTACACGCGGCTCCTCCCACGGCGCCGGTGGCGTCTCACCGAGATGCCGGGTGGTCTCGTCGACGATCTCGATGGTGGCGCGAGGGCGTGCCAGCGTGTGGCAGCGTCGTGACATAAGAATCAGCTCCGCTCGGTCATCGCCGAACCATCGTGCCACCGTGTCCGCAATGCGGTTTGGGTCGGTCTCAAACACTCCCACCTGGTGGTCCTGCACGTAGCTGACGTTGCCCTCCTCCTGTCCTGGTATGTACCCACTGATCACCATCGGCAGACCTCGTGTGAGAGATTCAGCGATCGTGCCTGGACCCGCCTTCGTGACAACACAGTCGCTGGCTGCCATCCAGTCCCAGATCTCATCCACGAAGCCGAGCACCTCAGTGGGAATTGGCCAGGACACCCCCTGCAGGCTGATTCTGAGCTTCTCATTTCGGCCGCAGACAATGACCATCTGGCAGCCAGACGGGCACCCTCCCTCCGTGGCAGTCGAGAAGCGGTGTGCGATGGCCTGCGCAGTGTCACGTACCGGCCCCACCCCGTCTCCGCCACCCACGATGAGCACCGTATCCAGATCTACGGCCAGCCCTAAGCGGCGTCTCACCTCCGTCTTGGGGGGTGATGGCTCGGCGAATACGGGTCGGATGGGCAGTCCATACTGACGGATACGTGACGGGTCAATCCCCGCCTTGAGCGCCAGTGCGCGGGCCTCATCCGTCGGAACGAAGCACAGCATTGCTTCGGGCTCGAACCAGGTGGGGTGAATCGAGACAAGGTCAGTGATAACGGTTACCAAAGGGATGCTCCTCCGCATCTGCCGAGTCACCTGAAGCGGAATGCGCTGGAGCAGCGGGTGAACCGAGAGCATCAGGTCAGGATCATACTGTTCGATAGCGTGGGTCAGCGTCTCGCGGGCGAAACCGCACGCCGCTCTCATCAGCGATCGTGCAACACGCCGGTTCTTGCCGACCTCATAGTAGAGCTCGTGTATCCACGGAGCGTTCCCCACCGTGAAGCGATATGTCTTGGGAAGCTGATTGAGGGGCCACGGTGTGTGGTCCATCCAAAGATCGACGATGTCAACGTCGAGACGCTCACCGTAACGGGTGTCAAACGCGGACTTCAGCGCTCTCGCGCTGGCAAGGTGTCCCCCACCCGCTTTGGTCATCAGTATGAGGACTCTCTTCTTCCGTGTCAAACTATCCATAGCGGCAATCTTTGCGCCCGTCAAACGCTCCGGCGACCGTAGAAGCACAACATGACGCTGCCATAGCGCCGCTGATCAAACATCTCGAGATGCTGCATGGGAATGTCCTCGAACTCACGCGGGTGAATCTGAACGATCGCCCAGCCATCGTCCTCCAACCAACCGGGCTCCCTGTCCAACAGCCCGAGTGTCTGATGCCAGATCCCGCGGTACTGAGGCGGTGCAATGTACACAAAGTCGAAGGCCTGCGGGGGGTGAACGAGATACTTGAGTACATCGGCTCGCTCAACGACCGCCCTTTCGTCCAGTTGAGTGTGCCGCAGGTTGCTCCAGATCGTGCGCAAGGCGGCGGACGACTGTTCCACGAACACCGCGCGATTGCCTCCGCGACTCAGAGCCTCTATCCCGACCTGCCCGGTTCCGGCATAAAGGTCAAGGAACTTGCTTCCTACCACCAGATTGCCGAGGATGCTGAACAACGCCGACTTGGCGCGGTTGGTGATCGGGCGAGTCCCAGTACCAGGCACCGACTGCAGTCGGCGTCCACGCGCCGACCCTGCTATGACCCGCATATGGTCCTCCAGTGCGTAGGTCTCTACCTAGGTCCGATCCTCGCCATACACAAACAGGCTGCCTATCGACTGATGCATATAATTGCGGCGGATGGCCTCGCCAAACGTGGGCGCCACCGAGACGATGCTCAGCTTATCGGTACGCTGATCATCAGGGATGAACACTGTATCGGTGGTCACGATCTCGGTGATCTGCCTCACACTAGAAAGCCTGGCCAGCGCGCCGCGGGTGAAAACCCCGTGCGTGCAAGCCACCCAGATCTCCTCGATGCCTTGCTCAATCAGCAGCCCGCTCATCGTCAAGATCGAGCCGCCGTTGGCGATCTCGTCGTCGAATATCAGCGCCCGTTTGCGTCCTCGAACGGGCGCTCCGATGATACCGTTGATCACTACCTCGGTGTCGGAGACGCGCTCCTTATCGCCCGCCGCCACCGGCAGATCCAGGTTTCGGGCGAACCGAGCGGCAGATTTCGCGTGGCCCATATCGACAGAGATCACGATGGTGTCGGACAGGTCGCGGCTCCGGAAGTGATGCTCCAGTGCAGGCCGACTGCTGAGGGGATCAACAGGGATGCCGAAGAATCCGTGAACCTGAGGAGAATGTAGCATCATACACATCGCGTGTGTCGCCCCGGCGGTCTCCAGAAGCTCGGCGACCAGGCGCGCCGTGATGGAGATGCGTGGAGCGTCCTTCTTATCTGAGCGCGCGTAGGAGAAGTAGGGTATGACCGCGTGAATCTCATCGGCGGACGCTCCCCGAGCGATATCCAGCATCATCAATAGCTCCATCAGATGCTCATTAGCAGGCGGTGACAAGGACTGAATGATGAAGACCTTGCGGCAGCGTACGCTTGCGCCGAGCTGGATAAACAGATTGTCATTACTGAATCGGCTGATCTTCGTTGGATCGAGTGGTACACCCAGGTAGTTGGCGATCCGCCGCGCCAGAGGTTCGTTTGAGCTACCGCTGAAGAAACGGACCTCGCTGGGATCGATCTTGCCTGCCTCCATCAAAGAACCTCCTAGTTGTGTCGCCTGGGTCGGGTCGTGAGTGAACGACCGGTTGCCGACCAGAGTATAGCACGGCGTAACAGCGCCAGCAAATTGGCTATGGACCGCATGTCGGGAATTGGGGGGCGTCCACGCGTCGAGCCTCGACATTGGCGACGCGATCACGCATCACTGCGCAGCCATCTCAGTCGACCACCGCGTATCTGCAGGTGCTGGAGGCCACGACGAACTCAGACGTCTCGGGGGCGGAGACTGATATCAGGCCCACAACAAGCTCGACCTCTGGGTAGGTCCAGCTCTTCCCTGCTGCAGAGCAGAATGCCTGAACCTTGCCTCGCGCCGCACTGACCTGGCTTTCCACAGGGTCATAGCTGAAGAGACCCTCCAGCTGGCGGCTCCCATCGGCCGCCACGCCGTACCACATACAGACCACCCGAGCGTCTCCCCGCACGTTCACATATCCGACTGGGCCCCACAGCCGTGAGGTCTCGTAGCGCGCCAGCACCGAGCCACACGGGGGATCGAAGGCCGGAAGGCTGATGTGCGGCTCGCGAAGGGCGGTTGACTGCTGAGACCTGGCCTGTGACGAGATGACCGACTGTGAAGAACTGGGTGTCGCCGTTCCCACCGGCGTCATGGCGGATGTCGGCGTCACCACGACCGTGGTCGGAGTGAGGGTCGGTGTGGCGGTAGGTGACGCGGTCGCTGTCGGCGTTCTCGTGGGTCGAGGAGTCGCCGTGGGCTGGGCCGCAGCAGGACTCAGGTTCACCCAGGTCTGGCCTGGAGGTGTGAAGGACTGGCTCACCGCAAGAAGTGCGCCACCCTGTTCAGCGTAGACGGCCCATCGGAAGGGGCCTGATTCGTACATATCCTCCGGACACCACCAGGATTTCGACCCCACGCCGCTCTCGACACCACTGAGCGTTCCCTGCCAGCCTTCGACGGCGCTCCAGGCCTGTCCCGACTCCTGTCGCTGAACCACCGTCCACAGCGACTGCCAGGGCAAGTTGGCCGATGCCCAATCATCGCTGAATCTGACCCTGAGCTCAATCAGGCCGCCTGCCGGCTGAGAAGGTTCGCCCGTTGCTCCTTGCACAGGCGTTGGGATCGGAGGCAAGTCCTGACAGGGCGGAGCGGCGACCGCGCGTGACGCCAGCGAACTGGCAAGAACCATCAGGGAGACCGTCAGTACAGACAGGATGGCCACGACTGTGTGCGCAGGGTGGATCCTGCGCCGTTCGCCGTGGCGTCGAGCGCGACGGGTCGTGGGCTTAACTGCTTCTATGTGCTGCATATGGTTCGTTCTGTCCTTGTTGAGCTGCAGTGACTAGCTAGTAACCGGGCCTGACTGGCAAGCCCGAATCAGCGGATAGTCGACGCCCATTGGATGACGGCCACCGAATGGCATCAGACTGTGTCGCCATTCCCGTGATGTACACCGGCCCCGCGATGTTATTGTAGGCTGCCTTCAGAATCTCATGCGTCTCAAGCACAGCTCCGTAGGTTGTGTGTACGTTCGCAGAGTCAACCTGTGCGTACACTGGAACTCCAGCTTGCAGAGGGCTCGACAGTCGACTCAATGTCGGCCAGAAGTACATGCCTCCGACGGTCAGCGTCAGGGCCTGACCCGGCCTGATCGGAAGCGCCGGCGCCGTCACGCCCCAGACCGCACCCTGTTCGCTCCGATCCTGCCAGATCTGGTTGACTCCAGTGGGAACGGGATTGGGATCGATGTACGCCTCGACCCAGAACGCATCTCGGACGGAATCTGGCCCTTCATTCGCGATGACGAGCGTGAGCCCGCTGCCTCGGGCGGTTATCGAGCGCACAACGAGGTCCGGCGCCAGAACATAGCGGCGAGCGATGATGGGCGCGTACACAGCGTACATCACCACGCGCAGTCTGGACGAGTCAGAGTACCCTCCCCACTCACAGGTTACAGTCCACTGGCCCGGGTTCCCGCTCGTGTACGTGCTCCCGTTCCACTCTCCCGCAGCAGCCGCGTCGATGTCGAAGTTGGCCTGATGTGTTACGTCCCACGTGTTGCTGTAGACATCATAGGCTGTGGCGACAAACGACTGAGGATTCCCGGTCTTCACCTGGGCTTGCTCAGGAGTAAGCGATATGCGAACAGCCGCGCCGTGTGTAGTCGTCAATACAGCGGTATCCTGGAAACCGGCGTACTGGCCGCGCACCGTCCACACGCCAGCATACTGGGAGGTGTAGACACTCGCGGACCAACTGCCGCCCTCGCCCGTCTCTGGAATGTTGAAGCTCGTCAGCTGGGTCACGTTGAAGGCGTTACCATAGGTGTCGGTGGCCGTTGCAGTATACGTCACACGGTCACCCGCCGCAACCGTCGCGGCGTCAGGGTGGATCGACATGGCCACCGCACCGGACGGCGTCACGGTCAGTACAGCGGTATCCTGGACACTGGAGTACTGGCCTCGGACCGTCCATACGCCGGCGTACTGGGACGTGTAGACATTGGCGGCCCAGTTCCCACCAGCAATTGCCTCAACAATCCCGAATGCTGTCAGGCCGGTGACGTCATAGGCGTTGCCGAAGACATCGGCGGCCCTGGCCGTGTAGATCTGGCTCGCACCGGCCGTCACCGCTGCTCCGCCAGGGCTGACTACCAGTGAGACGGCGCTTCCTGGAGTGACAGTGAGGACCGCAGTGTCCTGAAGGCCAGAGTACTGACCCCGCACCGTCCACACACCAGCATACTGCGATGTATAGGTGTTCGCGAACCAACTTCCTCCCTCACCGACGGCGGGTATGCTGTAGCTCGTGAGATTGGTGACATCAAAGTAGTTGCCCGACGAATCCACGGCGGTCGCCACGTACGCCTGGCTGGCGCCGGCGACAACGGTCACGGTCTTTGGACTGAGCGTCAGGCTCACTGCATTACCGTGCAGTACTGTCAGCACCACAGCATCCTGGAGCCCGTCGTATCGCGCCCGCACGATCCAGGTGCCCACGTATTGTGATGTGTAGACGTTGGCTGACCAGCTCCCGCCCTCGCCAAGAGCCGGAATGCTGAAAACCGTCAGTGGAGTGACGTCGAAGCCGTTCCCAAATGTGTCCGTTGCAGTTGCGGTGTACGTCACACGGTCACCGGCCGTTACAGTCACTGAGTCAGGATACACGGCCATCATCACGGGAGTAGCAGGAGTCACCGTGAGTACCGCCGTGTCCTGCAAGCTAGAGTACTGGCCACGCACCGTCCAGACCCCCGCGTACTGAGACGTGTACACGTTGGCAGACCAGGCGCCCCCAGCGCCTGGTGTAACGATGCTGAAAGCCGTCATGCCGGTGACGTCATAGGAGTTGCCGAAAGTGTCGACGGCTGACGCCGTGTAGGCTCGGCTGGCGCCAGCCGTGATCGTTGCAGACCCTGGGTTGACAGTTATCGCGATAGCACTGCCGGGCGTAACCGTAAGTGTGGCCGTGTCCTGGAGTGTGGAGTACTGACCCTGAACTGTCCAGACACCCGCGTACTGGGACGTGTAGACATTGGCGGCCCAACTTCCCCCTTCACCGCTCGCAGGAATACCAAAGCTCGTCTCATTTGTCACGTTGAAGACGTTGCCAAAGGTATCGACCGCTGTTACCGTGTAGGTCACGCGGCTGCCGGCAGTGATCGTTGCTGCACCAGGGTTGACGGTTAGGCCTACGGCGCTGGCCGGAGTAACTGTCAGGGTAGCCGTATCCTGCAGGCCTGAGTATTGGCCGCGCACCGTCCAGACACCCGCATACTGAGACGTGTAGACGTTGGCAGCCCAACTCCCGCCCTCGCCAGTCTCTGGGATACTGAAAGCCGTCAGGCCCGTGACGTCGAAGGTGTTGCCGAAGGTGTCGACGGCTGACGCCGTGTAGGCTCGGCTGGCGCCAGCTGTGATCGTTGCAGACCCTGGGTTGACAGTTATCGCGACAGCACTGCCGGGCGTAACGGTAAGTGCGGCCGTGTCCTGGAGTGTAGAGTACTGACCGCGCACCGTCCACACGCCCGCATACTGAGACGTGTAGACATTGGCGGCCCAACTCCCGCCCTCACCCGTCTCCGGAATGCTGAAGGTTGTCAGATTCGTCGCGTCGAAGACGTTACCAGACGAATCAGTCGCCGTTGCCGTGTACGTCTGGCTTGCCCCGGCAACGACTGTCGCCGTACTCGGGTGAACCGTGAGGGCGGTCGCACTGCCGTGGGTCACGGTCAGCGTGGCGGTATCCTGGAGTCCCGAGTACTGGCCGCGCACCGTCCAGACGCCCGCATACTGGGACGTGTAGACGTTGGCAGCCCAACTCCCGCCCTCGCCTGTCTCCGGAATGCTGAAAGCCGTCAACTGGGTGACGTTGAGGGCATTGCCGAACGAGTCGACCGCCGTCGCGGTATACGTCACACGAGTGCCAGCCACGACGGATGCGGCCGCTGGACTGATCGTCAGACCGGTCGCGGCAGCTGGCGTTACGGTGAGTGTCGCCGTATCCTGGAGTCCCGAGTATTGGCCGCGCACCGTCCAGACGCCCGCATACTGGGACGTGTAGACATTGGCAGCCCAACTCCCGCCCTCACCTGTCTCCGGAATGCTGAAGGCCGCCAACTGGGTGACGTTGAAGGCATTGCCGAACGTGTCGACTGCCGTCGCGGTATACGTCATACGAGTGCCAGCCACGACGGATGCGGCCGCTGGACTGATCGTCAGACCGGTCGCGGCAGCTGGCGTTACGGTGAGTGTCGCCGTATCCTGGAGTCCCGAGTACTGGCCGCGCACCGTCCAGACGCCCGCATACTGGGACGTGTAGACATTGGCAGCCCAACTCCCGCCCTCACCCGTCTCGAGGATACTGAAGGTCGCCAGGCTTGTCACGTCGAAGGCGTTGCCAAACGCATCGGATGCTGTGGCCAGGTACCCCTGACTCGCCCCGGCTACGACTGTCGCCATTTTGGGACTGAGTGCCACGGAAGTCGCGCTTCCGTGCAGGACCGTCAGCACGGCTGCATCCTGGAGCCCTCCGTACTGGCCGCGCACCGTCCAGATGCCAGCGTACTGCGAGGTATACACGTTGGCTGCCCAGCTCCCCCCTGCGCCGATTGTGACGCTGAAGTTGGTCAGACTGGTGACGTCGAAGACATTACCAAACGTATCGACCGCAGTCGCCGTGTACGTCACACGGCTGCCAGCTGTGATCGTTGCCGTCGCAGGGGTTACTGTGAGCTCTGTCGCACCGGCCGGTGTGACTGTGAGGACCGCTGTGTCCTGGAGCCCGGCATACTGTCCCTGTACCATCCAGACGCCGACATATTGTGACGTGTATACATTCGCCGACCAGGTTCCTCCGGCTCCAGGAGTGACCATACTGAAGGTGGTCAGGCTCGTCACGTCGAACGCATTGCCGAATGAGTCGGCCGCTGTCGCCGCGTACGTGCGGCTGGTCCCTGCAGCGATGGTTGCCGTGCTGGGATTGACCGTCAGCGCCACAGCGTTGCCGTGGGTGACTGTCAAGGTAGCCGTATCCTGCAGGCCTGAGTATTGGCCGCGCACCGTCCACACGCCAGCGTACTGCGAGGTATACACGTTGGCTGCCCAACTCCCCCCAGCGCCTGGTGTCGCCATACTGAAGGTGGTCAGGCTCGTCACGTCGAAGGCATTCCCGAACGTATCGGCCGCCGTGGCCGTGTACGTCCGGCTCGTACCCGCTACAATCGTCGCAGCCCCAGGATTGACAGTCAATACAACCGCATTGCCCGGCGTCACAGTCAGGACGGCCGTGTCCTGAAGTCCGCCGTACTGTCCCTGTACTGTCCACACGCCGATATACTGCGACGTGAAGACATTGGCCGACCAGCTTCCGCCCTCCCCTGTTGCGGGAATGCTGAATGACGTCAGGCCGGTGACGTCGAAGGGGTTGCCGAACGTGTCGACCGCCGTCGCAGTATATGTGACACGCCCTCCAGCTGCGACGGTTGCGGTCGCAGGACTGATCGTCAACCCCGTCGCAGTGGCCGGCGCCACTGTAAGGACCGCCGTGTCCTGAAGCCCGCCGTACTGTCCCTGTACTGTCCACACGCCGATATACTGCGACGTGAAGACATTGGCCGACCAGCTTCCGCCCTCCCCCGTTGCAGGGATACTGAATGATGTCAGGCCGGTGACATCGAAGGGGTTGCCCAACGTGTCGACCGCCGTCGCCGTATACGCCTGGCTCGCCCCTGCGATGATGGTCGCCGAGCTGGGATGCAGTGTGATAGACGCCGCGCTGCCATGCGCTACCGTGAGAGTTGCAGTGTGCACGAGGCCGGAGTAATGGCCACGCACGGTCCACACACCAGCGTACTGGGAGGTGTACACGTTAGCGTCCCACTGACCCCCAGCTCCCACTTCCACGATCTCGAAAGTGGTCGAGATCGTGACGTCCTCCAAAGATGCTCCCAACGAATCGAAGGACATTGCCGAATAGGAGATATCCACGCCAGCGGCGATCGACGCCACCGTAGGAGATATGATGATGTAGCTCACATCGCCGTCCTGCGCAAGAATTGCTGACGCGGGTTCCGCTTCGATGGAGAGAGGCGATGCGATTCGGCGTGACACCATCCCGACTCGCCCTTTCGAGCGAACCATCGGGTCTAGGTCACGTTGATCTTCTATGCTCGATAGTGAGGCCGTGTACCATGACGGCAGTAGCGTGGCGCTCGATGCAGTTACCGAGTGCTGGGTTGCAGAAAGCCCGGTCGGGCCTGTCACAAAGGCAGGCGCAACCTCACCGGCATATACAGCGCCCATGAACGAGTGCGCTATCAGCCCAGCCACCACGAGTACGAGAAGAGCCCGTCTTGTCACACTGCCCGCCTTCCTCATTCTCATCACCTCACAGGCCTGCCGCCAACTGGGCAGGAGGAGGACACTCTCACAGTGGCCTCACAGTGACGAACTCCAACCGCGGTAACGGAGGCGACCAGGGTCTGCGGTACGAGAGGTGTCACAGGCTGACCAGCCCGATCTACTCTCAGTATAGCACCATCCACCTCTGTGCGCAACACAGATCAGTGCGCGCTGTGTCGTCGCACTGATGGATCGATCACTCAACAACGTGTCCAGTTGTCATGTGCCGCGCCATCCTATATGGGCTTGTTCGGGACGCGGGGCTGGGTAGAATACGCTCACCGCTGAGCTAGGCGAGTAATCGAGGAAGGAGCAAAGGCAGATGCAGGCAGTTGCGAAGGTGAGTCATGGCGAGGGAGGCGTTGCCCTGATCGAGGCGCCAGAGCCCGTTGTCGTCCCCGGCCACGTATTGATCGAGGTAGCGGCAGCAGGAATCTGCGGTACCGATCTGCACATCTACCACGATGAGTACCCGTATGATCCACCAGTCGTTCTGGGACACGAACTGGCGGGCGTCGTCGCAAGAGTTGGGGAAGACGTCACCTCGTGCTCCCCCGGCGACCGTGTGACAA
>JAAZAN010000266.1 GCA_012514315.1 Chloroflexota bacterium
GGGGGCAGTCCGATCCCATGGGGCACCTTGAGCCATGCAAATGCGCTACCGCACGACGACGATCTGTCTTGGACAGACTTCGGGGCGATCAAGGAAGACCTTGCCAACTTCGATAGGGGCCGTTCCCGCATCTTCCACTATGCTGTTTTTGCTCACTTCTTAGATGGCCTTCGATGCGTCTCCGGCCAGGCTTTCATGCCAGGCAATGATCTGATCGTCTCGCTTGGAGGATGGGGAAGCATCGGCAAGTGCGATGCGCCTGAATCCCGTTGGAGTGTCGGCAGCGAATGGCACCAGGCGGGTACATTCATGCACGAGTTGGGCCACAATCTGGGGCTAGACCATGGAGGCGGGGACCCTATCAACCTAAAACCCAACTATCTCAGTATAATGAGCTACGCTTTTCAGAACCGGGGAGTGATCTATGACGGACAGGAGGGGAGATTCGATTACTCCCGCACTGACAAGATTCCAGCTCTCATCGAGGATGACCTGGACGAGACGTTGGGTCTGAACGGTGGGTCGTCCTCGGCCAATTATGGGACGCGTTGGTACTGTACACCTACCGACCAGGTCGGCCAGTGGCACTACCCAGCCAATGATCCGCTGGACTGGAATTGCGACGGCAGCTACAGCACTAGCGTCCACGCAAGCTTGAACCAGGATAACGCCGAGGAGACGCTGAACGGCTACTTCGACTGGGCGCATCTGATATACAACGGTGGAGGTGGCATTGGTTCGTCAGCCGGTTCTGCCACTCAGGCGAACGCTGCACTGCCTGAGGAGCTTGCACTCGAGGACGATCGGCTGCTGTACACGCCCTACCGCGTCGAGATCTCGGGCCCCGGAGAAGTGCAGACTCGTCCTGGGATCACGGTGGTATACACGTTCACGATTACCAATGGTGGTGCGAACCAAGACACATACGATATCGCTGTCGCCTCCACCTTAGGGTGGGCCGACTTAGCGGGCGTACCACTTGAACTGGGGCTGGCAGCTGGCGACACCTTCTCATTACCAATCACCGTAACTGTACCCTCGAGTGCGGCTGGCGGATCACTCGACCAGCTCCGGTTGCAAGTAACGAGCCGCAACAATGCTAGTCTATCCGATGTCGCTTACGCTAGGACTGTGTTGCCCAGCCGGGTGTATCTGCCTCTGATACGTCACTAGAGGGAAGACCTATCCAAACACAGACCTCGACAAGTTGTGGGCACGAGGTAGTACTTGGTGCTCAGTCTGTCCGAACCTAGACTCGCTGACGGCGGAAACTACGCCTAATGCCAAGGCAGTACCAGCCTCGACCTGCGAGGCCAATAGTTGTTGGCCATGTCTCTGACGGGGATTTGATTCTTTCCATTTATGCTCACGTCCGGGGGTGGTGGAGACACTGTCCTGACCGCTGTGCGTCAGTGCCTTTGCTCAGTCGCCCCACGAGGCACTCCCGCGCCGTCCGCTTGCGGCCTCGGTCGACCTGAGATCCATCGCAGAAGCGTCGCCTTGTGTTGTGTCCCTCCATAGATGTGCAAGGGTGATCGCATGTACGACCCGCTGATTCGACTGACCTAATTCTCATCCTCGGCGTCTTGCGCGCATTCGGCGAGTTCGTTCAGCAGTTTGCTACCGACGATATGCCAGGTGGCAGCTGGCGCAATGCTTCTTATCCGATCTGCAGTTCAGCAACGGCACACCGCAGCGCACTGTTGTCGCTACCCAGACGCTTTTCATCTGCATGATCAGGACGTGATGCAGCCTGATAGGTCCGCGCAATGCCTAAGCAGAAATCTACACAGATGTCCGGCTGATTTTCTCCTCGGCGTCAGCATCGGTCGCGATGCGCAGGATACCCACGAAGTTCATGCGTCTCCTAAAATGCCGCAGGATCCCACATGACACTTGTCCCGCCCCGTGCTATACTCGCGGCA
>JAAZAN010000267.1 GCA_012514315.1 Chloroflexota bacterium
AGCACCCTTGAGGAAACGACGACGCGATAATAGATCTCCCGTCTTCACTTGAGCACCTCCTTTATGTTCTATTGTATGGATAGGTATGGATAGGAATAGCCGATGGAACCAGGGTTATGAAGCATCCGATTTCGCGATCTGTCACCCCCTTCTGCCCTCTCCGCTGGGACCGGCGTAGATCAACACACCTTACGCGAGATTCATACGTAATAATGGTACATTTGCGAGGACCAGCACAGTGTGATACACTTCCTATGCTCCGTCTCTCATCCTTATTTTACCAGCAATCTATCATTCTATGTCGAGAACGATGCCACAAACCGGCCCTGCTCATGCCAATGACCGGCCATCAAGCGGGCATCTTGTTGATGAGACAGTTGGATTCGTCAACGAAAGCTTCGTGCACGAGTTGCGTTCAGCTCTGCACTACCTGTACGATTGGCAACGCTTGCTACACAGTCCCCTTGTGAGCGCATTGGGGCTCGATGCGCAGCAGGATCCTTCCTTAGCGCTCCGGAGATCCCTGCTGGACGGGATTGAGAGCTTGAAACCGGACGTCACAGTGCCGCCCAAGTCCAGGGCGTGGCGTGCCTATCGCCTGCTACACTCCCGCTTCACCGAACAGTTTACACAGGGCGAAGTTACACGTGAATTGGGATTGAGCATTCGACACCTCCGGCGAGAGGAGACTGCGGCTATCCAGCACTTGGCTGCTCACTTATGGAGCCGGCACGGGCTTGACTCGAAGTGGACAGCACAGAGAGGAGTGCCGGAGGAAAAGTCGGATGTGCGGGCAGCGAGCGGCGTATCGCTGACACCCCGGGATGAACTGGAGCGTTTGCATGAAGCGGTACCACCTGAGTCCGTGCTGCTCGGCGAGATCGTGCGATCTTCTGTGGCCATCGCTGATTCCCTCACCGAGGAGAACGCTGTACGGATTGAAGTGGCGGAGGCAGCCGGCCGCGTTCAAGTAACCGGCCAACGCACGAGTGTCTCCCAGGCCCTCACGACAGTCCTGACAATGGCTGTGCAGAGATTGGCGACAGGTAAAGTGTCCGTCCACTGGTACACTGCCGCGGGACGTGTGGTAACCCGGGTGACGGCTGAAGGCGAGGGTGCGACGGCAGACTTAAGTTCAGACGAGATCGAGCGACTCGATATGGCGCGGCACCTGCTTGGGCTCTCCGGTGGCACCCTGCGAGCAGAGGTCGCCCCCGACACGAACGGTGTCTTCTCGGCATTGATCACGCTACCGGGAAGTGAGAAGGTGCCCCTTCTGGTGATCGACGACAATGCGGATGCGCTTCAGTTGTTCGAACGTTACTTATCGGATACTTGGTATGAGTTCACTGGGACGCGAGATCCACAGGAGGCCGTATCGCTGGCAGAGCGCATGTGCACGCGCTTGATTGTGCTAGACGTCATGCTACCCGGGGTGAGTGGTTGGGAGCTCTTGGGCAGGCTGCGCGAGCACCCTGTCACTACGGAGGTTCCCATCGTCGTCTGTACGATCCTGCCCGAAGAGCAACTGGCCCTGGACCTCGGTGCTGCTGCCTTCATCCGCAAGCCCTTTACCCGTCAGATGCTTTTAGCGACGCTGGACTGCCACGCTCAGCTCCCGCAGACAGAAACGAGCTGAGCTCCTGGATGCAGTGCAAGAGCTGTCGCACTGAGAGCTCACCCCCACGGGTTACTGCCAAGGCGTTAGTGACGATTGCCTGGCCCTCTGGATCCCTTGCTGATATCGCCACAACCGGGATATCAGCGATGTCCGGTGCCCCCGCTTTCTGAGCCAGGAACCAGAAGCCATCTCTGCCCTCCATCAGCAGATCAAGGAATATCGCATCGGGGTGATAGTCTCGCGTCACGTTGAACGCTTCCTGTCCCTCGCGGGCAGCCAATACACGGTAGCCTCTGTCAGGCGACGTCAGTATGCGCCGAAACAACTGCAGCGTGTCCGGCTCGTCGTCGACGACCAACAACGTTCCGTTGTCTGGGATCAAGCCTTTAACGGTCTCCAGAAGCACATCCCGTGGCACTGGCTTTACCAGGTAGTCGACCAAACCGATGGATTCTGCCGTGCTCTGGGTATCCGGCACCGAGCAGATGATAGCCGGTACGCCATAGGGCAATATCCCAGACTCCGTGATCTGGTCCATCATCTTGCTGACCGAAGCGCTGTTGACGACCATAGCACGTGCCGGAGTCCGAGCAAGTTCCTCCGCTGCTGCTGCCAGGCCAGTTACAGAAGTGATCTCGGCACCATTCAGGTAACGGTTCAGCATCCTGGTCAGGCTCCCACCCGATTCAAGGACAACGAAGCGTGGTTTTTCGACCGCCAGTGGAGCGCGTGAAGGGCGGGTGCGCTCCTCGTAGTACAGATAGGGGCTGAACCAGCGGCCTGCATCATGCTCTTGGGTAGTCGGCGGGTTGATAGGTAAGTTGAAGAAGAAGGTCGTCCCCTGGCCCTCGGCGCTCTCGAACCAGATTCTGCCGCCATGCATTTCGATAAACTTGCGGCTGACACTCAACCCCAGGCCGCTTCCGCCGTACTCTCTGCGAACCGACCCATCCAGTTGGTGGAAGGGCTGGAAGATCTTGTCTTTAGCATCCGCTGCAATGCCGTGCCCAGTATCGGCCACGCTAACAACGATGTAATCGCCATCCTGATAAGCGGTGACTTTCACCCCACCCTGCGAAGTGAACCTGCCCGCGTTGCTGAGCAGATTGATCACGACCTGCCGGATGCGCGTACTGTCACAGTACAGCCTGGGGACATTCCCAGGCACCGCGACGTCGAGATACAACTTCTTTGACTCAAAGAGGGGGCGTACCGCGATAGCCGCAGCTTCGATCGTCTGGTGAAGAGACATCCGCTCCCGGGTCAGTGCCATCTCTCCCGCATCGATCTGGCTCAGGTCCAGCACATCGTCGACCAGGCGTGATAGGTGCTGACTGTTGCGCAGAATGACGTCCAGATCGGCCATAAGCTTTCGCGGAAGCCCCACGCCATAGACGTCCGGCGATTGCACGATCATCTCGCAGAAGCCGATAATCATGTTGAGCGGGGTTCGCAGCTCGTGGCTCACGTTGGCAACGAAGGTTTCCTTAATTTTTCGCGCCTCCTCGGCTGTGCCGCGCAGTGCCTGGGCAAGGCTGTTGAGCCGCGTGAGCTGAAGATTGGCATTCGCGAGATCGTCCAGAGTCTCTCGCAGCCGTTGTTGAGCATCTAGTGTCTCCTCCAGGCGCTGCAAGTTCTGTTCGTGACTTGTCGAGTACCACTGCATCGCGGTCCAGAGCGGGCGCATTGTGATCCAGACAAGGCCCAACACCCCCCACATCGCGATGAGGGAGATAACGATCAGCACTGGCTGGTAGCTTCCGAGGCCGTACCCAAGGAGAAGAATCGCCCACGTGCTGGCCGCTGCGCCGAGGATCCCGGCCCCAACCCCGATGTAGATGGCGAGCACGCCCACGGGCAACGCCAGTAGGCAGATAATGACCTCGAAGGGGCTGGTGATCGAAACGAGGATAGCAGTGGATATCGACAGCATCACAATAGCCCAGACGGATGCTACATAGTGAAGCTTCCGAGTGTTCCACACGACAAACGGTGCGGTGATCAATACAAATGCAGAGAGATCTGCATATGCGGCGCGTTCGAACTGCCGGAAGTTAACGAGGAAGACATAGCCGGCAAGGACGAGAAATGGCAGTACTATGCCGAACGTCTCAGCCTGCAGTTCCCTGATCGTGCCTTTTACATCATCGGAGTGCACACGGGGCTGGACGACTGCCTCTATAGTCATCTGATCACGTACCTCCACACTTCCTGTCCAGGCATACAGTGCCGGACGATCCTGGACATCGTTCGGCGCAATAACGACGATCGTAGCAGCTCCCCCGGCTTCGGTGAGCGACCGAGTGCAACGCTCGTTCTGACCTTCACCGATTTTGACATCGTCAGGGAAAGTGTATCATGGAACGGCATCAGGTATCAGGCGTGCAAATAGGGCTGGCCCCGAGGGTTACCTCATAGACATCAGCCCGGATTGAACAGGCGAGACCCACCTGGTACATCGAGGTCATCTAGTCCGTCCCAAACAGGAAAAGGCTCAATGGGACTATAGCACAAGTGGTGGAAAACGTGAAGGCTTTGGTATAGGAGGATAGAATGGCTGATCCGATGATCACTCGAATCGAGATTCACGAGTACGCGTTCACACTGCGGGACCTGGGCAAAGACTACAATGGCTTCAACATAGTCTATGCGCCCGGCAACACGCTGACA
>JAAZAN010000268.1 GCA_012514315.1 Chloroflexota bacterium
GCATAGCCCCCATGCCACCCTAGCTCAATCGGTAGAGCAGACGCTTCGTAAGCGCCAGGTTTCGAGTTCAAGTCTCGAGGGTGGCTTTTCGCTATTGGGAGTAGGGGTCTCTCAGCCGGTGCCCTAGACAACGAGCACAGAACCGTACGTCCATCTCCCCTTCGCCAGGTTGGCCGGGCGCATATCTGTCAGTGTGCTTAGCCCCAACGTCTGGGTGGTAGCGGATGCTATGTGCCACATGCTTGGATAGGCCGCTGGGAAGATTTTACCCTCTGTAAACGGGCGTGTTACTTTGCCGTGCTATAGTGCGACAAGGACTGGCGCCGGACGGCTCCATCGTGCGTCGGCAAAGTATCGCCATTGGCTTCTGGATTGTGGGAAGCGATCAAAAGCTGGCCCTCTGACGGCCCGGCAGGTCACTGGTGCTTGGTAGGTCGGTCGGAGGGTCTTTAGGGGTAACGTTAGTAGCTGCAGCATGTGCCCCCATCCGGGCCCCCATTCCCGGAACGATTGTGTTGTGCGGCAGCGTCGACGGGATTCGCTTGCCTCACATCGCTGGAGGCTGTGGCATGACTAGGGTTATACTCAGGAACAAGCCTCTCGTCGAAGCCATATTCGAGCTACACTGGGAGCTCGAGCAGAGGGAGGGGGGGCTCCTAGTAGACCCGCATACCAGACTGCTGGTAGGACGGCTCTACGACAGGCTGGAGGACGAGTACCCATTCCACGAGGAACTCCCTCTCGCTGTAATGCCGGACGAGATTGCCCCCTACGCTGTTCGGCACCGTTTCAGAAGGGCTGAGAACCAGTGGCCGCTTGTCCAACTAGGGCCGGGCGTTGTAACCCTAAATGACACAGTGGACTATGTCTGGGAGACCTTCGAAAAGAGGGCAAAGCGTCTTGTTGATCTGCTCTTTGCCACCTATCCCTCTCCAGAGAAGCTTGCTGTAGACTACCTCCTACTCCGCTACATTGATGCGGTCGATTTTGACTTCGAGCGGGAGAACGTCTATGAGTTCCTCAGAGACAAGTTGAAAACACGGGTTGAGCTCCTTCCATCGCTCTTCATCCAGACCGGAGTCCATGATGTTCCACTACATCTCGACCTGAGGTTCGCGTTTCCAGTAGCCACGCCGAGAGGAGAGATGAACCTCAGATTCGCGCGTGGTGAGCGCGGTGGTTCAGAGGCTCTCGTATGGGAGATAACACTGGTTGGTCGAGATAGATATGACGCTGACACTAAGGACGGCATCACGGAGTGGCTTGAGCAGGCGCACGCCTTGACAGATGACTGGTTCTTCAAGTTGATCGAGGGGGATCTGAAGGTGAGGTTTGACCCGTGTCCATAGGTACAGCCACCGCGTTCAGTGTGCAGAACGCCCAACCCTGGGCCGAGCCCTGCTCGTTCGTTGAACACTATCGGCAACATTCGAAAGAGCAACGCATCCGGTCCGTATGGGAGGCATCCTCACTGCCTGCTCCTTGTGACGCTGCATCGGCTCTCGAGGACCTGGGCACGCACGTCCGGTCAGCGTTCTTGATGGTCATGAGAGTCACGTCGTGGGAACGAGAACACAGCTGGCACCAAGCCTGGACGGACTACCTCGAGGAAATACAGTCTCACACTTCGGCGGTTGTCGTGGCCTACCGTCCCCTCCTGTCTATGCTTCTCAATGAGACCTATGATCGACAAGAGGCTCCCGAGAAGCCATCGCTTGCTGGGTACCTATGTCTGGTTCAACAGTGGGCCGATGCTTACGATCAGGAGGCCGCATCCATCTCCGAAGAGGAGTATGGAGACCTGCTGGATTCGGTGTTCCCTCAGGAGAGCGGTGGATAAGAGCAGCCGAGGAGATTGCGTGTGCCTGTGGGGTCCCTCTACTGCGCAGACGAGAACCCAGCCCCGCATCGCGGTGCTGTCTACCAGTACCGCCCGGTACCCTGGCTTGAGCCCCCTCTATGGCTTGTTCGAGATGTCCACTGGAGCCCACCAAGGCGAGCCACGATCTTCCAGACGGGTGAGGTTCGGGACGCCTTCCGACGAGCAGACCAGGAGCATCAAGAGGATGTGATGACCCGGGCCAAGCAGCGTTTCGTGGTCGTGCTATCTGCTGATCCGGAGCTCGGCAAGCGAAATCTCAAGGAAGTCATGGTTGCGCCAGCCTACACATTCCACGAGACACACCCTCCAACCTTTGTTGAGGCCGTCCGCATGAGCAGACTGCCGTACACCTTCTACCTTCCTGACGACCCTTCTCACCCCGAAATCGCAGAGTGCTACTTGGACTTTCGCCAAGTGCAGCCACTGCATAGAGAATTTCTTACTGACGGCAAGCTCAATGTGTGTCTCGCGCCGACTACGGTGAAGGCAGTGCTTCAGCGCTTTCGGCAGTATCTCCGCGTGTAGGGACACGGATGCTGCACACGCTAGGTCAATAGAGCAGACGCTTCGTAAGCGCCAGGTTTCGAGTTCAAGTCTCGAGGGTGGCTTTTTTCGTCCCCCACGATCGCGGGGCCACGCCGCGACCGCCCCGCTGCGCCGGTCGCCCCCATCCGTCGCCACGGACTTCACAGCACCTTGCCCGCGTTGCGCGCCCTTCCGCGCCCCCGACGGCGCGTCGCGCCTTGACGCCTCCCCCACCGCCCGCTAGAATCGAACGTAATGCCTCGTCGGATGGTCCTGCGGAGGCGATCGGCCGCGGGCGCGCGCCGGGAGGGTCCCGGCCAAGGAGGGTTGCGAACGATGCAAGTCACTGTCGCCGAGCTGCGCATCCTCGTCCTCGAGGAGCAGCATTCGATGGATCGCGCCGAGGGCCTGGCCTGGGCGCGCAAGGCCGACGCCTTTGGCACGTTGACGCGCCTGTTCGCCCGCCCCCGGGACGAGGATTTCGAGCTCACCTACAAGGAGCGCCGCTTCCAGCCCTTCTGGCACGTGGCCTGCAGCGCCTACTATGGCTACGAGCGGCAGGGCCAATACCAGGTCGCCCTGCGCGGCCCGGAGGTGCAGTCCGTCACCATCCAGGGCGCCGACTATGACGCGCAGAACTCCTCCATCACCCTGACGGGCTTGGAGCACTGCCGGGAGTCGGCCCGGGCCGAATTCTACGTCGACGCCCTCACCGGCGCCAAGGAGGCCGGCCTCGCCGAGTACGCGAACTACCCCGCCCAGGAGGCCACCCTCCAGGACCTGAACGCCGCGCGCACCGAGGGCGTCATCGTGGTGCCCC
>JAAZAN010000038.1 GCA_012514315.1 Chloroflexota bacterium
TCGCACGCCTCGCCGAGGCGAAGACCTACAGTGTGAGCGAGACGCTGCATGGCATCGGCAGCCCTGGTCTCATCGGGCTCGCCAGTCTTTTTGCATCAAGCCGGACTGTCGAACCTCAGGAGTTTCATTCCTACATTGGCCACCTGTCCGCCAGTCCCACGGTGCAAGCGTGGGGCTGGGTACTCAGTGTAAGAGCGGAGGACCTGACGAGTACAGAGGAATCGATCCGTCGCGAGGGACCGGCCGACTATGCCGTCTGGGAGCTGGATCACCAGGGCGTGCGTCGCCCTGTGTCGGCGCGCGAGGTCTACTACCCGATTCGGTACACCCGTCTTCGGTCGCACGCCGGCGATGCCGGCGATTCGATCGGATTCGATCTCGGATCCAGGGCAACGCTGCACGCCGCAATGGAGGAGGCAGCACGAACCGGCATGGCGACGGCCTCAGTCCCCACCAACCTGCCAGCGGTGGGCCCGGCGCCAGCCATCGTCGTCTTCCACCCCGTCTTCTCGGCGATCGAAGCGGGTGCTGGCCAGGCCCAGACGTCACCAGGTGCACTGCGCGGCTTCGCGGTCGCTGTCATCGACCCGCAGACGTTTCTTTCCCACGCCGTCTGGTCCAGCGTCGCGGTTGAGTCCGCCGTGGAACTTGATCTCTATCAGCTCGCGACGGATCAGCCACCGATCCTGTTGGCCTCCACACACGCCGGGGCCTCCGTATGGCAACAGACGGTAGAGGACCTGTCTCAAGATAATGGCCTGACACCCACGCTGGTCACGCCTGTGCTCGCTTTTGGCAAGGCCTACGCGATTATCGCGCATCCCGGTCCAGCGTTTGCTGAGCTCTATCCAGCGCGGGCACATCGGGCGACCGTGCTGACGGGAATAGCGATCACCAGCGCCCTTGTCACGGCGTTTGGACTGGCTGGCAACCGCCGTGCGGTCCTTGAGCGGGAGGTCCATGAGCGCACGGCGGCGCTGCGCGAGAGTGAGGAACGGTATCGCACAGTAGCCGATCACACGTACGATCTGGAGTACTGGATCGGACCAGATGAACAGGTTCGCTACATCTCACCATCCTGCGAGCGCATCACCGGATACCGGGCTGACCTGTTTGTGCGACGCGACGACATTGTCCGAACCATCGTACATCCGGACGATCGAGAGACTGTCGACAGGCACGAGCGCGATCGGCTGCGGACAGACAGTGACCCCCACCCACACGAGATCGACTTCCGCATCATACGACGTGACGGTGAGGTTCGCTGGCTGCGCCAACGCATCCAGGCCATCCGTCGGGCCGATGGGACAATGCTCGGTGTGCGCGGGAGCAGCCGCGATATCACCGACCAGCGGCAAGCAGAGATCGATCGCGATCGCTTGACCGAACAACTCGCTTCCCAGGCGCGTGAAGTACAGGAGATCATCGACACTGTACCTGAGGGTGTCATCCTCCTCGACAGCAACGGGACTATTCGGACGGCGAACCCGGCCGCCCAGCGACTCCTCACGGCGCTTGTGGGCTCCCGGGAAACGTCGGAGTCTATCGCCCGGCTAGGAGATCATTCATTGGAGGAGGTACTCACTTCGCCGCCTCAGGGGCTCTGGCATGAGGTCCACGCGCGTGGCCAGGTATTCGAGGTCGTCGCCCGACCGATGGATAGCGGGTCCGATCCCGAGCGCTGGGTGCTCGTCCTCAGGGACGTGACGCGCGATCGAGAGGTACGCTCACAGCTTCAGCAGCAGGAACGGTTGGCGGCAGTCGGCCAACTGGCGGCGGGCATAGCCCACGACTTCAACAACATCATGGCCGTGATTGTCCTGTATGCCCACACGCTCTCACGAGCTGAAGGTCTGGGGGACGAAGATCGCGAACGGGCGATGACAATTTCCCGGGAGGCCCAACAGGCCACCCATATGATCCAGCAACTCCTTGACTTCAGCCGGAGAGGAGTACTGGAGCGTCAGCCCATCGACTTACTGCCCCTTCTCAAGGAGCAGGTCAAGCTGCTGCGCCGAACGTTACCGGAGAGCATCGAGGTCGCTCTGGACTATGAGCCAGTGGAATACACCGTTCAGGCCGACCCGACACGGATTCAGCAACTGCTGATGAACCTGGCGGTCAATGCGCGGGACGCTATGCCCGATGGTGGGGTACTGAAGTTCGCGCTAGAGCTGACCGACAGCCCCCCGCAATCGGCGCCGTCCGCTGCGGCGTGGCCATCTGGGACCTGCGTTGTACTGAAGGTTTCAGATACCGGGACAGGCATCGCGTCTGACATCCTGCCCCATATCTTTGAGCCGTTCTTCACCACTAAGCCGTCGGGCCAGGGCACTGGACTGGGGCTGGCTCAGGTGGACGGCATCGTCGCGCAACATGGAGGTCGAATCACGGTGGACAGCCAAAGTGCCCGGGGAACGACATTCACCATCGTCCTGCCGGCGCCACCCTCGACCGCATCCCAGCCAGATCAGCCGGACATCCATGCGCTCGACTGCGGACACGGTGAGTGCGTGCTCGTCGTCGAGGACCGCCAGGCAGTGCGGGATGCGCTGCGGGGGACCATCGAGATGCTCGGGTACCGAACCATCGGCGCCGGCAACGGTGCAGAGGCGCTCAGACTGCTTGAGGCCGACCCGCACGACATCGACCTGGTGATCAGCGACGTTGTAATGCCGGCGCTGGGGGGCGTTGCACTGCTCCACGCGCTGCGCCAGCGTGGTGACGACCGGCCCGTGATCCTGCTCACTGGCCATTCGATGGGCAAGGATCTAGACGCGCTCTTGGAGCAGGGGCTGACAGCTTGGCTGTCCAAGCCGCCTTCAATGGAACACCTCGCGGGTGCGATTGCAGAGGCGTTGCACGCCGAAGCTGATGCTCACGGAGATTGACGTGGGATTCAAGGCGTTGATTGCACGGACAGGGCAGCGGGCCAGCCTCTGGATACTACTGGGAGCCTGGACTGTCTGCGTCGCGGCTTCACTCATCTGGAACATTCATCAAGAGCAGGTCGCCATTGACGAACTGGCGTATATGCGCGCCGACCTGGCGATCGAGAAGGACATGCTGTACAGACGTTGGGCCTCGAAGATGGGCGGCCTGTACGTGGCCATCTCCGATGGCGTCGACCCCAACCCCTATCTGGTCGCGGCGCATCGTGACATCACCACAACCAGCGGCACGAGGCTGACGCTGGTGAACCCCGCCTACATGACCCGTCAGGTGAACGAGCTGGCCAGGTCTGAAGGACTCAACTACGGTCACATCACCAGCCTCAGGCCCACCCGCCCGGAGACTATGCCCGATGCCTGGGAACGCGCTGCCCTGCTGGCTTTCGAGGAGGGGGCGCCCGAGGTGCATTCCGTGGAGTTTATGGACGGTGCATACTACTTCCGCCTGATGCGCCCGTTTACTGTGGAGGAGGGGTGTCTGACCTGTCACGCCGCCCAAGGCTATCAACTGGGGGATATCCGCGGAGGCGTCAGCACGGCGGTGTCTATGGATCCGCTGTATGCCATCGAGCGCCGAGTGCGCGCGCAGTTGACCCTGGGCCACGGCCTGATCTGGACCATCGGAGTGGCCGGGATCTGGGCTGCAGTCGGCCGGCTGTGGCGACAGATGGAGCAAATAACGGAATCGGAAGAGGAGGCGCGCCGCGAGCGAGACAGGGCTCAAAGCTACCTCGACGTCGCCGGTGTGATCCTCCTGGCCCTCAATACAGACGGCTCGGTTGCGTTAGTCAACAGGAAAGGATGCCAGATACTGGGCGATCCTGAGTACAGGATCTTGGGACAGGACTGGTTCTCGCGCTACGTCCCGGAGCCGATCCGCAACGATGCGAAAACGATGTTCAGGCAGATTCTGTCGGGCAGCCTGGAGTCCAGCGAGTATGTGGAGAGTCCCATACTGACCCGCCACGGTCAGGAGCGACTCATCGCCTGGCGCACATCACTCGTGAAGGACGACTCCGGTGCACTTGTCGGGACTCTGTCCTCCGGGGAAGACATCACCGAGACCCGTCTGGTTGAGGCCGAGCGTGAGCGGCTGGCCGCACGGCTCATCGCCCAGGCGCGTGAAGTACAACGGATCATCGATGCCGTACCTGAGACAGTCCTCCTGTTGGATGAAGCCGGCCATGTGCAGCTGGCCAACCCGGCGGCGGAACGAGACCTGCCGCTGCTGATCGAGACCGTTCCCGGGCCTGGCAGCCTCGACGTTGGCGCCGATGACCGGGTAACGAGCCATAGAGTCACTGTGATCACGCACCTGGCTGGTCGTCCCTTGAACGAGCTTCTCGCGCCCGCTGAGAACGGACTTTGGCACGAACTGCACGCAGGCGAGCGTATCTTCGAGGTCTCCGCCCACTCTGTGCCTGACGTTCCGGGCTCGCGTCGGTGGGCGGTGCTGATCCACGATGCGACACGGGAACGCGAGATGCGGGCGCAGATGCGGCAGCAGGAACGTCTGGCGACGGTAGGACAACTCGCTGCCGGCATCGCCCATGACTTCAACAACACGCTGGCCATCATCCGACTGCACGTTCAGATGATGGGATGGTCAGCCCATCTGTCAACCCGCGACCGCGAAGGTCTGGCCGTCATTGACGAGCAGATCAGCCACGCCGCTCGATTGATCCAGCAGATGCTCGATTTCGGCGGGCGAGCGATGCTGGAGCGGCGCCCGCTGGACCTGGAGCCCCTTCTCGCTGAACAGGTTCGCCAATTAGGGCGTGCGCTGCCGGATGGTATCCGCATTGAGCTGCTCCGTGGCCCAGGTGACGTCACCGTCCTGGCGGATTCGGCCCGCATGCAACAGTTGGTTCAGAATCTGTCCCTCAATGCCCGCGATGCGATGCCGGACGGCGGATCTCTGTTGATCAGACTCGCCCGTATAGAGCAGGACGAGATCGACTGCACCGTCTGCGGACACGTGAAGGGCGGCCCGTGGGTTGAGATCGCGATTTCCGATACCGGGACAGGAATGACACCGGAGGTGAGGTCGCATCTCTTCGAGCCGTTCTTCACCACCAAGGGGCCTGCGGAACGAACAGGGCTGGGCCTTGCACAGGTCTACGGCATCGTGAAGCAGCACGAAGGACACATCCAGGTTGACACGCAAGCAGGACGCGGCACAACCATCAGCATCTATCTGCCGGTTCTGGACGAACGAACTCATGCTGTCGCCGACGCCTTGCCATCGAACATCAGCGAGGAGGAGGGCAATCTGAAGCCGGAGTGATCGCGATGGGACACGACTTGATCATCCTGATGGCCGAGGCGGTCATCGTCTATCTCCTTGTCTTGTGGACCCACTCACTGCGGTCGCGCGTGGGTTTGGGGCCGTTCTACGCTCTCCTGGGCGGTATCACCGCGATTATGTCCTGGGTAACCGATGCCGGCGTGCAGGTCTCTGTCGGCCATGTCACCTTCGTAGTGGGATCGACCGTCTTCTACACATCGCTGCTGCTCGGCGTCTTCGTCGTCTACGTCTTCGATGGTCCCCATTCCACTCGTATCGCTATCCTCACGGTCGCCGGTGTATCAGCCATGGTGCCCATTATCGCGCTAGCACTGCACCTTCAGATGCACCTGATGAGTAGCGCCCCTCTCGGCTACGTCCCTACGCCGAGCCTACGCATCAACGTGGCTTCAGTACTCGCGACGATCGCGGATCTCGTCTTCCTCGCCATCGCATGGGAGTTCCTCGGCCGGCCGGAGTTCCGGGTACGGGTATTGCCGCGGGCCTATGCTACTCTGCTGGGTGTGATGTGGCTGGACGTGTTCCTTTTCGCGACGGGGGCCTTCGCCGGCACGCCACAGTATCTGAGCATCATGAAGGGAACCCTGGCCAGTCGATTTGTCATCTCGCTGTTCGCATTCCCGTTTCTCTACGCCTATCTGAGCTGGCAGAACCGTAGGACTGGCGCGATAGATGAGCACAGACCCGTGCTAGCCATTCTGCGCGAGATAGCGGAGGTGCGGGCCGAGCTGAGCCAGGCACAGCGCGAGATCGAGCTACGCAGGGAAGCCGAGGAGGAAAGCAGGCGACTACTCGCCCAAATTGAGGCGCAAGTGCTCAAGACTGAGCGCATCATCGACACAGTGCCCGACGCGATGCTCCTGATTGACACTGCAGGCAATGTCCGCGTGGCGAACCCCGCGGCCCGACGCGCCTTGCCGCTCCTGACGCACATACCCGAGGTGTCAAAGATGACGCCGCCCGAGCCGGCGCCGGCCACGTGGCAAGGCCCAGTCACGCACCTCGTAGGGACACCACTGTCCCGACTCCTGAGTCCACCTCCAGCGGGGGGATGGCACGAGCTGCGCGCCGGAGGGCGTGTGTTCGAACTGATCGCTCACCCAGTCCCAGGCGGAACCGGGATCGAGCACTGGGTGCTCCTGATCCGCGACGTGACTCAAGAGCGTATAGTGCGTGATCAGCTCCAACAGAGCCAGAGACTCGCTGCCGTTGGACAGCTGGTCTCAGGGATCGCTCACGAGTTCAACAACCTGATGGCCGTCATTCTCCTGCGCTCGGATATGATGCGCAATTCAGCCAACCTGTCGAAAGCCGACCGTGCAACGGTGGACGTTATTCGGGAGCAGGCCCACCGGGCAGCACGGCTCACGCAGCAGATGCTCGACTTCAGTCGCCGTTCATCCATCGAGCGCATATCACTCGATCTGGCCGACTTCGTAACCGCGCACCTCGCGGAAGACCTGAGTGACGGAATTCCTGCCGAAGTCCGGCTGAGACTGGAGCGCGATGATGGGCCACACACGGTCAATGCTGATCCATCGCGGATACACCAGGTCATCTCGAACCTGACACGAAACGCGTGCGAGGCGATGCCTGAGGGAGGCGAGCTGACAGTCTCGGTAACTCGTATCAGCCTGATGCAGGCTGAACTGTCACCGAAGCCTGGGATGGCCTCGGGTTCGTGGATCAAGCTATCCGTCGCCGACACCGGAGTCGGTATTCCGAAAGACGTCCTGCCACACCTGTTCGAACCGTTCTTCACCACCAGGGCGCCGCTCGGGAGCGGGTTGGGACTGGCACAGGTCCACGGCATTGTGGGGCAGCACGAAGGGCACATCGTTGTCGAAACGTCGACCACCAGTGCACTGAACGAGCGACGAGGTACGACGGTCAGCATCTATCTACCCGCCGCGTGACCGGCCTCGCCTGATCATAGTGACTACTGCTTGGTCTGAGACACGGCTTGGGACGATCATGAATCGTATGATGAGGCGCCAACGAACGAACCGTCATTGACTGTACTGATTCTTGACAACCATCAGGACGATCTGAAGGCGCTGCAGCCGACGCTCCAGAGAGTCTGGCCTGAGATACACTGGATAGCGGCGCCGGATGCCGAAACCTTGCTGGCGCATTCCAGAACCGAGAGTCCTGACGTCATCATGCTCGACCTCGCTGCATCACCAGACCGGCAGACGCGGCTCTGTTGACAGCTCAAGGCAGATCCCCTCTTGCAGCACCCCTGCGTGATCTTCCTGACCGATCCGGCGACCAGCCGGGAGAACCGCATCGCCGCGCTCGATGCTGGCGCGGAAGCGTTCCTACGGCGCCGGTTCGACGAGGTGGAATGCGGCGTTCAGATCCGCGCTATAGCCAGACTGAGGTTCACGTGCGGCCTTGCCGATGAGTTGGACAAGTCCGTCTGTGCTCAGACGCTGCAGTTGCGGGGTATCTTCGACCATATGGCAGACGCCTATTGCCTGGGTGAAATCGTCTACCAGGACGACGGGCCTGTGGACTACCACATTCTCGATGTGAACCCTGCGTATGAGTCAATCCTGGACGTCCGAGGTGGAAAGGCCATCGGCGCACTCGCGTCGCAGGTTCACGGCCGGGGTGGAGCTCCCTTCGTGGACGTGTACGCTTACGTGGCCGAGACGGGAGACTCCGCAGACTTTCAGAGCTACTTCGCTCCGTCACAGAAGCACCTGCACGTCAGGGCCTGGTCGCCTGCCAAAGGAAGATTCTCGGCGGTGATTTCGGATGTCACTGACGCGCACAGCGGGCATCGCTCACGACTTCAACAACATCATGGCCGTCATCCTGCTCTACTCCCAGATGATGGCCCGTTCTCAAGCCTTGGGCGACGCCGACCGAGAGCGCGCCGCAACAATCTCGCAGGAAGCCCAGCACGCTACCCGGTTGATCCAGCAGATTCTGGACTTCAGCCGTCGAGGGGTACTGGAACGACAACTGGTCGACCTGCTGCCGTTCGTCAAGGAGCAGATCAAGCTGCTGGAGCGGACCCTCCCTGAGAACATCGGGATCGTGCTAGACTGCGCACCGGACGAGTATCTGGTGAAAGCCGACCCGACCCGCATCCAACAGATGCTCATGAACCTGGCCCTCAATGCCCGCGATGCGATGCCCCAGGGCGGCGTATTGCGCTTCTCCGTGGAGCGTGCCTGTATAGACCCGGAGACTCACGCGTCGGCAGACACGTCCGATTCGGATAGCTTCGTGCTCATATCCGTCGCGGACAGCGGAGTGGGTATTCCGGCCGACGTGCTCCCCCATATCTTCGAACCATTCTTCACGACCAAGACAGGTGGCCGTGGATCAGGCCTGGGACTACCGCAGGTAGACGGTATTGTGGCTCAGCACCAGGGGAGAATCTGGATCGACAGTCGCCCCGGCGAAGGGACGACATTCACGATCCTACTGCCAGCGCTGACGGCACTGCCCCTCGTCCCGACCGCACCCGGGATTGTAGCCGCCGCAGGCGGTCAGCGTGAGATGATCCTGGTAGTTGAGGACCGAGAGCCTGTGCGACGCGCCCTGCAGTCCAGCCTGGAGCTGCTCAACTACAGGACGTTAGGAGCCGCCAATGGGCGAGAGGCCATCGACCAGCTCGCACGTGTCATTGCCGACGCGATCCGCCACTAGTCCGCCGCGACTGATGTCGCACGGACATCCGCGCTCGGCGCCTCAGATGCAGGCGAGCACGACCCTGGCGACGGCTTGACAATCTGGCGGCTCGTGCTACAATTTACTTATTCGGTTCAGGCAAGTCTAGGTTGTCTTCCTCGTAAGCTTCTTCCATTTGCCCGGCTCTCGCGAGTACGCTGCGTACAGCATAGCAGCAGCGTAACGCCTCGAAGTAGCTCGTCCGCTCGTTCGTTTCCACGCACCAGCGCCCGCGCATCATCGACAGAACGAAAATCAAAACGAACGGGCTGAGATTGCGACTTGGCTCAGAAGACCAAGGAGTAATCTCAACGTGAGTTCTCAAAAGAAAGAACTGCGCATCGTTCCCCTGGGAGGCCTGGGGGGCGTTGGCAAGAACATGACCGTAATCGAGTACGGTCGTAACATCATCGTCGTCGACTGTGGCGTTATGTTCCCGGACAACGATATGTATGGCATTGACCTGGTTCTGCCGGACTTCGACTACGTCATCCAGAACCGGGATCGACTGCGTGGCATCGTGCTGACCCACGGTCATATGGACCACATTGGCGCCCTGCCTTACCTGCTTCAGCACGTAGACACACCTGTCTACGGCACCCCGCTCACACTGGCAATGGTCAGACGACTTCTGGAGGAGAAGAGCCTTCTCGATCAAGTGGACCTCCGCGAGCTCGCTCCGACGAGCACGCAGCATCTCGGTCCTTTCCGAGTCAGTCCGTTCTCCGTGGCGCACTCGATCCCCGACGCCGTAGGCCTGGTGATTGACACGCCCGCTGGCAAGGTCGTTCATACCGGCGACTATAAGCTGGATGAAACCCCTGCCGGCGGTCGCACGACCGATCTCAAGACACTGCGCCGCCTGACACAGGGCGGGGTACTGGCACTCCTGGCCGATAGCACTAACGCCGAGCGTCCGGGTCACACAGAGACCGAAGCCGTCGTGCGGGAGACTTTGGACCGACTCTTCGCGGAAGCTACGGGAAGTCGAATCATCATCGCCACCTTCTCCTCATTGCTGGCGCGTCTCCAAGAGCTTCTCAACCTGGCTCAGAAACACGGACGGAAAGTCGTGCTCACCGGGCGCAGCCTGGAACAGAACATCTCGTTAGCACGTGACCTCAGCTATCTCAACGTACCCGACGGGTTGATCATTGATGCCCAGACGCGCATTTCCCCGGCCAACGTGGTCGTGCTAGCAACCGGCTCACAGGGCGAGCCTCGCTCTGCGTTGACACGGATGGCCACAGGTAAGCACCGCCAGATCCAGATTCATTCGGGCGATACGGTGATCATCTCTGGAGGCACAATCCCGGGCAACGAGGAAGACGTGGGCAAGATGATCAACGGCCTTTTTGAGCGCGGAGCCAACGTCATCTACGGTGCAATGGAGACGGTACACGTCTCAGGTCACGGCAGTCGCGAGGATATGCGTACGATGTTGAACACCGTGAACCCGCGCTACCTGATCCCTGTGCACGGCGAGCCACGCCATCTTTATCTGCACGCCCAGTTGGCTCAAGAGACGGGTATGACACGCGACCACATCTTTGTGCTCACGGATGGTACGCCCTGGATCAGCGACGGCCAGCGCGCCTGGACCGATGAACGCCTGGAGCTGGATGATGTGCTCGTGGATGGTCGGTTGGTTGGCGAGATTGGCGAGATCGTGATGCGCGATCGACAGCGCCTCTCGCAGGACGGGTTCATCGTTGCTCTGATCCCCGTGAACAAGAAGCGACAGTTGGTCGGTGAACCCCAGATCGTAAGTCGAGGATTCGTCCATCTGGATGAGTCCGAAGGGCTCCTGAAGGCCGCACAGAAGGAGATCAAGCGCCAGGCAAAAGGTGGCAGCCGCTCACTGCAGCGTTCGCTCGAAGCCCTCTTCTATCGTGAGACGCGTTCGCGACCGGTTGTCCTGTCCCGCTTTGTCCAAGTCTAGGGATTCGGCAGCGCGCTCTGCGTCGCACGGTGTGCCCCCGTTTGAGTCAGACACGAACCGTCGCGATGAGAACCTCACGCAGGGACGGCCGGAGTGTCGGCCGCCCGAAGCAACGTCTTGACAATTCCAGTCAGTTCGGTATAATACGTTACATCGCGGGCGTAGTTCAGTGGTAGAACGCATGCTTCCCAAGCCTGATGTCGCGGGTTCGAGTCCCGCCGCCCGCTCTGGCCATCGGGGTGAGATCTCGATGGCCTTCTCTGTCCCTGTTTCCTCTGACATCTTCCCGGTCCAAGGTTCCGGCACCGGCCTCTACACGGTCAGTTCCACGCTGCTTGTGCACGTGCCTGTGTGTGATAACATGGCCTAGGCAAGTGAGTCAGACATCATCGTGTCCCTCAGGCGACCATCTTTCAGTACATCGGGAGGACTAGACTATGACGCAGTTCAACGGCTTAGGAATGCATATTGGGAATCTGTCCAGGCTCTCGAAAGCCCAGACACGCTCCATCAGCCCCGAGAACTTCACTGGCGCGAAGGGCGCTGGCGGTATGGCCACGGAGGGTACGGGGGCAATACACGCTGCCGAACTGGGCCAGGGCTGGAAAGTGTCCCCGTCTGTTGTTATCGATCCGCATACCACAATGGAACTGGCAGATATCGCTGGACCGGGCGCGATTCAGCAGGTCTGGATGACACCGACCGGAAACTGGCGTTTCAGCATCTTGCGCATCTACTGGGACGATCAGGAGCTGCCCTCTGTCGAGTGTCCAGTGGGTGACTTCTTTGCCAGTGGATGGGGAACGTACGCCCAGCTCTCCTCGCTTGCAGTCTGTGTCAATCCAGGCAGCGCCTTCAACTCGTATTGGGAGATGCCTTTTCGCAGGCGGTGTCGTATAACACTGAGCAACATCGCCGACGAACCGATGACGCTCTACTACCAGATCAACTACGTTCTGACGGAAGTTCCGGAAGATACGGCCTACTTCCATGCTCAGTTCCGCAGGGTGAACCCACTTCCTTACAGGAAGGTCTACACTATCCTTGATGGTGTGAGAGGCTGGGGGCAGTATGTGGGCACCTACATGGCCTGGGGTGTGAACAACAACGGCTGGTGGGGAGAGGGAGAAATCAAGTTCTACATCGACGGCGACCAGGAGTTCCCAACTATCTGCGGCACGGGCACCGAGGACTACTTCTGCGGATCCTACAACTTCGAGAATAAGGCAACCCACCAATATCAGGAGTTCACAACGCCGTACGCAGGGCTACATCAGGTCATCCGCCCGGACGGTGTATACAGATCCCAGATGCGATTCGGAATGTATCGGTGGCATATCCCCGATCCGATCCGTTTCGAGGAGGATCTGGCTGTCACGATCCAGGCGCTGGGCTGGCGCAGTAACGGACCATACTTGCCGCTGCAGGATGACATCGCCTCGGTGGCATACTGGTATCAGACACTACCGACTGCCCCATTCCCAGCACTGCCTGAGCGCAACTTTCTCGAGGTGATCTAGGCTGCATCACGAGCCGAACGGGCCTGGCGAAGCCCCCCGTCTCCGAAGTGGAGATGGAGAAGACCCGCTCAGGCCCGGTAGCCACAGGCCCTTCGCCAGAGGCTGAGCATTGATCGGCAAGACACTTGGCAAGAACCGCATCGTCGAGCGTCTGGGCAGCGGTGGGATGGCCGAGGTGTATAAGGCCTTCCAGCCGGGGCTCGATCGCTACGTGGCTGTCAAGGTCCTGCACCCTTTCCTGGCAGGACAGGAGAACTTCCTTGCTCGCTTCCAGCGCGAGGCAAGGCTCATCGCACTGCTCCGTCACCCCAACATCGTACAGGTCTACGACTTCGATTTCGACGCGGATGACAACGTCTACTACATGGTCATGGAATTCATCGATGGGCCGACGCTGAAGAACACAATGCGGGAGCTGAGCAGCCGGGAACAGATTCTGCCTCTTGAGGAATCCTCCCGCATTGTGTTGGCTGTGGCCGATGCACTCGACTACGCCCACCAGCGTGGGATGATCCATCGAGACGTCAAGCCGGCCAACATCATGTTCTCCAAAGATGGTCAGGTAATCCTGACGGACTTTGGCATCGCCCGGCTTGCGAACTTCGGTGCACTCACCACAAGCGGTACGATGGTCGGTACACCGGCGTATATGGCGCCTGAACAAGGCAAGGGCGAAGCCGGCGATGAGCGCTCGGACATCTACTCGCTCGGCGTGGTCCTCTACCAATTGGCAACCGGTCGTCTTCCGTTTGATGCCGAGACCTTCATGGGGGTGGTGCTTAAGCACATCAACGAGTCGCTCACTCGCCCCAGGGAGGTCAACCCGGACCTGCCGACCGCCCTGGAAGCGGTCATTGTCAAAGCCCTGGCAAAGGAACCCAACGAGAGGTACCAGACAGCGCGGGACTTCGCTGCCGATGTTAGACGAGCCGCAGGTTCGCTTGATGGTCCGACATCGCACGAGCACCCCACTCTGGTATCGCCGTTCACGCTTGGTGACACTGAGATGCCGGGCCGCGAAGGGCTTGTAACGGGCGATTCAGGCGCCGCTACCGTCGTCAGTCCGTCCGATCAGTCGCCCGAGCTCGGTCTGCCACATCAACACAGACGGGTCCGATGGCCGGCCTATGCGGCGGCCGTGGCGTTGCTAGTCGTTCTGATCGGCGCAATCGGCGTCTCCTTCGGTCTAGGACATATCCGCCTCCCTATGGGGAGAGGTGTCGCGTCCCCTCAAGCAACCGCGGAATCCGTTGTGGCCGCGACAACCAGCACCGCCACCTTTGACCAGGTCGCTACACACGTTGCCGAGGCACTCGCAACGTACGTGGCGACGACTGGGGTCACCCCCACACCGGCGCCGTCAACCACTCCGACGGAGACGCCAGAGACTGACACAACCGCAACTGCACTGGCCGCGTGCCGGTACAGCGCTGATGTGATCAGTGTCGCTCCCTCCTATCTCGCACGGCTGACGCCGAACCAGGAGTTCACAGTGTCGTGGCGTGTCAGGAATTCGGGCGATTGCCCCTGGCCTGACAGCGTCGACCTATTCCTGGTATCGGGTCAGCCGGTCGACATCCTGCGACAGATCGCCGTCCTTCCGGTTGCACCAGGCGACGAAGTGACTGTGGAGCTGACGTTTCGAGCCCCGGCAACCTACGCAACGCACAGATCGAGCTGGCAGTTGGGTTTCGGTGATTCAGAACGTTTCGGTGAGGAGCTTGCGTTCGACTATGTGGTGGGTCCTACCCCGACAATCCGGCCATCTGCCACCCCTACCCCTTCAGCCACCCCGACACCCGAGGCAACCACAACCCCAGCTGAGCCATTCCACATCGACGTCTCGGGGCTCTACAACTGGGAGAACGTAGGAAACGGTGAGTGGGTCGCCAGCGTCCACGTCGGGGCGTTTGGTGGGACCGGTGAGTATTTGTACTACGTGGATGTGGTCGATGAAGAACACCAGTTCTTCAACGGCAGCTTCGACGGTATTCGTTCCCAGCGTTGTCGTCCCTGGATAGGCACATTCATCGTGATCTCCGGCGAGGAGACACTCAGCATCAAGCGTATGTTCGACTATCCAGGCGAGTGCCCGCCTTAGTTGACGGGTATCGACCCTGTGGGCCATCTCCTCGGTCTGATTTCGGCCGTGGATACAGAAAACTGTCAGAACACCTATACTAACAATGAGCTCACTAGCCAGACAGCCAATGTGAGAAACAGGAACGCCATGCCGAGCTTCATGGCTGGGGCGTGCTTCTGGAAGAACTTCGTCAGCTCTTTCGAACTAACGCCAAAATAGGCCAAGACAAACACCACGATCAGAGGTGTGACAAACATCACATTGTAGAGCAGCAGGTAAGGCAGGGCCCGGACACGCATGCTCGGTATGCTCATCACGGCAAGGATGGTCGGACCATACACCTGACCGGTACACGCCAGCTCCAGGAACGACACGACGACACCGATCACGAATGCCGCCCCTACGTATGACCGTGCACTGCGCCCACTGCGGATCACTGCGTTGATCCTGAGGCGCAGCCGATGAGGAAGATTCAGCGCCATAGAGCTAAGCTGACCACGTCGCGCCTTGAAGAAGTCGACGATGCTGAGCACAGCTAGCACGGCACACAAGACTGCAGTCAGGCCGATGAACCACCGTCCAACAGTTGTCAAGAGCTTGCCCTCGACTCCAAGCGCGCCCGCGAGCACGGAATCAAGAAAGTTGAGCACTTTCGAGAAACCCACTCCGACGGACAGATAGGCGACGAAGACGCCGAGAGTGAAGGCAGCGCCCACGGCGAGCACTTCCTTTCCCTGGCGACCGCTGAGGGTCAGGTAGGAGACAAAGAAGATGATCGTCGCAAAGGCGCAAGGATTGAGGCCATCCAGGAGACCGAAGAAAGCCACAGCGAACACTCCAAATGACTCGAACCGATCGATGATTCTCTGCATCGCCGCGCTGGACTCCTCGCCACCGAACTCCTCCCAGACCCGTGATGAACCCGAGCTACGGTACTTCTCGGCGAGGTCCGCCAGCGAGTCCGCATCAATCGCCGGTCCGATCAAGTAGTCGTCGCCAATGAAGAGAATCGGCGTTGTAAGCTGCTGTTCCTCCGGGACTCCAAAGCGGTCGTCAAGCCACTGCAGCAGGAGTGCATCATGTTGCGCATCGAACTCCTCAACGATCAACTGTGGGTACTTCGAACGGACGTAGCGAATATCGTATTCGGCGCGGCTGCACTCCTGACAGCCGACTTCGTAGAAATATGCAACCCAGACCGGGTTGGGCGACTCACAAGCGACCGCGGATTCCTCCTCACACGGTTCGAGGGCCCCACCCGGCGCTATGTCCAAGGCCAGGCTGGAGGCACCGCCGAGCCCGACCGCCACACGCTCCAATCCCTCGATAGCGGGCCAGGCTGTCCCCCCAGCACCGAGGCAGCTATCCAGCAGGCAGCGAAGCTGTCCCGAAATCTCGTCCTCACCGATCAGCACGTTGGGTCCTACGATCAGTATGGGTATCCCTTTGCGTTCAGGATCTATCGAGAACAGCTCCTCTGCCTTCAGCATCAGCTCATAGCCCGCCGGGTCCGCGATCTCCACGGCCTTGACTTCCACGCGGTCGCCATATTCGTGCACCAGAGGTCTCAGCACCTCATTGATCACGCGCATGCAGTGATCGCAATCCGTGGAGTAGAAGTAGACCATGCGAACAACCGCGTCGCCTTGTGCGCTCGCCACACCGAGGGAGGACAATGCCAGAACAAGCAACAAGAGCAGGCCGATTCTTCGTGCACACATAGACCGTTGACACCCCCACCCAATGGCCCTGCCTCCAGCAGAACGGTTGGCCGGAGGAACAGGGTCCAGAAGATCACACTTCACTGTTTTGCCTGTCGCATTATGCCATATCCTGAGCGATTTGCCAACCTTCGCGCACCAGACGAGGCCGCGAACCTCGGTTGAGGACACGTCCAACGGGTCCGTCTTGCCAGCTCTCGGAAGCGTGCTATACTCCGATCCGGACTGGTTGCGAAGCGTGCCGACTGCGCTGTTCTCCAGGGCGACACCCTGCAACCTCCACTCCAACTCGTCAGGGTCGTTGGCCCTCACCAGGAGAGACACGTGATCGATCAGAGAGACATCTCCCAAGCTTACGCTCGCGGGTTACTCCATGCCTGCGGCGTACCCAACAACGGTGTCGGCCCGCTTGTTGGGATTGCCAACTCATGGAGCAGCATGGTTCCGGGGCATATCCACCTCAGGGCGGTAGCTCAGGCAGTCTCCGAAGGCATTGGCGAGTGCTGGGGCATTCCACTTGAGTTCAATACGATCGCCCTGTGCGATGGGATCAGCCAGGGCGCCGGTATGCACGCGGTGCTTCCCAGTCGCGAGCTGATCGCCGCGTCCGTCGAGATGACCGCCCGCGCTTACCAACTCGACGCGATGGTTTGCATCGGTTCGTGCGACAAGATAGTGCCAGGCATGCTGATGGCCGCGGCTCGGCTCAACCTTCCGACGGTGTTCGTGACTGGAGGGCTGATGGCCCCAGGGGAGTGGAATCACACACGCTGGGTGGCGAGTGATCTGAAGGAGGCGATCGGTCGAGTTCGGTCAGGGGAGCTTACGCCGTGCGACCTTCACCAGATTGAGGAAAGAGCGTGTCCTGGTGCAGGTATCTGCAACATGATGGGAACCGCCAATACTATGTGCACCCTGGTGGAGGCGGCTGGACTCAGCCTACCTGGCAACGCGACGATCTCCGCAATGTCGAGCGGGAATTCCACCGTCAATCCCGCGCTGCTCGACATTGCCCGATCGGCGGGTCGGTGCGTGATGGAGTCTCTCGCCTGCTCAGTTCGATTTCGGGATATCGTGACGCGTGCAACACTGCGCAACCTCATTGCGGTAACCCAATCCATCGGCGGTTCCACTAACGCTGTCCTGCATTTGGCTGCTCTCGCGCGTGAACTGGAGTGCGACCTGGCACTTGACCTGTGGAATGAAATCGGGCAACAGGTACCGCTTCTCGCTCGCTTCAAACCTGCATCGCCGTGGACCGTGTCGGACTTCGGGCGTGCGGGCGGCGTTCCAGCCCTGCTCCACACACTCGAACCCCTGCTCGATCTCCAGGGGCAGACCGTCGTGGGCCAAACCCTCTCAGAGCTGATTGAGGGGGCCCAGGTACTGGATGATGAAGTGATCCGCCCACTGAACCAGCCTTTGGCTGCAGACGGTGGCATTGTCGTACTCCACGGCAATCTGGCGCCCGAGGGGGCTGTGATCAAGGCCAGTGGAGTCAGCCCTTCTATGAGGCGCCACGTCGGTCCGGCCCGCGTGTTCAATAGCGAGGAGGAAGTACAGTCCAGCCTCCTGTCTGGCCATGTCCAGCCGGGCGATGTACTGGTTGTCCGCTACGAGGGCCCGCGAGGCGGGCCGGGCATGCGCGAACTCAGCCTGCCGGCGGCGATTCTGGTTGGACTCGGATTGTCCGATTCGGTCGCTATGATCACCGACGGCAGGTTCTCTGGTGCAACAAGAGGACCGTGCGTCGGTCACATCTGCCCCGAAGCTGCCCGCGGTGGCCCTATCGCGGCCCTGAGAGATGGCGACCGCGTTGAGATCAGCATCCCGGATCGGCGACTTGACGTGCACCTGAGTGACGACGAGCTGACCGCACGGCTTGAGGACTGGGATTGGCGGGAGAAGTCTCTGCCGCCTGGATTCCTCCGTCACTATGCAGCGCACGTCGGCCCGGCGTGCCGAGGCGCTGTGCTGGAGTAACGTAACACACTCACCGTCGTCGTCTGGCTTCGCTTATTGGCCAGACATCAGACGGTTCGTCGTAGCTGGTATGCCCTGAGACCGTAAGAGAGAAAGGCATGGAGCCAAGACAGTCCAGTTATCGCACCGAAGATGCGGTGTCCACCCTAGACCGCAGTATGCAGGCAACGCTTCTCCGCCTATTGGACTCCGACGCTGAGGTCACGTCGGAGTCCGCGTCAGCACAGATCGAGGAATGGCGCGAGATGCTCGCGGAAATTGCCGATGAGGCCCGCGCAGTCAGATTTGAGTTCGCGTCGTACCTGGCCCACGAACTCCGAACCCCGATGACGTCGATCCGCGGTTACGCGGACCTGCTCAAGGGGGGGATTGCGGGTCCGCTGAGCGATCAGCAGACCACGTTTTTGGAGACCATCGCGGACAACGTCGACAGGATGCAGACACTCGTGTCGGACCTGTATGACATCTCGCGGATCGAGTCCGGACGCATCCACCTTGACCTGGGGCCCACACCATTGAAGGAAGCCGTATCAAGAGCGCTGGCGCCTATCCAACGCCAGATTACTGCCCGCAATCAGCAGGTGACATTGGACATCTCCGACGACTTGCCGGAGCTACACGTCGATCCTGCTCGACTGGAGCAGGTCCTCACTGATCTCTTGAGCAATGCATCCAAGTACACGTCAGATGGAGGGAGCATCAAAGTGACGGCGGCCCGCCAGGTTAATACCATCCGTTGTGCAGTGGCTGACACGGGGATCGGCATATCGGCGCAGGATCAGGAACGGCTCTTCACCAAGTTCTTCCGATCCCAAGATCCGGCGGTGCGCTCACAGCACGGGACTGGATTGGGGCTCTGCATTGTCAAGAGCCTCGTTGAGCTTCACGGTGGCTCGACGACGGTCTCCAGCCGGCTTGGAGAGGGCACCACCGTCACATTCACGCTGCCGATCTTGCACGACTCATAATCCCACCGGCACAGCTACCACGCAAGCGCCTGCGACGGCACAGACTGACAAGAGCTCACTTCTTGACCTGACGCAGTCAAGTTTGAGCAGCAGATTGGCTCATCTCCACTCGGCCCGTGGCTTGCTCCACGGTCACGGCAGCCCCGTCAGGCACGTCCGAGAAGACGGCCGCATCCCCCACGATCCGACCGAATACGTTCACCGGGCTGGCAGCCCGTGGTTTGGGCCCGATGCTGACGGGCGTGGGCCCGAAGAAGATGCACAAGGCTGTACCGGGAGCCCAATAGCCGAGATCGCCGACTTCAACGTCCTCGACGGCATCTGCCGCCTCCTCGAGGCCGACAGGTATCGAGAAGTAGATCTCGTCACCCCACGTATTGGCTCGCCCTGTAATCGGCAATGTCTCCCATATGCGCGCCGCCGTCTCACTAGAGTTGAGGGTCGCCAGCGCGGTAACAGGTCCTGCACTGATTCGAATCCTGCGCTCCAATGTCCCTCCTCCCATCATCCTTGAAAGCTGTCAAACGCCACACTCAATGATCCCGCGCGGTGTGTGCGTCAAGAACTCGCATCCGTCTGCACGGACCACAACCACGTCCTCCAGTTTCACCATCTTGCGCTTCATCACAGCGCTCACCTCGATCTCAATTGCAAGCGTCATGCCCTTCTGCACTGGCATATCGTCATCACGCGCCAGCAGTGGAATCTCATCCACCTCCAAACCGACGCCATGCCCAATGAACCCCGGGATCGCCAAACTTCCTGGGTTGAAGTGAGGCGGTGCGCCCTCTTTCGCCACCTCGTCCGCAGCCGCGTACAGCTCCGCGCCAGTCACACCTGGGCGCAATGCCGCTATGACCGCATCCTGTGCTTTGCTGGCTACATCCATCAGCGCACGCTGGTCGTCAGGCGCCTCGCCTACAATGAACGTACGCGCCTCGTCGGCGCCGTACCCACCCACTGAAAGCGCCATGTCGACCACAACCACATCTCCGTGCCGAATGGCACGCCGCGACGGCCCATACGGTGACGTTGGTCCCAAACCAGCCCCCGTGATCACACGTCCATGGCCACCCCGAATAGTCAGGCCGTGGCCGCTTATCACAAAAATGCCGCCGCCCCGCGCAGATGGATCGCGCAGCGGTGGGTAACCCTCGTGTCCTGCGCGTCGGACAACTGCCTCGACCTCGGCCGCCAGAGCGAGTTCTGATATGCCCTCAACGAGAAAGCCCGATGCCGCCTCCATGCCGAGATCCGCAACCCGGCACGATTCGCGCATCGCATCGATCTCCGAGACCTCTTTGATCGCGCGTTGCGCCTGCACCACCGGTGAGATGTCAGCCAGGCCCCATTTCGGGAACACCGCAGCCATACGCCTGACGACCTCAATCGGCGCCACGTCGAGCTCGGTCCCGATCTTGCCCGGCGCCAGCTGCTTGGGCTGGAGCCAGCGTGCGATAGACTCGAACCCTCCCATCACACGCGTCTTGGAGATGGTCGCCTCCTTCCAAACGCGCTCATATCCTCGACGCACGAACAACATACAGTCATCAGGTGTAACGACCAACACGGATGGGCGCGTCGTCCCAGCGTAGTAGAACACATCGCGAGGATGAACGATCAGCGCCATCCCGATTCCCGCCTGCGCCATGCTTCCCTGAAGTTGAATTACACGTTGATTGATCGGATCAGCCTTCTTCCCAGCTACCATAGCCCATTCTCCAGACTAGCCGCCTGCCATGAGATGAATCACTCGCACATCCGCCCCGTCAGGTACCCGATGGTCCACAAAGTCCGACTCGGGCACGACACAACCATTCACACTCACCACGATATGCGGATGAGTGAAGCGCATTTCCTGAATGACGTCTGCCACCGTCATGTCATGACGCCACGGGAGTTCGTCCCGCTGATTGACGAGAATCATGTGCGTCCAGGCCCCGTGTCGATATCACCGACGCCATCGTCTGCGGCGTAACCTTCGACAACGGCCAGCACATCGGGATAGGCGATTCCCAGTGAGCGCAGCTTCTCGGGTGTAGGGACGCCGTCCGAACTCCAGCCGCGCCGTGCATACACGGCATCGATAAGCTGCTCGTACCTCTCCTCCCGATACTGACGGAGTGCTGCCATCTTCTCCAAGACACTCATACCCGCAGGATCCAGACCGAGCAGGGCCCGAAGCTGACTGTCATATCGGTCCTGCCTGGACTCATACTCTGCGATCGTGACCGGTCCCATCGAACGATATGGAATGCGGTCGTCCTCCCGTCGTCCGTAGCCCAGTCGTAGATTGAAGACCCGCTGGAAGTTGTAGACTCGCTCCGACATCAGGATCAAATCGTCGGCCGTAATCTCACGACCCGTCACAGCCGAGAACAGTTCGACATAGTTCTGAACGTGATGTGGTATCTTCGCAGGTTCGTCGGATTGAGAGTTCTTGGGGTGTACTACGTCATTCCACGGCAGCTTGCAGAAACCGCACAATCCAAACCAGGTCCTGAACATCGGGAAGTAGTGCAGGGCCTCGGCTTTGTCCTCAAATGTAGGAATCTGATTGTTGACCAGGTCCATGAAGATTAGCCACGCTTCATCGTGCTGTGGCCCCTTGTTCGTAAGGCCATAGCCGCCCTGCTGAGCCAGAGATTCCTTGGTGACGTACTCCGAGTACTCAAGGCCCTTCGCCTCCATCCCGATATCGGTCAGGAACCCCTCATCGCCACCGAACTCATCGATGAAGTACTGCTTCAAACGCCGGATGCCCTGTCCCACGATTGCGCCGAACCCTTCGCCCTGCCCCATCTGGTGCAGGACTGCGATCGCTCCATCCGCGCTGCCAAAGTGCAGATCGATGCCGCCCGTCTTCTCAGTGTCGAGTACACCTGCCTCGTAGCACTCCATCACAAACGCCAGCGATGTGCCGAATGAGATCGTGTCGATGCCGTACGTGTCACAGTAGAAGTTGAGCTCCACGATCGTTTCCGGATCGAATATCCCACAGTTCGATCCAACGGCCGCGATTGTCTCGTACTCAGGGCCATCGACTATCACTGCTTGTCCCTGGTAGGGCCCCGTTCGCACCATGTACCCGTCTACGGCGTGCGCACACGCGACCGTACAGCCATACCAGCAGCCATCCGGAAGATTCTGAGTGTACCTTCGCTCCCACACATCGGCACTGATCCGCGGTGTCTCCTCGTGCGCCCCATACCTGAAGTTATGGACAGGCAACAGATCGTAGTCATCCATGATTTTGACCAGATATGATGTCCCCCTGCTGCGCATCCGATTCTGCACAGGATCGAACTCCCGGACTTCCTTGTGCATATCCGCCCCAACGCGGGCAATCCGTCCTGCGTCCGCGGGATGATTCGAGTCCCCCTTGACAGGTTGGCTGCGCACCAGCAGTGCGCGGACGTGCTTGTCGCGGAACACGGTTCCGATGCCACCGCGCCCAGCCTGTTTGTACCTGAGATCTTCTCTCTTTCGATCGTACAGGCTGAAGTTCAGACATCCCATCCTAGTGTGCTCAGACCCGGTACCAGCCGTGACGCTCGACATGTACTGCCAGTCGTCACCACCCGGAGCAAACTGCTCAAGCAACCACGGCCCCAACAAGTGGGTATCGATCGGGGCATCCTCAGGAACAGCATACAGGCCGACTCTGCCCCCAGGCCCATCGACATAGACAATGACATCGCTCTCCGCCTTGCCACTGAGCTCGAGCGCATCCCAACCGGCGAACTTGAGCAGCGGACCGAAGTGTCCACCCACATTACTATCTATGACCACACCAGTCAGCGGTGAGATCGTCGCCACGATTGACTTGCCGGAGCCTGGATACTGTGTGATTCCGCCGCAGGGACCTGATGCGATCACGATGGCGTTTTCGGGCGCATCCCAGGTGGTGTCATCGTTGACAGCCTGCCATAGCAGCCACAGGTCGAAACCGCGCCCACCAACAAATCTCTCAATCATCTCTGAGGTTACGTCGCGAGCGCCAATGGCGCCCGTGTCCACATTGATGTGCAAGGTGCGACCCGTGTACCCGCGGCTCACTGACGACGGTTCATACGTATACTCGGCAATCAGGCGGCAGCTCTCCGATTCCATCTTACTCCACGATCCTCCCTTGATCGAACTCACAAGGCTCCCTCATCTACGATAGCCAAGGCATCCGCCGGACACGCCTTCGCACACTGGCCGCATGCCACGCACTTGAACGGCTCGGACTGATCCTGGTGATAGAACATCGCGCTATACGGGCAGAATCCTACGCAGGCAAGACAACCGACACAGGTCGCCTTCCGCAACCGAACGATACCTCGTCTGTCAACCGACAGGGATTCCGTCGGACACACGTCGACGCACTTGCCACACTGAATGCAGTATGTCGCGCGCAACAGCGACTCGCCAGGTGCTCCGAACACTCTGATTGATGACTTGGCTGCATCGACCTGCTTGAACCACGTGCTTGAACAGGTCTCTTCACAAATCCCACATCCCACACAAAGCTCGGCGTTGAATGCAAGACATCTACCCATCAGGTCAGCTCCATTCACGTTGGCGGCAGAGATCTTCCCACTCCATTCTCACAGGCCAGCAGGACAGCAGCCTGGGTCGCCCATTCCGCTGCCCCCCCCACGCTTTCGGTTACCCTGTCACAAGACTGTGCCTGCAACGGACGCTATGCGCCCCGCAGGCACAGCCACGACCAGAAACGATCTGCGAACAGGTCTAGTGCGGCTCCCACCATACGTAGAGGAGCGCGTTCCCTCCATCCTCGTAGTACTCCACCTTCACCGGGTACGTGCCCCCCGAAGACCAGAAGGCGCCGCAATACGCGACACCATTGTTGGCGTGCCACTCATCGACAACCAGTTGGTTGTTTACCCAGATGCGCACGCCGTCATCACTCATCGCGCAGAATCGATAGTGGTCATTCTTGAGCGACACCCTGGTGACCCAGCGGGCGGACCAACCGTCGTGCCACACCTCTCTCGAGGGCCGTCCAGCTCCCCAATCAAAGCCGATGGCGGCATCGTGGCTTCTGTAGACAGGCGTACCCTGCAACTCCTTGTTGTTGAAGTACTCCCCGTACCAGACACCACTGGGAGGAGCAGCGGTGCTCGTCGGCGTGGGTGTGGCTACAGCCGGTCCACTGATCGCCTTCCACCAGGCGTAGGCCTTGGCCACCTGAATACGGTCATAGTACTCCACCCGGACCGAATGGTCGCCCGCACACAGCCATACATCCTTGTAGTACTGCCGAAACGAACCGTCGCGCCACCCATTGATCTGCAGCACGTCATCCACATACACGCGCACTCCGTCATCTACCTTGGCATAGAACCGGTACGTGCCTTCCTCAAACCAGAATGTCCCTGACCAGCGCACTGAGAACGCATTTGTCGGCATACCTCCAGCCGGAGGCCCGTACGCCCAGTCGAAAGCGATGCTCTCATCGGTACGTGTCGTATATGGAGAGCCCGCCAGCGAGACGTTGTCAAAGTACTCCCCTGTCCAGGGGCCAGGGTACGATGTCGCTGGAGACTGAGAGGGCTGGGATGGTGGGCTAGATGGCGCTCTTCCTGGGATCGTGAGCCGCTGCCCGACATATATCCGGTTCAGGTTAACAATTCCATTGGCCCGGGCGATTGACCACACGTCAACCCCGTACCTCCAGGCAATGCTATTCAGATTCTCGCCAGCTCGGACAACGTGAACTGCGCCAGACGGCGCCGGGACTTCCGTCGTACGGATCACCAGCCTCTGCCCCACATAGATCCGGCTGGGATTGGTAACGCCGTTCGCCCGTGCCAGCGCCCACATATCCACGCCGTAACGTCGGGCAATCCCCGTGAGCGTTTCACCGCGTTGCACCACGTGGATGATCTCGCCACGCTGTGGCGCTGCGGACACCATGCTTGTCGCTAACAGACATCCGAGAAGCACAATCGCCGCTACTGTCGTAACCCTTCTGCGAACCATCTAGCTCTTCTCCTTTCGCGACCTACACGACCGCCATCGAGCGTATCATCACGAGTAAAACCGACTCAATCGAAGTCCCCTCTACGTTCATGATAGGCACGCGCCCCGATATGTCAAGCCTCACACCCTCCTCCGACCGTCCTAACCTTACAATCGGGCGAGTGCTGATCGCGCCGCCACGATCCCCGACGCCGATGCCTGAACCAAGCCGCGCGTGACGCCGGCCCCGTCACCACACGCGAAAAGCCCCTCCAACTCCGTTTCCATGCCAGGAGAGAGCTGCGGCCTGCACGAGTAGAACTTCACCTCCACGCCGTAGAGCAGTGTATGACGAGAAGCGACCCCAGGAGCGATTTCATCCATCGCGTGCAGCATCTCGAGGATATCAACCACGTAGCGATATGGCAGCACCAGGTTGAGATCGCCGGGCACTGCGCTCTGCAGGGTAGGTGTCACCACCGAGCGGGCCAGTCGATCCCACGTGGAACGCCGCCCCGACTCAAGATCACCCAAGCGCTGGACGAGGATGCCTCCACTCAGCAGATTGGCCAGGCGGGCGATGCTCTTGCCATACGCGATCGGGTCATCGAACGGTTCGGTGAAGCTCTTGCTCACCAGAATGGCGAAGTTCGTGTTGGGCGTGTGATAGTCGGCGAATGAGTGGCCATTCACTGTCATGACATCACCAGCGAACTCAGCGCTCACCTCACCATAGGGGCACATGCAGAAGGTGCGCACCTGATCATCGAAGGCGCGCGAGTAATAGATGAACTTCGACTCGTACACCAGCTGAGTGATGGGTTCCAGCACTACTCCCGGAAGCTCCACCCTCACACCCAGATCAACGGGGTTACGGTCAAGCGTCAGATGTAGATCACTCGCCAGCGCTGTGAGCCACGACGCCCCCTCCCGTCCTGGGGCAACAATTACGCTTCGGGCCGATATCTGCTCCCCTGCACTCGTCTCGACGCCAGAGGCACGCCCCCCTGTCGTCAGCACCCGCGATACAGGGCACCGAGTTCTCACCGTCACGCCGCGCTGGAGCAACTCGTCGCGCATTCTGCGCATGATGTCGGCACAGTGCTCCGTGCCCAGATGGCGGATCGGCACCGAGACAAACCGGAGACCTGCAAGGACGGCCTGCTTCTCCAAAGCCTCAACGGCATCGCTCCATTCGCCGTAGATCGGCCCGGGCGCACCGAACTCCACGTAAGTCTGGTCGACACATTTGATGAGCCACCGTGTCTCCTGTTCGCCGAGTATCTCCGACAGATACCCACCAACAGCCGGTGACAGAGTTAGCTTGCCATCGGAAAACGCGCCGGCGCCACCCCATCCAGTCAGGATAGTGCAGGGACGACAGTTCACGCACTTGCCGCCGGGCTCTCGCGCAGGACAACGTCGCTGTTCGATGTCCGGCCCTTTGTCAAGGATCGCGATCCGCAGTCCGCCGCGCCCGCTCAGTTCAAGTGCCGCAAACACCCCAGCTGGGCCGGCGCCGACGATGACAACATCGTAGTAGGTTCCCATCCAAGTCCATACCTAACGCGGGATGTGACGCCAAGCACTGCCTTCCGGCCCCAACTCCCATACACCCCCATCCAGCGCCCGGATATAGGTGACATTGTACTTGAACCTTGACGTACGCTGCATCTCTGTCGCGTACCCGGCTTCCTGGTTCACAGCCCAACCCAGGCGCTCGCGCACGCTTGAACTGGCCCGCCACACCAGCCCGAAGCCACGCACCGGCTGATAGAGGCCATCCGGCGGTACGATGTCAGGATCGGATACGGCATTCCCCTCCTGCCAGTTATCGACAAACGTCGACCATCTGGGGTACCCTCCATCCGAATAGAGCACGTAGATAACCTGCTCTGCACCATTCCACAACATCGTGCCTCGCTCAAAGCGCTGCTCTGCGCCATCGGCTCGTATGGCAGGGCTGCTGGGACACTCGTCAGGACCGTCAGAGAAGAACCACTCATCTGGACACGTCAGAACCACAGTCAACATACGGTCCGCTCTCTGGCCCCCAGGCCCGAGAGCCAGCAGCTGAAAACGCTCTTCGTTCCGCGCAGTGGGTGGGATCGGGTAGTCCATACTCCCGGACAGCTCGACCTCCCAGTAGTTGCCGTACTGTCCGCTCGGCATAAGATGATATAGAACCACTTCTGTGGCATGCCTCGCTGCCCACTCAATCCGAACCGTTTCCCCTGGATCTGCCTCATCAGTGCTCGCCCGGAAGAACTCGATTTCGGTTTCAAGGACTGGCGTCGCTGGAGGCGGCGGTGACGCAGGGCGCTCGGGGGTGGGCGGTACTGCCGTGTCTGCTGGCCGAGTAGGTTGGGCCTCTGCAGTCACCGTGGGTGTCAAGGAGGGCTCAGGAGACACATCAGTTGCGATCGCCGTGGCTGTTGGTGACGAGGTCGCCGACGGCGGCGCCTCAATGACCGGTGTTGGAGTGTCGCTGGGGATCGTTGTAGACAGACCTGCAGCCGTGCACGCCACCGTCAGCGCAATCGAGGCGGCGCAAGCCGCGAACCGTCGGATTCCACATCTCATGATATCACCCTCCTATTGCGGCAAGACTGTGCGGATACCACACCAGCCTTGCCTTCGGACCGAACAGGGTGCCTGCACTTCCATGATACTGACAGGCTGGATCCTGTCAAGGGAGATCGCTAGGACGCTCCAGATCTCAGTGTTACCGATGTAACATCAGGGTCCGCGCGACCTGCTGCTCATACACTCCGTCAGTGTCAAGATCGATGGCGCGCTGAAACAGCGCAGACACCTCAACCCAAGCACCTAACTCCCGCATCACCTGCCCCAGATGAAAGTGCGCAGATGCCAGCTCACTGTCGATGGTGATCGCCCTCTCGAGAGCCGCTCTCGCAGCCGTGAAGTTCCCTTGCTGGTATTGGGCCCACCCCAACAGGTCGTGCGCCAGGGCGTCATCCGGCGCGAGCTCCACATAGCGAGAAGCCGCTGCTGTCCCTCGGTTCGGGACATCAATCCCGTTTGTGACATAGAATGTCGCCAACGTTGACCAGAACACCGAGGCGGCGGGCTCCAGACTCACCGCCTCCTCATACCATATCTCAGCAGCGGCATACCGCCCTTCTTCAGCCCACGTGTGGCCGATCTCAACGCACAGGGCGGCGTTGGTTGGATCCAGATCGTATGCAGTCTCGAAATGCGCCCTCGCCTCTCTGAGTCGTCCGGTTCCACGGTAATGCATACCCAGCATAGTATGCGCGACCACGGACTCGGGCGCCAACGCGACCGCCTCCAGCAGGCGACGCTCTGCCTCCTCCTCACGGTCCATCTGGTCAAGCGCATACCCGAGGTACACCAGGGCATCGGGATAGGCTGGGCTCAGCTCCAGCGCGTGCTCAAGCAGCCGCACAGCCAGCGGCCATTCGCGCGCTGCCAGCAGAATCACACTCTGTTGAGTAAACATGTAGGCAGGTTCTGATGCAGCACCAGGCCCGCTCAGGGTCGCGATCAGCTGATCCGCCAACTCAGTGTGCGCGGCATACAGGTACTGCGATGCCTCAGCCCTTCCCAAGAGCAGAATACCCAGTCTCTCCTGAGCCCTGGAATCTGATGGATCGTCGGCGATCAGCCTCTGGTAGATCACTCTTGCACCCACCCAGTTCCGCGTGTGCAGCAGCGCATCTCCAAGTGCATGCAGCGAATACCGATCTCCCGGTGTGAGTGACGACAGAACCGAAGCCAGCTCCAGTACACTGGACCAATTGCCCTGTCGTCTCAGAACCTCCAGCCTGAGGCGTCCCACCTCGATCGGAGGCGCTCCCCGGTGTTCGGCCTCGTTGAGAGATGTGATGGCATCCGGTACACGGTTCCAGCTCACGTAGACGCGCGCCATTCCCAGGTGGGCCTGAGGAAACCCTGGCATCAGATCCGCCGCCTGTTGGTAGGTTGCGATAGCGGCGGTGCGCTCCAGCCGCCTGGCGTGGGCATCGGCCTGGAACAACAGCTCCAGATAAGGCTGATTCGTCGGACCGAGGATCGCCACCACGGACAGTAGCACAACGAGCAGGCTTCGCTGGACGGGGAGCTGCATCGCGCTGCACCGTATCACGATCTTGAATCGCTCAACTGCCTCCGCAGATCGTCAGGCTCCGTGATCGGAGCCTGACATGCGAGGTTGCGACAAAGATAGGCTGTAGCCTGTCCGGCAATCTGGCCTCGACCAGCCAGCAGGTTGACTACCGGCGCGTTGTCCTGAGGCTCTCCCATCGCAACAACCTGGAAAGGCCGATATCCATCACGAACTTCGCTCAGCAGAGCCTGCGTGTCGGCAGCCTCCCGTTCACCCACAATGGCGATCTCCACAGGCGGCGACAGAGCATAGGCCATCGCTTGAAGCCACTGCCCGAACGCGAGCGGATGCTGGCCCGCCAGGTCCTGCATCGCAACGAGCATAGGATGCGCCACATCAACATAGTGTAGATCGCCTGAAAGTCCGGCCAACTTGAGCAGCACGATGCAGGCCATCGCGTTACCAGACGGCATCGCGTTGTCCTGGAGGTCCCGGGGCCTGAGGATCAGACGTTCGTGATCATCACTCGTATCATAGAAGCCCAGCTCCGAACTGCGATAGTACCCCAACATCCTCTGGACCAACTCCTGGGCAGCTCGAAACCAACGGGGGTCGAAATCGGTCTGGTAGAGCTCCAGCAAGCCCTCAGAGAGGTGAGTGTAATCCTCCAGATAACCATTGAGTCTCGGTGCGCCGCTCTTCCAGCTACGATGCAGCCGGCCATCCTCCAGCACGACTTCCTGCAGCAGAAAGTCCGCATTCCGTTGGGCAACCCGCCGATAGTCCGCTCGCTCGAACACCCGCGCTGCCTCGGCAAACGCCGCCAGCATCAGCCCATTCCATGAAGTCAACACCTTTTCGTCACGGCCAGGGCGGACCCGATGTTCCCGCGCTCCAAAGAGCCGCTGTCGTGCCGCAGCGAGTGCAGGGCGGGACTCCCCAGAGCCGACATACTCCAGGACATTTCTATTGCTTCCCTCGAAATTCCCACGGCGAGTGACATTGTAGGCAGCTATGAACCGGTCGGCTTGTGCACCAAGCGCGTCCAGAATCTCATCCAGCGTCCAGACGAAGAACTTGCCCTCCTGGCCTTCGCTGTCAGCATCCTGCGTCGAATAGAATCCGCCAGCAGCATCCGTCATCTCACGGACGACGTAGTCCAAGGTCTCCTCAGCGACATCTCGGAAGAGATCCCTGCCTGTCACCTGCCAGGCGTGCACGTAGACCCGGGCAAGCTGTGCGTTGTCGTAGAGCATCTTCTCGAAGTGAGGCACGAGCCAACGTGCATCCACAGAATAGCGGTGGAACCCACCCCCCAGCTGGTCGTAGATCCCTCCCCGAGCCATCGCCTCCAACGAGCGGGTCACCATCGTCAGGGCTCGCGGATTGCCTGCAGCAATGTAGTGGCGTAGCAGGAACTCGAGCGCCATAGGCTGAGGGAACTTGGGCGCATCTCCCCAGCCACCGTGCCCCTCGTCGAAGCTTCGATCCAAGGCGTGGAAGGCAGCCTCCATAGTCGCCTCGTCCAGACTCCCATCGTGTGAGACGGTCTCCCCATTGCCGAGGCCTTGACGCCGGATTGCGACAACCAGACTATTGCCGGACGCGACCAAGTCCTCACGACGGCTCTGCCATGCTTCGATGACCGCCCCGAGGACCTGAGTGAAGGACGGCATGCCGTACCGGGGCACGGGGGGAAAGTAGGTGCCCCCATAGAATGGCACTCCCTCCGGCGTGAGAAACACCGACATAGGCCATCCCCCGCTGCCGGCCATCGCCTGGACCGCCGCCATGTAGATCTGGTCGAGATCTGGGCGTTCTTCGCGGTCCACCTTGATACTGACGAAATGCTGATTCAGGATCGACGCGATGCGTTCATCTTCGAATGACTCGTGGGCCATCACGTGACACCAGTGACACGCGGAGTATCCGATACTCAAGAAGATCGGCCTGTCCGTCTCGCGTGCCAGGCGCAGCGCCTCGTCTGTCCACGGAAACCAGTCGACAGGGTTATCAGCGTGCTGGAGCAGATAGGGACTGCTCTCGCTTCTGAGTCGGTTGGCCATCTCTCCTCCGTGCTTCACCCATTCGGGCCCCGCACGAGGGCACACACGACATCTCGTGACACAACCGCGGCCTCGGATCCGGTTGGGTCCAAATCGGTGCACAAGACCCGCTGCAGCGCGTCGCGTGTCTCCGCTATTCGCCCTCAAGCGCCCGCTTCAGGCGATCCCCGTGCTCGCGCAACCATCCAAACAATATCCGCACATCCGTCCCGATGCAGAAGTGCTTCACACCCATATCGAGGTAGTACTTCGCATCATCTGCATTGTCAATCTCGGCCCTGGGCGGGACGCCCATACGAAGACATGTCTCGAAGACGTATTTCTCAGCCGATTTCACTACCGGGTCTCCCTTGAACCCCGCCTTGCCGCTGCTCATCGAGTAGTCGGTCGGCCCCCACTGCACCATATCGATCCCGTCGAGCGCCAGAATATCTTCGAGCTGCTCGACCGCAGTCTTCTTCTCTATCATAATCGCGACGACGATGTCACGTAATGCCTGGACATACTCGGCGCTCCCGCCATAGCCCATATACGAGAAGCGGCGCATCGCCGCTCCGAAACACCCGCCGTCCTCAGGCGTGTCCGGGCGTACAGCCCGAATGCACTCTTCAACATCAGCCGCAGACCGGCAATCCGCGAACAGCACGCTCTGGAATCCCGATCCGATGGCCCGCTGGGCAAGGAACTTCCGGGGTTCCTGGTCAACCTTGATCATGGCGGCCATATCGTGCAGTTCAACTGCGCGACAGAAGTCATCGAGCGCGTATAGATCGAACGGCCCATACTCGGCCACGAACTCCACATAATCGAATAGGCCCGTGTACCCAACGACCTCCGCAATCGATGGCCACGTGGTATGGATATGCGTCCCCAGTGTCGGCTTGTCCGCCTTCAACAACTCCCGTAGCTTGTTTGCTCGCATCAGTATCCCCCTCTCTTCTATACCTAAAGACCCATCATAGGCCCAGCTCATCGGCCAGCCATCCCAACGCCAGCTCCTGAAGCTTGGCTCGGGTCGGTCGACCGTCGCTGTCCCAGCCAACCATCTCGTAGTAGCGCGCGACAGCGTGAACCATCTCGTCCTGTGTCAGGGCGACTCCGTCAGTCGCCCCACCCTGAAGCGGCACAAAGAGCTTCTCCGGCACCACGTCACGCTCACTACCCACGCCTTCACGGGCGTTGAACGCGCGCAGGAGGTTAAGTTGACGCTCACCAACCTTCATCAGCTCCCACAGACTGACGTTCCAGCCCGTCACACATCTCACCGCCTCGACCATCTGGCTGGGTCCGTAGAGCTGCCACGCCGGCCCGAAACAGAACTTGCACATGCAGAGCGAATCCACACAACTGATCAACCTCTGACTGTAGACCGAGAACCGCACCTTTTCGTCATCCAGTACATTGCCCGGCACTGCGTCGAGAAGATCCAGCTCGGCCATCCGATCCGGGAAGCCCATGTAGGAAGTATCGTGCTCACACACCGTGTGGTCAGCGCCGCGTGGGTCAACGACGTACAGCAGCCCCAGCCCTCGCTTCACCTGTGGCATATGGGCCGGAAGCTCCTGGTTCTTCACAGCTACGACCAGCTCCTGCCCAACGCCCAACTCCCTGGCCGCCATGGCTGAACCCTCACCCAGCAAGCGCCCTAATCCCTCGCGCCTGCCGATCAACTCAACCATCGTGACCATCGCATCGGCATTCCCGAAGCGAAGATCCAGCCCGCCGGTATCTTCGCTCGACAGCAGCCCGTGCTCGTAGCAGTCCATAGCCCAGGCGATGGTGGCGCCGCAGGAGATCGTATCCATCCCGTACATATTGCAGAGCTGGTTCGCCCGCGCCACCGCAGCAATATCCGAGACGCCGCAGTAGGAGCCAAACGTCGCGATCGTCTCATATTCGGGGCCGCCATACCGCGGATCGACAGCGAAAGCGCCTTCTGCAACCTCTACGACCGGCTTGCACCGCACCACACAGGCGTAGCACGTGTCCATACCCTTCCCGATCGTGTCGGCCATCCACTGCCCGCCGATCGTCTCCACTCCCTCAAACGACCCGCTGGACCAGTTCCGTGTAGGGAGCCCGCCGGATCGCGATTGTGTCACCGTAGCGCTCGCAGTCCCCAGATGATGCATTCCCGCAACGCCCGATTCCTCCAGATGGTCTGCTCCCCATCTCGCAAGGGCTCTCGCAGCTTCGGCATCGGCTATCTCAGGTCGATCGCGGCCGCGTACCGCCACAGCCCGGAGGTTCTTGGAGGCCATCACAGTTCCCAGCCCCTTCCTCCCATTTGCCCGGTTGGCGTTGTTGATCAGCGCTCCGAAGCGAACCCCTGCCTCAGCAGCCGGACCACACTGCAGGACCTGCACCCGTTGGTCACCCAGTTCGTCCCGGATCGCGTCCTCGACATCAGCCGTGAACTGTCCTGATAGATGCGTCGCATCGCGCAGTTCGACCTCTCCATCGTGCACCCAGAGATACACCGGTGACTGCGCCCGTCCGCGCAGCACGATCCCGTCGAATCCGGCGAACTTGAGCTGGGCGGGCCAGAACCCTCCAGCGGTGGATTCCGCCACCAATCCGCTGTAGGGTGACTTGGCGGTTGCTGCAACACGCGACTGCCCAGAGAACGGTGCGCCCGTGATCACGCTCAGCATCAGGCTCAAGGTGTTCTCCGGGCCAAGTGGGTCAGCGTGAGCTGGCGTGTTCTTGAGCAGGTAGTACGCGCCCATCGCGCTGCCGCCCAGGTACTTCCGGTAGAAACGACTGTCGGGTTCTTCGACAGTCCAGGTCTGATCAGTCAGACTAACGTGGAGTATCCTCCCATGGTAGCCGTATGGCATAGTCGCCTCCTCAAGAAATCCGGTGGGACCAATCCATCATCGAAAGTCAGAATCGGCCTCCAACCCCACAAACAAGTCAAGCCTCTTCTACAGCCAACCTGTGAGCTGCGCCAGCAGGCGGGAGTACCCCACGAAATCCGGCCAGGAGATATCGGGGGGAACACCATGATCGCATCCCGGAATGTACCCACCGTCCCGGAGCAGCGGCGGCACAACACGCATCACCTCATCCCGCATGTGGTCGCCCCCGGCCGCGATCGCCCGCTTGTCAATACCTCCCAAGTAGGCCATATCTCGGCCATACGTACATCGCGCAGCGACGATATCGTTGCCCGCGGCAACCTCCATCGGGACACTGCAGTTGATGCCGGCCTCGATCCAGATTGGCAGCAACTCAGCCACATAGCCGTCGGAGTCCATCGTCACGATGGGACACCCACTCCGCCGAATGAGGCTCGTCCACTCCAGCCACACAGGCAACAGGGACTGCCGGGCCATCTTCGGCGATATCATGCTGTGTAGCTTGAATGCCATATCCTCGGAAATCTGCACGTAGTCCAAACTGACATGCGCCAGCACACGTCCCAGCACAGCCGTGACGAACGCCGCCCAGAACTCAATCATCTCCTGCACAAAGTCAGGTTGTTCAACCATCATTATGCACAGGTTCTCCAGACCGCACCACTCCCTCAGCTGCCAGAATGGACCGTTGACCGTCAGCCCAACAACGTAATCACGGCTCATCAAGGCATCGCAGCGAACAAGGAAGTCGTCAGGGTACCGGAGTGGATCCTCAGAATCGTAGCGCCATACGATCTTCTCCATCCAATCCGAACGGCTCTCCACAGGGAAGCGGTGCCACTTTCTAGTTACGAAGTCCTTCGCCGAACGGATGTAGGAGGCATCGAATACATCGGATATCTCGGTGATCGCGCCCATCCAGTCCTGCACAATCAAGTGACCATCGCGGCGGGCGAGGACTCGCTCTTCAAACGTGGGAATCATCCCGAAGGAGACATCCAGTGGCGTCCGCGGTGAGGAAGGCTCTGCCTGAAGGCCCAGATGCTCCAAGAGACACTCCCGCCAGTTGGAGCCTGCAGGTAGGCCCTGCTCTGTCCAAACCCTCAGTGTGGACTCGCGCGGCCAACCTGGATCTAGAGGGACACGATCAGGGCGCCCAAAGGTAATGGCAGTGACATACCTCTCTCGAGGTGTCAACGGTCTTCCTCATAGCCAAGGCTGCTCAGGACGTCTCGCAGGGCCACAACTGCCCGCGTCATGCCCTCGACACCGCTGAACCCACTGCTATGCCCCGCCACCGCCAGGTGAGGCTCAAGTGCAATGAATCCACGGTAATCATCCCTCGAGAGCGCTGTGAGCAACTCGGGGACTTGCCCGTCACCTTCGCCCGCTGGGCACACCTGCCCACTGCCGCTGACTGCATCTTTGACGTGCACGTGCTCCACGTACGGGGCCAGTAGATGCCATCCAGCCGATATCGGCACATCGACGCCGACCTGTATGAAGTTAGCAGGGTCCCACGCGAAACGCAAGGCAGGGCTGTCAACCCCACGCAGGATCCGCCAACACCGTTCAGGTGTATCACCGATAATCGCTTTCTCGTTCTCGAGAACGAGCACCACACCCTCTTGCTCTGCCAGATGAGACAGATCGACCAGCCGTTCGACCGCCTGCGAGACATACTCGTCATACAGCTCATTCGTGGTCGCGTCAGGCGGATAAAACGAGAACACGCGGATTAGCCTGGTGTGCAGCACATCTGCAATCTCAATGAGACGCAGCAGGTTCGCCCGCTCATCCTCGGGTGGCGCGAGCAGAGGTGACTTACCAACAGGGCTACCGATACAGCTGACCGCAACACCAGCCTCGGCGCATGCCCGCTCGACGGCACGCACCTGTTCGTCATCGAGATGCAGGACGTTCGTCCCCCCCACAGCGCGGAGCTCCAGAAAGCCGACCCCCAGCTCGTTGAGGGTGTCCAGTTGAGTCTGCAAATCAGCCGCAATCTCGTCCCCAAATGCGCTGATCTTGAAGATAGTCGTCGACATACACCTCATCCTTCCGCTGTCTGCGAATCTACGTCGTGCTGGATAAATGTGACGCCTTCCATATTCGCGCCAGCCAAATTGGCCTGATCCAGACGCGTTCCCTCCATATACGCGCGAGTGAAATTCGCCTCACGGAGATCAGCTTGCAGGAACGACGCTCCAGACACATCGGCGCTATGCAGCCTGGCTCGAAGCAGACAGGCCCGTCCCAGGCTGGCCTTGCTCAATTTGGCCTCACTCAGATCGGCATCGTTCAGTTTCGCACCATCGAGCTTGCCCCCTCGAAGGTCCACACGGCCCAAATCAGCGCCGGTCAGGTTAGCGCCAGAGAAGCTGGCCTCGCGGAGATCCGCGTTGTATAGCACCGCTCGCCTGAGGTCCACCCGGTCAAGAATCGCGCCACGGAGATTCGCCCCGACCATCTTCACTCCGACAAGCACTCCGTCTTCCAGGTCAGCGCAACTGAGATCGGCCTCAATCAGCGATGAACCGCTGAGATCAGCTCCTCGAAGATCGGCATCGGCTAGCCGAATCCAGTTCAGTCGCGCATCGCGCAGGCTCATTCCGCGGAGATCCTCTCCCTGGAAGTTGCGCCGCCCAGATTCGTACTGCTTCAGAAGCTCCTCTGGCGTCATCGCTCCTCCACACACTACCGCGCGCAGCGCCAGACCACATTCGCTACCGCTCGATTGTCTTGACGCACTGAAGCGCTGCCGCCCGATGATCCTCGGCGAGATCCAGCAGCGCCGCGCTCCGTCCAATCCGCGCCGCATCACCCCAGTCTGCGCCGCACGTGATGACATCGCCGGCGAGATCGTAGTAGACAGTGGCCTGCGCCAGCTTAGAACGACACGGCTCAAAGCGAGCGGGCACCGTCAGCTCGCGGAACCGTGCATCCACGGCCCGGATCGTGTCGACGGACATTCGGGTTCGCTCCTGCCAGTCGGCGTCGAAGACCAGCTCCGGGTGCTGGTCCAGGCTGTGCAGCACGTTACGCACCTCGACGACAGCAGGATCCTGCTCCTTCACCAGAGCAGCCAGCGCTTCTGCATACTGCAGCTCCGCTGGAGTGAGCGTGGGAGGAGCCAGATCAATGGGCGGTGGCGCAGGAGCGAACGATAACACTTGGCGATACTGCACGTACTCTCGATACACCACTGCGCCCATTGTCCCCAGAAGGATACAATCCAGAAGGACTAGAATCGCCAAAATGGTCCAGTGCGCCGTCGTTAACCCGTACCGTCGTGTTCGTCTCATCGTTGGCATCACTCCACACAGTGTGTCAGTGGCCGGGGCCAGACTACGCCGTTGACCTCGAGCAATCTGGCGGACCGCACCAAGTGCCAGCACCAACGCAACACGGTGCGAAACCTAGATCGTGCAGGACAGTGGACTGACCTCCAATTAGAACCTACCGAGTCCGAGTGAGGAGACGCCCCCACCGCCGACCAGTATAGCACATCGTCCACACGCCCGCAAACGATGATCGGCCGTCCAGACTTCAACCCCAGGCAGTTCTTCTCCACCGTCCGTAGGGCAAGCGTCAGGTAGTCGTAGGGCATGCGTCCAACCGCGCATGCAATACCGTGCTATACTACAGGCAAGTTAGCGACGGTTCTCTCCTTCTTCTCCTCCTTTTGTAAGGGCCGGGTCGAAATCGACCCGGCCCTGCAGGTTCTATCGGCCATTCCCTGGACATATCCGCGCAAGTCCTCCCTGCCTCAAGACCACACAATCCACACTAGAGGAGTCCCATCGTCCGCAGGTTGCGATAGCTGATCTCGAGCGAGTCGAAGGGATCCCGATCGTAACTCAGGTCCTGTTCCACAAGATACCATTCGACTCCGCCGAGCTTCGCGGCATCCAGAATCGCGGGCCAGTTCAGATTGCCCTCACCGATTTCGGCAAATCGCTGCTCCCGCTGTGGAGTGATGGCCATGTCCTTCAGGTGCAGCAGAGGCTCCCGTCCGGCGCATTTCGTGACCCAGGCGGCCGGGTCACCGCCACCCGCCTGAATCCAGTATACGTCGATCTCAGCCTTCAGTATGGCCGGGTCGGCCCGCTCGTAGAGAAGTTCTAGCCAGGTCTGCTCTCCGTAACGCGCCAGCTCATGGTTGTGGTTGTGATAGGAGAAGTCCATCCCTTCGCCCGCCAGAACCCTGGAAATCGGCTCAAGCTCGTCGAGAAAGCGCTGTAGACCTTCCAGACTGAAGTAGTCGCCTGGCAAGCCACCAATCGCGGGATGCGGGCACTTCCAGAGCTTGTGTTCCTCCACAACCGCGTCCAAGTCATTGAGGAATCGGTCCCAGCCGGTGTGTGTCGACACAATCTTGAGCCCGTTATCCGCGGCCATCAACGCCACATCAGCCGGAGATACCTGCCCAAAACCTGAGACCTGCACCGCAGTATAGCCGATCTCGGCGACCTTCTTAAGCGCCTCCGCAACCCCCTCGGGAGTCTTGGTGAAGTCACGGACTGTATAGAGCTGAGCACCAACTACTGGGGTTTCCATGTACTGTGAACTCCTTATGATATATCGAACGAGGGCCTTTATGCGCACATCCCTCGGGTAATCGAGACCTCAGTCCTCCAGCCTCTCACCGGTGCGGGCGGAGTCAATCTCACGGAACACCAACGCCAGCGA
>JAAZAN010000269.1 GCA_012514315.1 Chloroflexota bacterium
AAGAAATAGACCCTCAGGACGCGGCACGCGAAGTAGTGGCGAACGCCGGTCAGTTTGAATGGATGCCCGATCGGCTGGGAATCGAAAATGACTTTGCCCCTCAATTCTCCGATCAAGATATCGTGCGGCTGCGGGAAGCACGCCGAGATTTGGGAAGAGACATTGATTATCTCGGCGCATCGTTGCCCCAACTCATTGAGTTTCCCGACTCTAAGGCGCTATTAGAAGTCCACCAGGATCTATCGCAATTCGAAAAGCTGAAACAAGGTGTGGAAAATGGCGACATTCCGGCCATTGCCGATTCTAGCCAGGAGGCAATATCCAGAGCCCAGCAGCTGCTCCTGGAGATTGAACCATTTAAGAACCTGCGTGATGAAGTCGAGCAGGGTGCCCGATCATGGACAGCTTCCATTCGTGAAAGACTGCAGCCAGGTTCTAATGATGACTTGCTGACGATGCTGGAAAATCTTGGGGACGAGCTTTTAAAGACCGTTGAATGGAGGAAGGTGTTTCTTGCTCGGCCTGTCACAACACCGGCAGACATTGAACTTGACAGTGAACTCTTAAGAGCCGTGTCCAATTTGTCAGAAGGGAAAAGCCCTTTCGGCCTGACTGGGTTTGTCGGTAAGTCTGTTCAGAAAAAACAATTGCGTAGTATTCTCGTTGTCGGCAATGCCCCTTCAGATTCTGATACCTGGAAGCATGTTCTGGCGCATTTAGAGTTATTGAAACGCCTTCGCGAGTTGGCCCTGCGTTGGAACGCTCTTGCACACGAGCTCAATCTGGGCAAAGTACCCGGTGATACGCCGGACGGTGGTGTAGCCGCCGCGCAAGAGTATTCCTTTTATCTGAAGATCAAAGCTTTTGTGAAGCAAGAAAAAGACCTCTCCGATGTGACCCGTCAGGTCTTTCCTAATTGGATACATGCCAGCGGCCTAGCTGATAACGCTCAGCACCTGGATGAGCTTGAGAAAGCCTTGCGGCACCATCTTACCAAGAATCGCCTCGCCAATGTATGGGCGGCTAAGGAACGCTTCCAGAAAATACTGGATAGTCGTTCCGGCCGTGTCATAGATGAGATTCGTCGGTTCCTCGCAGAGACGCTAGGCAATCCCGATATAGAGGATGCTCGGATGCAGGCTGAGTGGTCCATGCTGATGGCGGAGCTGTCGCGAGTCCTGGGGCTGGCCACTCATCTGGGCTGCGTGCGCGAAGTTTGCGAGAAGGTTGAGGCATCGGGTGCGCCGCGCTATGCGACAGCCCTCATGCAACCGCTGGAAGGCTCGGTAGATCGTCTGCTGCCTGATTATTGGCGCAGCGCGTGGCGGCTGCGTCGTTTAGCCACATACCTCGAGTCCGTCGACGCGCAGGAAGAATTGAAATGTTTGGCGAAGAATAGGCACGAGGTAGAGTCTGATCTGTCACGTGCCTATCGTGACATCGTGGTTAGGCGGACCTGGTTGAAGCTGGCGGAGAATGCTTCCCCCAGCATCAGGTCTGCATTGCAGGCCTATCTAAACGCCATCCAAAAGATTGGGAAGGGCACAGGAAAACGCGCGGTCCGCTATCGGCAGGATGCTCGCGAGGCGGCATCGCAAGCGAATCCCGCTGTCCCATGCTGGATCATGCCGCATTACCGCGTATCTGAATCATTACCCGCTGAACTCGGTTGCTTCGACCTCGTCATCATCGACGAGGCATCACAATCGGATCTAACAGCCCTGCCTTCCCTTTTGCGGGCGAAGAAAATGCTTATCGTCGGTGATGACAAACAGGTTTCACCAGAGGGGGTGGGCCTTGAAGAAGATAAAGTTCGCAGTCTAATGAACCGCTTTCTTGGCGAGCAGGTGGCGACTTATCGACCTCAATTATCTCCGGAGCGCTCCATCTATGATCTATTTAAAGTAGTTTTTGCCAAGAGTTCTGTGATGCTCAAGGAACATTTCCGCTGTGTCGGTCCTATTATCGAATACTCTAAGCGTGAGTTTTACAATCACGAGCTTAGACCACTGCGCATGCCCAAAGCCTCCGAACGCCTCGATCCGCCTCTTGTTGATGTTATGGTGCGTGACGGATATCGCAGAGGCGATGTCAATCTTCCTGAAGCGCGGTTTATCGTCAATGAAATTAGATCACTTGTTGCGGACCCTGCGATGTCTCGTCGTTCTATCGGGGTCGTCTCACTGCTTGCGGATAAGCAGTCTATGGCAATATGGGAGCGCCTCAGCGATGAACTTGGCCCGGAGCTCATGCAACGCCATAAAATAGCATGTGGTGACGCCCGGACCTTCCAGGGCAAGGAACGCGATATCATGTTTCTCTCCATGGTATCGGCACCGAATGAGATCGGTGCAGCGCTTTCTCGTGACACTTTTGCGCAGCGCTTCAATGTGGCTGCCTCTCGCGCGAAGGATCGGATGTATTTGGTACGCTCGGTCGACCCGGAGCAGTTGAGTAATGCGGATCTTTTGCGGCGTAGCCTCATCAGTCATTTTACAGCGCCCTTCACCCAAGACGAAATGCGAGTGGAAGATTTGCGCAGACTCTGCGAATCGCCTTTTGAGCGTGATCTATATGACGAACTCACACAGCGGGGGTACCGGGTAACTCCCCAGGTGAAGGTAGGCAAGTATCGCATCGATATGGTCGTTGAGGGACACAATGATGCCCGACTGGCCGTGGAGTGCGACGGCGACAAGTACCACGGTGCCGATAAATGGGCAGACGATATGCAACGCCAGCGTGTCTTGGAACGCGCGGGGTGGGTTTTTTGGCGATGCTTTGCCTCATCCTTCATACGGCGACGTGGGGAAATGATCGAGGACCTCATAAAGACATTGGCTGCCGTCGGTATCGAGCCAGTCGGTGCCGAGGGCACACCGCGGAGTGTGCATGTTGAGCACCGCGAAGTGCACTCAGAAGAATGGCCGATGGGCTCAGACGATCCAAGCCCAATCAATGATCCGGTTAGCTCTGATGCATCAAAGACCCAATTACCTCTCGTATCCCATAATGCAGATAGGGAAGATCCATCCCCTGCTGATAAGCCATCCAATTTGGATGAGGAACATTGTGAACCTTCGCGTCAGGAACCACCATTTGACTCCTCGGTAGCGAAACAGCGATATGCTGATTTATCGTTCAGCAAGTATGAGGAGTATAGCGGGCCGCCCGCAAATGACCCACGCAATGCTCCTAGAGACACTGTTGCCGGGGGCATTGTCAGGATAGTGGAGGTGGAGGGTCCAATCATTGCGAAGCGGATCTACGAAATTTATTGCCGGAGTTGTGGCATTCGCAGGCTTGGCCACGAGCTTAAGAGTACCATGAACAAAGCTCTTGCGCATGCTGTTCGACAGGGAATTCTTGTAACGGAGAATGAAGGGGCTGAGAGAGGATTTATCTTCTCTGTTGTCAGGTTGAAAGGAAGTCCCGCAATCAAATTGCGAAACAGGGGGCCTCGTTTATTTGAAGAGATTCCACCGAGCGAAGTGCAGATTGTGGCGAAGTATTTGATAGAGCACCAGGGATTTTCTTCTGGCAGTGATGCACATCTGCGGGCAGTCCTAGAATGTTTTGATCTGAAACGGCTTACGACGCAAGTGGGGACGACATTGCGCGAGCTTATTGAAAAGAGTTTTCCTCACGTTGATGAATATCTAAAAGGCATACGACATAATGAGGGCGCATGATCACGCAGAGCACCTCTAACCCACAAGGGGAGGCCCCCCGGCTCTGCCGGGGAGGCAGCAAAAGTTTGACAGATACTGGAGTCCGTCGGTAACTCCCCATCGTGAGCCGCCAAGCACACGAAAGGGAATTTCACGATGGACGATGCAGAAAGCCTAA
>JAAZAN010000270.1 GCA_012514315.1 Chloroflexota bacterium
AGCCGGGCTTGTCCAGCGAGTAGCGTCCGAACATGCAGCCGACGGCGTAGGAGATGAACTCGCGCATGGTGTCGTCCAGCAGACGCTGCTCCAGGCCCAGACGGTCTTCCTCAGGCATGTCGGGAGCCGTTTCGGCAGCTATGGCAGACAAGTATTTGCAGATCTCTGGGAACTGCTGGGATAAACCTTCCCACGCTCGTTTCCTAAGGCGACTACTGCCGTAGCGATAGTGAGGATTGCTAGTTAGTGTGACACTGGTAATCGGCACTTCAGGGTTGATGTCGCCCTGAAGACTGTAGGAATCTACAAAGAAGCGATTGTTCTGCTCCTCAAGTTGCTGCAGTTCCTTAGTCAGAGCCAACCATTCATGGCGAAGATTTGCATAGGCAGCGTACGCCGACTCGCCCCTGCCACGATCCCACGGCTCTTGAGCTATAGTAGGCATAATCTTGGGCACCCGGAGCATAGGGTGTACCAGGAAGTCCCACGAGGACTCGTAGGCGTCCCAGTCGTCTTTGGCCAGCGTCTGACACAACTGAGCATTCTCATTTGCCGCAACGTCAGCAAAACTGCTGGGCAGGATTGGCAGTTTGCTGATATGACCACTCTGGAAGTCTAGGGTTGGAGCGATAAACTCCAGCAATGTGCTTGCAAGGTTACTGTTCAGGAAACTCGCAAGGGCCATGCGATCAAGGCGATGAGGAAACAGACAAGGACCTGTTGACTCGAAGATGAAGCCGGTGGGAAACAACCTGAAGGATGGGGCTCCACTTGATACCCGGGACCAAGTAATGCCCGCCTTGAAGTAGTTATGCGCATTCCTCAGGTTCGACTTGGGAAACTCTCTGAACTCTCGTCCGTCGTCTTCCCAGTTGATTACGTAACTGTGATTCCCGTACCACTTCCGGAATCTCCCGCCCTTCAAGCACGGAACCCACTTAGCGAACGGTCGACCTACCTCATGCCATAGCCGAAGGAACCTGCTGTTATCCCCAGTATCCAAGCCCTTACCAATGCTGGCATACTGGTCAAGCGATTTCATTCTGCCAAAGATTGCCCTGATACGATCGGAAGTCCAATATGCGATGGGCGCTCCAGGTATTTCTTTGAAGTCAGTTGCGGAGGCAGAATAGCGGTAAGTGCACGGGGCAGCATGGTCAGCCCTAAGGGCACCCCGCAACATCTGAGCCTTGTCGGACTCGCTGTTCCCCTCTACCAGACGGAAGTACTGACCTTGATATTCCGCATCCGCTTCGTGCCTAATGGTGAAAGTAGTGGTGGAGACGATTTCGCCGCTAATCGTGTCAAACGCATGTGGACCAAGATGCGCCATCGTCTCAATGGTTTCCCTACCAAGAAGCTTCCTACGCAGGCCTTGGAAGGACGACAGAAACATCCAGCTCATCATTGTAATCATGCTTACGAACCCTCTGGCACACACCAGGTGCAGGTTGCGTTCAATGAACATAGTACACAAATCAGAGTTACTGTCAGAGTATCCCTCCTTGGCATAGTCCTTGAGACAAGGCGGCATGCCACTGCTTCCCATATAGGGGGGATTGGCGAGCACAATGTGGTAACTTGGCGCAAGTGCCTCGGTCATTCGCAGCACAGCCCGAAGCTTGTGATTGGTGTTGCTCAGGAACAGATCCTGGAAGATCCCCATTTCATACAGCCGCTCACGAATGAACGTCGTATCCGTCACCAGCGGGCGGATCAGCGAGCCGAGAAGCTTAGCCTGCTCGAACTGCTGGAGCCAATCACGCACGCTTTGAGTGAAGAGGTCACGCCCCACGGCATCCATGTAGGCATCCAACTCCTGCGGCGTGAAGACCACGTCCTCCATCACCACAATGTTGGGCAGGACCGGGCGACCAGAGTCGCGGCGCCGGAAGAAGCGGCGGTCCCTGGCCCGCGCCTTCATCATCAGCGCAAAGCCCGCCAGCGCCCCCGCCCGCTCGTCGATCTCGATCCCGGTCAAGTTCTTCTCCAGGATCAGCCGCGGGATCTCGACGGGGTTGTAGCCCTGCTCCTCGTAGATGGCGACCAGCAGGTCGAACGCGTAGGTCAGTATGTGGCCCGAGCCGCAGGCGGGATCGCACAGGCGGATGTCCTCGGGAGAAGTGATCAGTGGGACAGAAGTGGACAGTGGACGGTGATCAGTGGACAGTGAGGACTCGCCATTGCGCGCGCTCTCCCCCTCCGGTCTGTGCACTGTCCCCTGTGCACGGTCCGCCCTCCCCCCACCGTCCACTTCGTCTTGGGGCGGCGGAATGTAGTAGTCCATCCGCTCCACCAGCTGCGAGTCCGGATGATTCAACATCCACAGCCGGCCCAGGCTGTTTTCGACCATGTAGCGCACGATCCAGTGGGGGGTGAAGAGCTGGGTGACGGCGGGGATGTCCTCGGG
>JAAZAN010000271.1 GCA_012514315.1 Chloroflexota bacterium
TCTCTCGGCAAGGCCAGCTTCGCATAGCTGTCGCAGGTAGGCCTCCGCGTCGCAACCCTCGGGCGTCTCGAACCTGGGTAGGTGGTATCTGCCGAACTCCAGCTCCACTTCGCACATTTCGGCGATGCGAAGCGAATTGGTGATGGCCTCCGGTGCCTCTGAGAAGAGGTTCATCATCTCCTCAGCACTGCGCAGGTAATACGAGTCCCCGTCCATCCGCATACGCGTTGGTTCGTTCACGGTCTTGCCCGTCTGAACACACAACAGGACATCGTGTGTATCGGCCTGTTCGCGCCGAGCATAATGCACATCGTTGGTCGCGACCAGTGGCAATCCCATCTCCCTCGCAAGGGCGATCGTCCCTCGATTGACCATTTCGAGTTCAGGAATATCGTGTTCTTGGAGCTCGAGATAGTATCGATCTGGAAAGACATCGCGATACCAGGAGACGGATTCGCGGGCCTGATCCACTCGCCCATCCCGGATGTGCCGGGCGATCTCCGAGCTGCCGCAGCCGGAAAGGACGATCAGCCCATCGGCGTGATCCGCCAGGCACTGCCGGTCGAGACGGGGACGGTAGTAGAAGCCTTCGAGCTGTGAGATGGTCGCCAGACGCAGTAGGTTGTGATAGCCGACATCATTCTGTGCCAGTAGGACAAGATGATACGGGCTGCGATCCACTTGGGGGTCGCGATCGTGCCGGCTGTTTGGCGCCAGGTATGCTTCCATACCGATGACGGGTCTGATGCCTGCTGCCCGACAGGCCTTGTAGAACTGGACTGTACCAAACATCACACCGTGGTCGGTTAGGGCAACCGCTGGCATCCCGAGCTCGGCCACGCACTGCGCCAGCTCGCGGCAGCTGCTCAGCCCATCAAGAAGTGAGTACTCACTGTGGACGTGAAGGTGTACGAAGTCACTCATCAGGCCGCATTATACCACAGAGGGGCTCGGGCGCGAATGGTCGCTACGCCCACGATCGAGGGCCGATGGACCGGCTCGCCAACTGATGGCGGTGCTCCCTGTATGTCGTGAGCGCAATACGAGAGCGACAAACAGCAGGCGTGGAATGAAGGCACAGGCCTGGTCTCGAGTATCGTCCTGTCCATTTGCTGGTATAATCATCGTGGGCGAGCCGGAATCCACCGGATCTCGATTCGGCGCCTTACGAATCGCGGGTGCGGAGCCGGCCAATTTTGGCGCCCTGTATCAGGAGGTGGCTTGAGTCCAGTCAAAGTGATTCTGAATCCGATCGCCGGACGTGGCTACGGCAGTCGAATCGAACCGGAGTTGCGTCAGATTCTGAGTGACGAAGGCCTCCAATACGATCTTGAGAAGACGTCGTACGCCGGCCACGCGATTGAGCTCGCAGCGGAGGCGGTACAGAGTGGGTTCAAGACAGTGGTCGCCGCGGGAGGAGATGGAACAGCCAATGAGGTGGTAAATGGGCTCATGTCAGCGGCCCACAACGGGTGTGTGGGTACACTGGGTCTGCTGCCAGTTGGGTCTGGGAGTGATTTTGCGAACAACGTCGGGGTGCCTCGAGGGCTTCGGGAGGCGTGCCGCGTGCTGGCTGACGGTCGCACCCGACTGGTTGACATATGCCGGGTTCTAGTATCTGGGCAGGCTCCCCGCTATTTCGATAACACGGTGAATGTCGGCTTCGGAGGAATCGTGACACGAGAAGCGCAGAAGATCACATGGGCCAGGGGTATGGCGCTGTATCTGCCAGCCGTGTTGAAGACCGTATTCCTGACCCAGGCTCCATATGTCACGATTGATCTGGATGGTGAGTCACAATCACTTAGCGCCACGATGGTCTGTGTGGCCAATGGAGCTCGAGAGGGCGGAGGTTTCTACACTGCACCGCGGGCTGAGATAGACGACGGGCTGTTCGACGTGTGTATCGTGCGCGAGACGACGCGCCTCGCGATGTTGGGGCTCATCCCGCACTTCATCAAGGGCACACATATCGGACGTACGCCGGTCGCCATGGCGCGGGCTCGTCGGGTGACCATCAGTTCCGAAGACGATCTCATCGCCCACATGGATGGTGAGATTCTGTGCATCGATGCGCACGAAATCGTGTTCGACATGGCGCCACAATTCCTGCGGGTATGCTGTTTGGCCACTGGGACGACGCGGGAGTTGGCTGCATGATACCCTATCTGCTTGCTGGTCTGTTGGGCTACGTCCTGGGCGCCATCCCGACCGGCGCCGTATTCGTCAGGCTGCTTCAGGGAAAGGACATCCGCCGCTATGGTAGCGGCCACACGGGCGGCACCAACGTGGGCCGACTGGCCGGGTTCTGGCCAGGGGCTTTGACAGCGTTGGTCGATGCGGTGCTGGGCGCGGTGGCTGTCTGGCTCGCGGGGAGCCTGTTTCGAGACCCGTGGGCGGCCGCGGTGTCGGGTGTAGCGGCGATCATCGGGCACAATTGGTCGGTCTTCATTGCGTTGGGTGGTGGCATCGGGTTGTCGACGCTGACCGGTGCTGTGGTGGCTGGCGACCCCGCGTCAGGCTTGACTGCGCTCGCGTTGATTGGGGCGACCTGGCTGGTTCTCGTCCTGTTGGTGAAGGCACATCGCGCGCGAGCCACTGTGTACGTTATGTTGGGGGCTGGCGTGGCGCTGTTGGTTGCCGGGGCGCCTGTCCAGGTCCTGGCGTTGGGGATTGCCGGTGGTCTGGTGGTGGTGGTGAAGACGCTTCCCGACTGGCACAGAGAGTACTCCAATACACGCGGAGCCACGAAGCTGGAAGAGCGTTCGGATGCCACCTAATGCGTACCCACTCATCTTAGTCACCAATGACGATGGGATATCGTCACCAGGGCTTGTCGCCGCTGCCGAGGCGATGCTGCCACTCGCCGAGGTGTTCGTGGTTGCTCCCGACCGGCAGTGGTCTGGGGCGGGTCGGAGCATGCCGGATGGACCACAGGGCAGGGTTCTGCCCTACGATATGTGGATCAACGAACAGCCTGTGGCAGCCTATCAGGTGGATGGATCGCCCGCGCTTGTCGTGCTCCATGCGCTACTGGAACTCGTGCCTAGGCAGCCAGATCTCGTGGTATCCGGGATCAACTTCGGCGCCAATGTGGGCAACGATATCACCGTCTCGGGCACAGTCGGGGCGGCGCTTCAGGCGGCAGCGTGTGGAATCCCTGCGTTGGCTGTGTCACTCGAGACACCAAAGGACCTTCACCGCCAGCTCTCCGATGAGATTGACTTCGGCACAGCGGCTCATTTCGCCCGTGCGCTGGCGCGATGGCGCCTTGCATGCGCCCTTCCTCACGATGTCGACATCCTCAAGCTCGATGTGCCGGATGACGCGACGCCAGCGACGCCCTGTCGGGTCACACGTGCTTCGCGTCATACCTACTACACACCGTCCGCTCCGCCGCCTCGTGAGATGGGCGATGCAGGGCTCGTGGGATATGACGCGCTCGCGATGCCGTGGGAGACCGAGTCGAACTCCGATATCTATGCACTGGCTGTCGAACGAACAGTGTCGATCACGCCGCTTAGCCTGGACTTGACCTCGCGAGTGGATCTTGGGGAGCTGGAGAGCCTCATGTGGCGCGATTGCCGCGACCTGTTGACCTAGGACAGTCGGCGCATATCTCCCAAACCGTGGCGGATGTGGTATAATCGGGCTCGAGAGTCGCCCGCGCACGATATCTTTTATAGCGTAAGGAGTGATGCAGGCCATCGACCTCTCAGACGGCTGTGGTCTTGTCAAGCTGAAAGGATCAGTCTCGCGTGTCACCTCTGGACGAGCACGACTGGAGCATTGAGCAACGCGTATTGGTCGTCGACGACGATGCCGCCATCTTGCGGATGGTTCAGGAAAAGCTATCCCAGGCAGGATACGAGGTATTCACGGCATTGTCCGGCAGAGAGGCGCTGGAAGTCATCGAGCGGCGTGGGCTTCCGCACCTGGCGATTGTGGACATTGTCATGCCAGGCATGAATGGTTTCGAGTTCTGTCAGGCTGTGCATGAGTTCTCTGACCTGCCGATCATCCTGTTGAGCGCGGTGGACGAGGAAGAGACAGTTATCCGCGGCATTCGGCACTATGCAGAGGATTACGTCACGAAACCCTTCAGCCCACGCGAGTTGGTCGCCCGGGTGGAGCGTGTAATACGCCGCGTCGGTGACTTCTCGTTCACACTCGATCCGGTGGTCCATGTAGATCAGCGTCTCGGCGTCAACTTCGGCCAGCGGCAGGCGATCATCGATGGGCGACCAGTCCCCCTGACCGCGACCGAGAGTCGACTGCTCTACATCCTTATGCGCAATGGTGGTCGAACGGTCAACACAGAGTCCCTTCTGCGTCGTCTATGGCCTCTGGATGAAGTCTATGCCGATACCCTGCGCGTCCACGTGTGTCGCCTCAGGCGTAAGATAGAGGTCGAGCCCAGCCAGCCGCGCTATCTCGTCACTGAGCGTGAGGTAGGCTACAGATTCGAGATGAAGGGTTGAAATTGTCTGGCCGGCAATGGGGAGTGAACTCAGTACCGCAAGGAGGATACAGTGACTGATAAAGAAGTCGACGCAACGTCTCCGCTTGGCCCCACTCAGGAGGTGGATCGGATCCGTGACATCATCTTCGGTACCCAGATGCGGGACTATGAACAGCAGTTCCGCACGATCCAGCGCGACCTCGACCGGCTGCAGGGCGAGGTCGACCGTCTCAATGAGAGATTGGCCGAGGAGGCCAGCAGTCGAGGCAAAGATATCCGCGATCTGCGCCAGGAGATGCGGGACGCGAATGATGATGTGCGTGACGAACTGAGAGAGAGCGCGCGGAAGTTGACGGCCGACAAGGTTGATCGTGCGTTCTTGGGCGAACTGCTCATTCAGTTGGGCAAGCAGGTTAAGGGCGATAGCTCCCTGGGCGACGTACTAGCGGAGTTGGGGCACTTGGAGCAGGATTGAGGTCCTGGTGATCAAGCATCGCTTGACTCATGAGCAGTGATATTCCCTCGGGTCAGACGGGCAAGGCCATGGAGGAACTGCGCGACATCCTGCTCTCTCGCTACCGCGAGCGGGTCGCCGAGCTCGAAGCCGAACTCGATGATCTGAAGCGACGGGTCGCCGATGAGGATGCGCTGATCGCGACGATCACACCCATCATTGGCGAAGCCATCCGCCGCAAGATTCGTGATTCCCGTGAGGAGATGATCGAGGCGCTCTATCCGATCATCGCCCAGACTGTCATCCGTGCAGTGTCCGAGGCGATCCGCGATCTGGCAAGGACGGTCGATGCTCGCATGCGCACCACCTTCACGCCCCGACGTGTCTGGCGCCGCTTGTGGGCACGACTTAGTGGGGTCTCGGGGGCCGAGATGGCCCTGCGCGAATCACTACCATTCGATGTGGAGGAAGTCTTCCTCATCCATCGAGAGTCGGGACTGCTACTCTGGCACGTTTCCAGTAGCTCGAACGTATCGCCTGATACTGATCTCATCAGCGGTATGCTAACGGCCATCCGCGACTTCGCACGCGATGCTTTCGGCCAGGGGGAAGAAGGGCAGCTTGATGAGATTCAGTACAGTGACTTGCGTATTCTGATCGAGCCAGCCCGACACGCCTATCTGGCTGTGGTTGTCGCTGGTGTTGAGCCTCCGGGCTTCCGTGCAGAGATGCGGGAGCGGATTATCGCCATCGAGCATGCGTACGAGGAGTACCTCCGGGCTTACGATGGAGATCAGACGCCGCTGGTTTCGGTCGAGGAGTCGCTCCGCTCGCTGTTCGTGGCCACGCAATCACGCGATCTGACCCCGGGACAGAAGCGTGTTCTGGTGGGGTTGTTCGGACTGGTTGCGGTATGCGTGGTCACGCTCTGTGTGGGGGGATGGTGGTTGCAGCAGACGCTGCGTACTACGCCTGTTGCTTCCGTCACCGTCGAAGCGACTCCGACTCCGACGTTCACCTGGACTCCCTCACCGACGGCCACAGCTATTCCCTCGCCAACGTCGTCTGCGACTCCCGTGCCGACAGCTACGTCCAGGCCCACGGTGGAGCCTACGGCGACCCCCGCACCGGTGTATGGAGCGATGACTGGCAGCGAGTGGGTTCATGAAGGGCCATCGATGACCTCGCCTCGCACCGGCGTGATCTTGAGGCAGGGCCAGCCTGTGGAGATTCTGGCGCAGTTTGACTCCTGGTATTTGGTACGCTGGGTACACCCAGGAGGTGACGAGATGAGAGGCTGGGTGCTGGCCCAATGGATAGGAACTACTGACACCATCCCGGCGCGTATCGTGACGCCTGCTCCTGGTCGGTGAGGCGCGCGGGGATCAGGCCACGATCTACTGTGGAAAGCCGCCATTTGGGTGGCAATATGGGTAGAAGGAGAGTCCGCTCGTGATCACTCTGGCCAAGAAGATCTGTCTGTTGGGCGACTTCGCTGTGGGCAAGTCGAGCTTGGTGCGTCGCTTTGTGTACAACATATTCCGGGGCGACTACATCAGCACTATCGGTGTCAATGTGAGCCGCAAGACGGTGATCATTCCCTGTGAGAGCCGGGTGGTCGAACTGACTATGATGCTGTGGGATCTTGCCGGCAGTGCGGAGTTCGATCGGGTGCGCATCAACTACCTTCGGGGCGCAGCGGGCGGCTTGTTGGTGTGCGATCTGACTCGCCCCGAGACCCTCGACAGTCTGCAGGCCTATGCCCGGGATATGCTGAATGTGAACCCGACGGTCCGATTCGCCATAGCCGCCAACAAGTGTGATCTCATTGACCAGCAGCGACTCACACCGGAGCAGGTTGAGTCCGTCGCCTCAGACCTGCACGCTCCCTGCCGTCTGACCAGCGCCAAGACGGGTGAGGATGTTGAGGCGTTGTTTCGCCAACTGGGTCAGCTGCTGGTGGATTGAGTCGCTGAGAGACTCTGCATGGATGATGAGGTAATCCAATCCATCCTACACGATCGAAAGATCGCCTACGCCGTCACCGACCGGGACCTGAGAGTACTTGAGGCGAAGGGATCCATCCAGGCCCTGCGCGGTGCTCTCGAGAGCATCGTCGGCCGCTCGCTGGTTGAGCTGGCGCCCGAACTCATCGGCATTGAGGCCGTGTTGGGCGATATCGTGGATGGGGTTGTACCGCGTTTTGAGCTGGCTTGGGTCAACCGCGAGACAGTGGCAGGTGACAAGGTCTACCTGAGTATGGTGATTCTCCCTCACTATGATCGAGAGGCGCGAATCACAGGTCTTGTCCACCTGATGCAGGATGTCACCGAGATGGGAATGATCGATCAGCAGTTGGCGCAGAGCCGCAACGAGTTGCAGCTGCTTCAGGATCGTTTGAGGCAGAGGAATCTCGAACTGGCCGCGGCCAACGCAGAGCTGCAGCGGGTCGACGAGATCAAGTCAACCTTCGTCTCGGTGGCGGCACATGAGCTGCGCTCGCCGCTAACCTCTATCAGTGGGTACGTGGAGATGCTGCTCGATGCGGACTTCGGTCCGCTTACTGAGTCCCAGCGCGAGAGGCTCTCGATAGTGCAAGGGAGTGCGCGCCGTCTGTTGACTACTACTGAGGCGTTGCTCGATCTGACCCGGATTGAGGCTGGGCGAGTCCAGTTGATGCTGCAACCGACAGATCTGTCGACCCTTGTGGAACGCGTGATCGCTGAGTTTGAGCCACAGTTGAAGGCCAAGGCCCAGCGCCTGACCGTGCGTGCTATCACGGATCTGCCGCCGGCTCTTTGCGACGCGGCGCGGGTAGTGCAGATCGTGAGTAACCTGTTGAGCAACGCAAGCAGGTACTCCCCACCTGGTGGATCGATCACGGTGAGCTTAACCCCGGCCAATGAGGATGGCTTCCTCCAGGTATCTGTTGAAGATATGGGCGCGGGTGTCAGGCCCGAGGACAGAGATATGGTATTCAGGCGATTCTTCCGGTCCGAGGGCGCCCGACGGTCTGAAGCAGACGGCGCGGGTCTCGGACTGTATATTGCCCGTTCGCTGGTTGAGCTTCACGGTGGCCAGATATGGTTCGACAGCGAAGTGGGCGAGGGGAGTACTTTCCATGTAACCTTCCCGGTCGCTGATACTCGAGTCTAGTCGACCTCCGTCATTCTCAATGCCCACGAAGACGTGTTGATCTGAGTCTTCCGAGGACCTACCCAATCAGGGCAATCGCATCTTAATCCAAACGCGTCAAGATAGGCAAGAAGTGGTCACGAATGCTGCTCTGAGCAGCAGTTGGAGGCAGAAAACCGCGCTCCGCCGTGTCAGAACCTATGCCTGGAACACAA
>JAAZAN010000272.1 GCA_012514315.1 Chloroflexota bacterium
CGCGGTTCCATCAGGTCCATCAGCACACGAAACGCGTCCTCGTAGCCGCTCCGGAAATCGCCGCCGAAGCCCTCGCTGTGGATCGCCAACACCCGCGCGTCGACCTCGCCCTCGACAATGTCCGCGACGGTCTCCACATCATCGCCGATGATGCCCGAACAGCAGCACGATAGAATCACGATCAGGTCGGGGTGATAGCGGCGATCGGCCTCGCGCACCGCCTCCAGCAGCTTTCCCTCACCGCCGTACACGACGTCCACCTCGTTCTGTGCTGTGCACGTCGTGGGCTCGAGAGGAACCCCACGGTACTCGCACCCGCGCATCTTGTAGGCGCTGGCGACCGAGTAGGTGCACCCCTTGGGTCCGTGGATTACGGGCGTCATATGCCGGATACCGTTGATTACCTGGAAGGCGGTCCAGAACTTGCACGGTGGCGCATGAGAGGCCTGGAGCTTCGGCACCATCTCGCCGCGCTCCACCCTGCCGACGAGTTCCTGCAGCGAGCCGTGAAACGCGATGCGGCTACTATCCATCGGACACCTCCCCGGTGGGTGCTTGAGGTCCACATGGCCAATTATACCCGCGGCAGCGGCTTTCGCCATGTAGGGCGGTCAGGCGATACCAGCCGATCGTAGCACACGCAGATCACGCTTCACGCGTGAGCACAACAAACGGCATACCGTCAGCGGAACGTCCGAACACCTGTTCGCGCCTGAACCCAGCGCGTTCCCACACATGCTGAGCACGCCGATTGAACTGCGCGATCGTCACGCGAAAGGCAGCGGCCGCCCACGTGCACCGGGCAAAGAGGATGACCGCATCGACGAAGGAACTGCCCCGGCCCTGCCCGGTCAGGTCAGGCCGTACTCCCAGCCCGATGTCCAGCGCGTCGGTACTGTAGTCAGCGCCAGGAACTTGCCCTTCGGCGCCGAAACAGCAGTATGCCAGGAGATCACCTGTGGCGTCCTCAATCACGTAGTAGGCGCTGTCTGGATTGACCAGCAGGCGCAACTCAGCGTCCACATCCTCGGGGGCAGGATCGTAGATGTCGTAAGGTGGGTCGTAGTGCCAGGTCAGGATAGCGCGAGCGGATACTTCGTCCATCGGCCGGAATCGAAGCTGACCGGGCTGTGGTGTGTCAGCGCGAATGGGCTGATCGGCGTTCATACCGGCTCCTATCGTCGATGGACAAACGGTTCGGTCGGCGATCAAGCAATCTCCAGCAGGTCGCCGGCAAGCTCCGTCAGGTAGGCCACGAGCCGGCGCTCGTACTCCTGGTGAAAGGCACGCGATAGCTCACCGTACAGGGTTTCACGGTGCACATACTGCCCTTGATCGTCTCTCCGTCCCACCGACGCAAAGCAGTAGTGACGAAACACCGGCTGCCGAGCTGAAGGGGACGAATCGTCGCTGGCCTGGAGCGTGCGTAGCCCATCCACCGCCACAGGTGAGCCCTTGGCTGCCTCACGACGCGCGAAGTCCAAGGTATCATCCCACCAGATGCGGAACAGCTCGGGCTGCACATCGTCCAGCACCTCCGCGAAAAGCACCTGCACGTACGGAGAGACCTTGAACTGGTTATATCCCTCCGACGCGCGACCGATGGTCTGCCGTGTCTGCTTCGACAGGTCGTCACCTGAATGGTAATCGACCATCAGTCCACACGCGCGCGCCACCTGTGTCTGATCACGCACTCGATCGCCCAGCCCAGATAGTCCATCGGGACAGCGATAGTCGACCTCTTTCTCGATCCCAAAGTTGGGGGCCACGTGCGTCACGGGCAGTCCACGACGTTGACACTCGCCGATGATGAAGATCAGTTCCTCGGTTGACGTGATCGAGTCGCACGCCGTTACCCCAGGCGGCGTCTCGTCTACGGCAAACTCAAGGTCGAATGGCTGGTCATCCCTGAGCTGTCGAATGTGCTCGGTCATCGTCCCCATCGCCTGCAGAGCATCCCAGTACTTCCCTACATAACAGCCCAGGGCTACCTCATCCAGGGGCTTTGCTGCCCCGATGCGCCGGCCAAACTCGCGATGAAAGGCCAGAAGGGCCCGCCGATCCCTCGATCCTCCCACTCGATCGAGTAAGAGCGCCGCGTCGGCGGGCTCTGCACCCAGAGCATCGTAGTCAAGAACATCCGACACATCCATGGTGTAGAAGGTGTAATGACGGACTGACTCCAGCACGCGCAGCGCACGATCAAGTCCGGCCGGGTCTCGCTTCACCTGCATGTGATCCGCGTCAGCGCCGTACACCGGGCATCCCGGCGCCTTGAGAGCCTCCAGCACACCGGACAGCCAGAGCCCCTCGAACGAGCTACCGGCGTGCCCTGAAGCGAAGACGCCCAGGTTGGGGCCGTAGTTGAGCAACGCAGGCCGTCCGGCCAGGATGTCCTCCAGCACGTTGGCCTCGCGCACAGAGTTCTGGATCGCGTTGGAAGCGAATCCCCGCTCGGCCATCGCGCGAAACACGCCCGGCCATGATGCGGTAGTCATACGGCTTCCGATGCCCAACCGAGGTACTGCGCCCAGGGCACGGGGCGCGCGATTGGGTGCAGCGGCTGCCAGGAAGCGAGCCGTACCTGCCAAGTCCACCGCATATGCACTGACAACTTCCGCGGGAAGATTCCCCAGTGCAGTAGACCACACGGGCACATCAAGCAGGTCTACCCCCACGCCGGACCCGCATTCGAGCCATAACAGTTGGCCGTCGAACAGCGCTGTCAGGCAGAACAGACTGTCCTTCCATCGTACACAGGATGAAGGATGGACACAGACTCGCTCAGTTGGCAGTTGCGCGACTCCTTCACGCGCCGTCCGCCAGAAGATCCGCCAGACATCGGTCGGCATAACCTGGAGTATCTCTTGAACGCTTGCACGATCCCACGTCACCGTGTCCAGGACAGCCGGGTTGCGAGCAGGATCGATCTTGAGGTTACCGAATCGCATGACGCCTCCTATCGCCTCTCGTGACGGACATTCCGGGATATCCAGCCAACGTGGCTAGACCATGAAGGCGCCGCCGTTCACATTGAGTGTCTCCCCTGTGATGTACGAGGCCTCTGGTGAGGCCAGGAAGACGATTGCGGCTGCTACCTCATCCGCGGTGGCAAGCCTGCGCAGCGGAACACGCTCCTCAAGGCGGGTCACCTGATCTGGACTCAGCGACGCGTTCATCGGCGTGTCGACGGTGCTAGGCGCGACACAGTTGACGCGAATGCGATCGGCGGCCAGTTGGTTGGCCAGGCACATCGTCAGCCCAATGATGCCTGCTTTGGAGGCCACGTAGTTGGGGCCGGCCAGCATCGACGTCGTACGGCCCGAGATCGAAGAGACACTCACGATCGCGCCGCCACCTTGGCGGCGCATCGCTGGTACCACCGCCTGGCACATCAGAAACGGCCCTTTGAGGTTGACCGCCAGCACGCTATCCCAGTCCCGCTCGGAGATGCTATCCACTGTACCAACCGTGTACACTCCTGCGCAGTTCACCAGGATATCGATCCGTCCAAACTCACTGAGTACGCGATCAACGGCGAGCCTCACCTGTGAAGCATCCGAAATATCGACCGAGCACGCCAGCGCGGATGCACCGTCTTGCGTCAGCGCAGACGCCGTATTTTGCCCTCGATCGAGCGCGACATCCAGCACAGCCACGCGGACCCCTTGACGGGCCAACCGGACACACGTTGCTCGCCCGATACCGCTTCCTCCACCTGTGACGATGCCAACCAAGCCCTGCATCGCAACTCCCATTCGTATCCCTCTCATTCACCATCCAAACGGTGTGAGTCGCCGCCGGCAGCGACTCACACAGACAGCGGATACCGATTCTGTCAGCGATCCAGCGAGATCCTAGACTCCATGAACCGTCTCATATGGCCAAGCCAGGAACCCGCCGTCCAGTATCTCGACGTTGTCGATCCCTTGACCGGCCAGTATCCGAACACCCTCCCAGGCACGGAGACTGGTCTTGCAGTAGGCAACGACACGTCTATCACGCGGGATCTCGCCGGCACGCGACCGCAACGCCCCAAGAGGAATCAGCGTGCTGCCGGGAATCGCGCCCATCTGGTGCTCATCAGGGCTGCGCACATCAAGCAGGAAGATGTCTTCACCACGGGTTCGCATTGACTGCAGCTCCAGTGACGTAATCCCCTTCATCAGCCCGTCCAGCTTATTGCGCAGGACATTGGCGCCGTGAATCAGGACGTCCATCGCCTCCGAGTAGGGCGGTGCGTAGGCCAGATCCAGATTGGCCACATCATCCACTGTCATGCGAGCCGCCATCGCCGTAATAGCCACATCGACTCGTTTCATGACGTCGCCCGGGCCTACACCCTGAATACCGATCAGACGACGGTTTGATTTCTCAGCAACCAGCTTCAGGATGATCGGCTTGTTGCCCGGGTAGTAGTGAGGACGGTCTGGCGCTGCAACCGTGGCCGAAATGACCGGGATTCCCAGGTCGCGTGCCTGCTCGACACTCAACCCAGCTCGTCCTACGTTCCAGTCGAACACCTTCAGAGCCGTCGAACCCAGGACGCCAGGGAACCGCTCGATATGGCCGACGGCGTTCGATCCGGCGACCCGCCCTTCCTTGTTCGCCACCGAGCCCAGCGGCAGGAAACACTCGGTCCCCCGAATACTGCACGACTTCTCAGCACAATCGCCCGCCGCGTAGATATCGCGGTCGGTGGTCTGCATGTACTCATTCACGTGAATGCCGCCCGAGGCCCCGATGAGCAACCCCGCATCACGCGCCAGCGACACATTGGGCCGGACGCCCACACTGAGGAGCACGAGCCCTGCATCGAAGGCGCCCTTGGTGGTCACCACGCGGACCGCCTCAGCGTTCTCATTGCCCTCCATGCGCTCCACACGTGCGCCAGTCACGACCGTAACGCCGACGTCTCGCATGTGCTTCTCTACGAGGCTGGCCATATCCGCATCGATCATCGGCAGCACATGGGGCAGCATCTCCACCACCGTCACAGCGCCCTTGCATTCGACTACCGCCTCGGTCATCTCCATCCCGATCAGGCCGCCGCCAATGATAACGACACTGGGACAGACAGGCTGCTGCAGCTTGGCACGAAACCGGTCCGCATCCTCAACTTGCTTGAGACGCCACACATTCTGCAAGTCCTTCCCAGGGATGGGCGGCTCAACTGGGTCAGCCCCTGTAGCCAGGATTAATTTATCATATGGAAGCCGTTGGACCTCGCCCGAATCTACCGACTCAACCACAACCTCCTTGACTTCGCGATCGATGCTGACCGCCTTCGTTCGGTTCAGGACGCGGATATCCTTAACCTGCGCAAAGAACTTCGGATCCCGCAGCACCCCAATCGGAGTTGTCATGAGCTGCCTGCGATCCTGGACCAGCCCAGAGATGTAATACGGCAGGCCGCAGCCAGCGTAGGACAGCAACTCGTCTTTCTCCACAATCGTGATCTCCGCATCAGGATCCAAACGTCGCGCCCGGGCAGCGGCCTTGGGGCCTGCAGCCACTCCACCAATGACAACGATTCTGATTCCCACAGCATTACCTCCCCGTACACAATCTCCCCATCGGACCAGTTCCCGTATTCCTCCGAACTACAGGATGATGAATTGCAGCCAGCCTACTGTCCACAAGTCCCCGCTGCAAATGCTCCTCAACTGGCATTCTAGCCACTGTGTGAAGGAAGTCAAACCAGACAACGAGTCCTTCCTTGGCCACATGTTCCATGTGGTCGTTCAGAGTTTGGTAACGCCGAGAGAATTCTCCACTCGTGATGTGATTATGGGGCCCAGATCACCGATTCGCCCCACCGGAGCCCAATTCGCAGTCGGGAACTACCAACTCGTGGCACTGATCACGAGTTCTCCCAATCACTGAACGGCCACGTTCCGTAGCGGACTTTCGCATTTCGGGAAGGCATGGTATAGTTTAGGTCACTGTACTGAGGTGGATCGTGGAAGGATATCCACACAGACACAGCACCTCCAGCCTGAGGGCGGCCTCGTGACGTCGTCTGGGTTGAGTCTGGCGACGACGTGATATGGCGATATGAGCAGGCGGCAATCAGGCTGATCCGCCAGAGGCAGCCCTGGCTACTGAGGGTTGCGCTGATGTGGATCGCAAAGTAGCATGGGACATTCCGCGCGAGGCCTATGTGGTTGGCGGATTTCCCTGAGGCAGAACGTGAGGGTCAAGCAGTGGCTAGAATCGGAAATGTCGTGCGTGTCGCAGGTGTAGTCATTGATGCGGAATTTGCATCAGGTGATCTTCCGGGCATACACGACGCATTGACGATCCAGCGTGACGATGGCCCGGAGCTAGTCCTCGAAGTCCAGGAACACATCGACCCCCGAACTGTACGGGCCATCGCGATGAGTAGCACCGACGGTCTCCGACGCGGCCTTTCAGTCGTCGATACAGGGGATCCAATCCGTGTGCCTGTGGGCCGTCCAACACTGGGCAGAATGTTCAACGTGCTCGGACACCCCATCGACGGTCAACCAGCGCCTGAAGTCGCGCAGCGTCGCCCCATCCATGCGAGCTCGCCTTCACTGAGTGAGCAGCGCATTTCGACGGAACCCATCATCACTGGCATCAAGGCCATTGACCTGCTGACACCCTATCCACGCGGCGGCAAGATCGGACTGTTCGGCGGCGCTGGCGTGGGCAAGACCCTGATGATGATCGAACTCATGCGCCACACGATCCAGGAGCACTCGGGGATCGTACTCTTCGCGGGGGTGGGGGAGCGCAGCCGCGAGGGCAACGAGCTGTGGCTCGATATGCAGCGGAGTGGCGTGCTGAACAGCACCGTGTTGGTCTTCGGTCAGATGAACGAGCCGCCGGGCGCGCGTCTGCGGGTCGCCCTCTCAGCGCTGACGATGGCCGAGCACTTCCGTGACTACGAGCGACGGCCCGTGCTCGTGTTCATTGACAACATCTTTCGTTATATACAGGCTGGAGCGGAGGTCTCGGCCGTCCTGGGACGCCTTCCAAGCGCTGTGGGGTACCAGCCGACATTGGATAGTGAGATGGGCGCACTGCAGGAGAGGATCACCACAACGAGCCGTGGCAGTGTGACATCGATCCAAGCCATTTACGTCCCGGCTGATGATCTCACGGATCCCGCCGTTGTCGCGACTTTCGCGCATCTCGATGCGGCAACCATCCTATCGCGTACGATGGTGAGCCAGGGGTTATATCCAGCCATCGATCCCCTGGAATCGAGCAGCAAGCTGCTCACGCCCGAATTCGTTGGGCCCGAGCACTATCGGATCGCCGTCCAGGTTCGGGCTCTGCTGGCCCGATACGAGGAACTGCGGGATGTAATCGCGATCCTTGGTTTGGAGGAGCTGAGTCAGGAGGATCGAGAGGCGGTCAATCGGGCCCGCCGCCTGCAACGTTTCCTCACCCAGCCGTTCTTCACCTCGGAGATGTACACGGGAATACCAGGCCGGTATGTCCCGTTGGAGGAGACCTTGCGCGGCTTTCGGGAGATTCTGAGTGGCCGTTACGATGACCTGCCTGAGCAAGCGTTCTACATGGCAGGCGCCATCGATGATGTAGTGGCCAGGGCGGACGAGCTAGCCGAGGACGGGCTGGATGGCTAGGCCGCTCCACTTGATGGTTCTGGCGCCGACTGAGACGCTTCTCGATGCGGCAGACGTAGCGAGCATTCAGGTGACGCTGGCGGATGGCGGCGCCATCGGGATATTGCCAGGGCACGCCCCCCTGCTCGCCGAGACCATCGCGGCGCCTATACAATTCACGGATAGTGACGGCGTGCATGCAGTGGACGTCGCCTCTGGCATCCTACGGATCACCGGAGACACTGCTGTGATCTTGACAAGCCGACGAGCGCCCAGTAGTGCGCAAGAGAAGGAGCAGCAACATTCACACAACGATCTGCAGTTCGAGCGATTGGCCGAAGCCGTACTGAGCAGTACGGTGACAGGTACTGAGTAGCTAGGAGCAATCGGCGAATGACGATACTCTGGACGCTGATTGGCGTATTAGCCAGCATCGCCAACGGCTTACAGCTGGCCTGGTCAGTGTCTCACCTTAGGCCAGACAGCGGTTCACGCGTTGCCGGGCGGGTCGCAGCGAGTGTCTGGTTGCGTTGGGGCGTCACGACGGCTGTTCTGATTGCCGCGCTACACTGTGGGGTGACCGCAGCTCTCGGTGCGTTCGTTGGGCTATTGCTGGGGCGCTGGCCTATCGTGTACTTGGTCCATGCGGGATGGGCAACTCTGACTCGAACCCAGCGGGCAGATCGATAGACTTTAAGGAGTGCTGCAAGTATGGAGAGCGTGTTTCCACACGACATCTTCCTTTTCGGTATACCCATCCGTGACACAATTATCTCGACCTGGATTATGATGGCTGGGATCATCGGCATCATACTGTTCCTTCGGCATCGTCATCCGAATGTGATGGAGACACTGATCAGTTTCATCAGTTCACTCGTCACCGACTTCATGGATCATCCCATCGAGCCCTACC
>JAAZAN010000273.1 GCA_012514315.1 Chloroflexota bacterium
GCGATCCTCGCGGGTGGTGTCCGGACGTTGGGCGAGTCTCGGCTTCGAAACGTGCGTCGCATTCGCGAGGCGGGGATCGATGCCGACATCATGTTGTTGAGGTTGCCGAGCCTGAGCGAGGTCCACGATATCGTCGCTCTGACTCAGGTCAGTCTTGTCTCGGAGGTCGAGACAGCCCGCGCGCTGGCTCAGGCAGCCTCGTTGCAGGGCCGCCGACATCAGGTTGTCCTGATGCTCGAGACCGGTGATCGAAGGGAAGGTGTGATGCCCGAGGATGCGCTCGATGCCGCACGGGCCATACTGGCGTTACCAGCGATTGAGCTGGTTGGGATGGGCGCCAACCTTGCGTGTATTGGCGGGGTTGTGCCCACGCGGGAGAATGTCCAGCTCCTTGTGGATGTCGCAGAGTCCATCGAGCAGGCCTTGGGTGTTCGATTCTGCGTCATCTCAGGAGGACACACCTCCAACTTCGATATGCTGATGGCCAATGAGCTGCCGTCCCGCGTGAATCAGCTCCGCAGTGGTGAGTCACTTCTGCTGGGAGTCAATAGCACGACAAACAACCCTCTGCCCTGCCCTCATCAGGACGCGTTCAATGTCGTGGCTGACGTAATCGAACTCAAGAACAAACCGTCGATGCCTGATGGGCCGATTGCAGTGGATGCTTTTGGGCGCGTGCCGCATTGGGAGGACCTTGGGTGGCGCAAGCGAGCCATTGTGGCGATGGGCGAACAGGATATGCGTATTGATGGTTTGCGTCCCAAGCGTGCGGGCGTGTTCATCGTGGGTGCAAGCTCGGATCATACTGTGGTGGATGTGACCGATGCCGATCCGCCCGTCGCCTTAGGTGATGAGCTAGAGTTTGATCCGATCTACGCTGCGATGGCAACCGCCATGGCTAGCGTGGGCGTAGAGAAGTTGGTCAAGGCGCTAGATACGTAGGATGTCGGGCGACGTGTCGGTAGCCCAGTGACCTGTTCGGTTGCATCAAGATCTCAATCCAGGAGGTTTCCAGCGGTGAAAAACAAAGTGTTGATCATGGGGGCGGCTGGGCGCGACTTCCACAACTTCAACGTCTACTTTCGGGACAATGCGGATTACGATGTTGTGGCGTTTACTGCTACCCAGATACCGAACATCGAGGGGCGCACCTATCCGGTCGAGTTGGCCGGCGCGCTCTACCCACAGGGCATCCCTATATATCCGGAGAGCGAGCTGGAGCGGTTGATCCGAGAGAGGGATGTTGACCAGGTGGTCTTTGCCTATTCGGACATACCGCACGAGTACGTGATGCACAAGGCATCCGTGGTGCTGGCCGCCGGCGCTGATTTCCGGTTGATGGGTACCGATACCACGATGCTGCGATCCTCAAAGCCGGTGGTTGCTGTATGCGCCGGGCGTACAGGAAGCGGTAAGAGCCAGACGACTCGTCGAGTGTGTGACATTCTCCGGGGGTATGGGAAACAGGTCGTGGCGATTCGCCATCCCATGCCTTATGGCGACTTGGCGGCCCAGGCCTGTCAGCGTTATGCAACCTATGAGGATATGGATCGTTACGAGTGCACGATTGAGGAGCGTGAGGAATACGAACCGTTGATCGACCGCGGGGTGATACTCTATGCTGGCGTCGACTACGGGCAGATCCTGCGCGAAGCGGAGAAGGAAGCCGATGTCATCATTTGGGATGGCGGGAATAATGACTTTTCTTTCTACAGACCGGATCTTTACATCGTCGTACTCGACCCGCATCGTCCCGGTCACGAGATAAGCTACCACCCGGGCGAGGTCAATCTTCGGGCGGCTGACGTTATCGTCATTAACAAGGTGGACACAGCAGACGCAGCGGGCGTGTCCACAGTACGTGACCATGTGATGTCCGCGAATCCTGAGGCACGGATCATTGAGGCCGCATCTCCGATCTTTGTGGAAAACCCCGGGGCGCTGAGGGGTAAGCGGGTCCTCATTGTTGAGGACGGTCCCACACTGACCCATGGGGAGATGGCGTACGGTGCGGGCGTGGTCGCAGCCCGACGTTTTGGTGTCGCCGAGATCGTCGACCCGCGGCCATACGCTGTAGGATCAATTGTGACCACATACGCCAAGTACCCCACGACCGGAAATGTGCTTCCTGCGATGGGCTATGGCGCTGAGCAGGTCGCCGAGCTTGAACAGACGATCGCCAATACGCCCTGTGATCTGGTTCTGATCGCCACGCCGATCGATCTACGCCGTGTGCTGACCATCGACAAGCCGACCGAACGGGTGCGCTACGAACTGCAGGAGATCGGCAGGCCCGATCTCGATGACGTGCTAGGTGAGATGTTCTCGCAACCCTCTCGCTCGTCGTCATAGACGGTGTAGAAGCGAATGAGGAGGGGCACAGCTTCTCCTCATTCGCCACATTGTGTCGACGAATCGATCCGGTTAGCCTATCGAATGGATCGAAGAGAGCGTCACAGCGCCGGAAAGGCGAGTCATTCGAGCGGCCAATCTGAGAATCACGAAGGCTTGCTGCAGGACCAGAAGCAGAGGCCAATGCGTCGGTGCTATCGCCGGGCGAACACCCCATGCGAAGAGCGCGTGGATCGCTCCAAGTATGAGAAACACCAGCGCGAAGAGTGTTGAGACTACCAGTGGCTTGCTGACGATGACCCGGACTGCGTCCCACATCGCGGCGAAGATGTTGCGCGTTCCCTTGACCACCGCCAGACCACGCGTGATGTCGAACACCCCCAGCCAGTAGAATACACAGATGCTAACTGATGGAAGCAGTATCCATACTGGCCACGCTTCTGCGAATGCAGCCGTGATAGCCAGTAGTCCCCCACTTGCACATAGGATGACCAGCCCAGTTATGATCTGCACCACGCCTAGCGCCAGGAAGCTGCCAAACCAGTGCCAACAACCCCACAGAAAGCGCCGCAAGCGGAAACGTGACGGGGCTTCTGCGTAAGTCAGCAGAATTCCTCCGGAGAGGAAGCTGGCCGGAATCCAGGCTGCCAAGGGGCTTAGGAGAGCGGCGGTCAGACCGAACAGCAGGAGTCGCTGCGCTGCCGTGGTGAAGTTGGAAGTGCTGACGCCAAGGTGCGTATCAACAACCGGTGAGAGCAACATCTCGATGAGTACCCACGGTCCGGCGCCACTGGCTACCTGTCGGATGGCTGGGCGGTGACCCAGAAGCAGGGCCAGGCCTAGTGCAGGGAGAGCGGTCAGGACGAGAGTGCTCGCCAGGTTAATGACGAATGCGATCACTACAGCCCAGTAGTACCTAACGGTCCGTGAGAGACTCATCCGGAATGCCCGCCAGCCTGTCGCCATCTCTACAGGCCTCCCCAAATCAGTAACGTGTTCTGCAGGCTCAATGTCACACGGGCGATCAACGCCGTCAAGCTCCATAGGTCCAGGGAGCGACACGCTCCATTGTCACTCCAGCGCAGGTCGAGCGCGATCCTCCGATCAGGATCGATTTCTGCGCAGACTATCGGCGGGCTGTCCGGGTAGGCCAGGGTTCGCCGTGCATCGACTCCATCCCACGGCTCTATCACGCTCGTTCCGTCGGCGAAGGTAATCCGCACCTCAGTTGGGATGATCAGATCCCCTTGCCGCGCGAACTCGACGCGATGGTCGTCCAACGCTGTGACTCCATAATTGATGATCTCTTCCCCATACACGAGGCCTTCAAAGAACCACGCCAGATCCTGTCCACACACATCGGTTACCGCAGCTCGCAGGTCCTCAGTCGTTGGGTGTCTGAACTGGTATCGGTCAAAGAACGTGCTCAGTATCTGCAGGACGACGTCATCGCCGAGCGTACGTTCCAGCGTGCGCCACGCGAGGAGTGGTTTGGAGTACGTGGCGATGACATACTCGAGGCCGAAGTCCCACGCCCGTCCGAACATGGGCACTCGCGGATTCGAAAGGTAGCTCAGTCTGTGGTAGTCGATGTATCCCAGACGCACATCCCGGCCGCTATACATTGAGCTGGTTTCCCCATACAGATCCTCCAGGACTCGCAGCGTAGAATAGTCGGCGAGCCCTTCGTCCAGCCAAGGCTCCTCTGCCTCGTTGAATGCCACCATAGACTGCCACCACTGATGCGCGATCTCGTGCACCGTCACGGTTTCGAGCGAGCGGTCCGCGCCACTAAGGAACCGGCTGGCCCCAGTGCCAGTGATATCCATAGCGCCGATGGTGACGAGAGTGGGGTATTCCATACCGCCAGCTCCCTGGCCGTCATCCGGCGCGTCAACTAGCGTGAGCCTTGCGTAGGGGTAGCGCCCGTACCACCTGTTGTAGCGAGTGACTGCCGCTTCGGCGGCGGCCAAGACACGCTGTACGGTCCAGGCATGCTCGGGAAGGTAGAGGTACATGATCTCAATCCCGTCGACCTCCTGGATTGCGGTCCGAAAGCGAGGTGAGGCAGTCCATGCGAAATCGATGACGTTGCCCGCGTGATACCTGATCGTCTGTGTTCCATCAGTGTGGTCGACAGCTGACAGCGGCATACCGGTCGCTCCAGTGACGTAACCCTGCGGCAGCGTAATTGCCACGTCGTAGGCGCCAAAATTGGCGTAGAACTCCGCGTTAGCATAGAACGGGTGGGCGTTCCATCCCTCAGTCTCCCAGACTCCTAGCTTGGGGAACCACTGGCCGACCAAGAAGTAGTCATCTGCGAACCCTGTCCGCGCGAACACCCGTGGGAGCTGTGCCGTGAACTCTACATCAATCACAATTTCCTCTCCCGGTGCGATGGGCTGTGGCAGTTCCACGCGTGCCAGAGTGCCGTCCTCCATATCCTCAAGCGTCAGTGGAGTACCGTCTGTCAGCCACAACCCCGTCACCTCGATCCAACCTGGGTGCTCGGGATCCCACGCATATCCGCGGTGCATAGGACCGCCTTCCTTGAGGAAGAGACTGTTCGTATCGCGGAAAGCGTTGAGGTAGAGGTGAAAGACGAGGTCAGGAATAGGGGCCTCGGTTCGGTTGACGTACGCGATTGTTTCACGACCCCGGAGGGTCTTCCCTTCTACATCAAGTGCAACCTGGATGTCATAGGAAGCGATCGGGTCGGGCTGAGCAGCGTCCACTGGGCGGGGTGTGACCGATGCGACAAGCAAGGCGCACAGGATAGCTGCGAGACTGAAGCTGATCTGAATCCTCAGGCGGTATGAACTCTGTAGCATCCGGACGATCCTTAGTGCGTGATCCTCACGAACGAGACTGAAGGTGGAGAGTGGTCTTGTCCAGGTTTTGTGGACCATAAGATAAGGGTACACTATGGGACATGGGAGAGAAGACTATGGACAAGACCAGACGACAGTACACGCGTGAGTTCAAGCTGGAGGCTGTACGCCTCAGCGA
>JAAZAN010000274.1 GCA_012514315.1 Chloroflexota bacterium
GAGAGGACGCCTGCCGGTCATCATGTCCGGTGGATTTGACTGGGTGGATGTGAGGGATGTCGCCTGTGCTGCGATTGCTGTGGCGGAGACTGCTGCGCCGGGAAGGAAGTACCTCTTATCTGGTTGGTGGCGCTCATTGCCGGAGGTCGCCAAATCAGTGGCACGAGTATCTGGGGCCTCCGTTCCACGTGTTGTTGTGCCGAGAGCCATCGCGCAGGCTTGCAGCCCACTTGGCGAAGCGGCCTGTTTGCTTCTGAAGCGGCAGCCCTTGTATACCTCGTATTCGGTACATGCGCTCGCTGGTCACCGGCAGGTGAGCCACCAGAGAGCAAAAGCTGAATTGGGCTATGTGCCGCGACCTTTTGAGCAGACCATACGAGATACATATCTGTGGTTCAAGGAACACGGCTTCCTTGCGGGTGGTTAGAGGGACGAGTGATATCCGAGCTGGTCTTTTGGCGCTACCTGGTGTGGGTGTGGATGGCGCTGGCTGCGTTACTCTTCGTCGTGCTCCTGCGGCATCCCGCGCCGTATGGTAGACACTCAACCTCGGGATGGGGGCTGACCCTGAGCGCCCGCACAGGGTGGTTGGTGATGGAGACGCCTGCCGCCGTCCTCTTTCTGTATTGGTACCTCGTTGGGTCGCACTCGGGTTCGGTCGTCGCTGTCACCCTCCTCTGTATGTGGGAGTCGCACTACGTGCACCGGGCTTTCGTGTACCCATTCAGCCTCAGCCCCAGGGCGCGGGCGATACCTGTCGCAGTGGTCGTGTTCGGCTTCGTATTCAACGTGGTGAATACGTACGTCAACGGGCGGTACCTGTTCCATCTCGGGCCCGACTACCGGCTCGACTGGTTGCTGGACGTGCGTTTTGTCTCTGGAGCCCTCTTGTTCGTAGTTGGTTGGGTGTTGAACCGGTACGCCGACGCGGTGCTTCGACGCGAACGTAACAGATCGGGCCAGCGTTATTGCCGCATTGATTCCTGGCTTTTTCGCTACGTGTGTTGTCCGAACTACCTGGGTGAAATCATGATATGGATTGGATGGGCGGTTGCGACATGGTCGTTGGCCGGCCTCAGCTTCGCCCTCTGGACCTTTGCCAACTTGGCGCCAAGGGCGAGGGCTCACCTGCACTGGTGCCGGAAGCATCTGGAAGGCTACCCCGTCGATCGTAAGGCCCTTATGCCGGGCATCTGGTAGGCACCGCAGGCTTCGGCCCGACGTGGGTGATGCGGGCACACACGAAGGCTATCGATTGCGCCGGAACTTGTGAATGGTGTCTGCACCGCGATCGGTTCCCGCGTATGTTCTAGACACCTCGCCAACGTAGACGTCGCCATGCGAGTCCACAGCCACGGTGTGTGGAGCAAGGAATACAGCTTCCTCTCGCACAGTAGACTGATTGCCCCATGTGGTCACAAGTCGACCATCGAGGTCGAACACGCTGATGCAGAGACAGAACTGCGACACGTACACTAGACCATTCCGGTCCGTGCTCAGTCCGGTCGGTCGGATGACGTCATGCCATACCGTCAGCAGGTCACCTTCTTGGGAGAAGACCTGTATGCGACTGTTCTCACGGTCGGCTACGAGCAGGCGGCCACGTGCATCAAGCACAACGTCGTGCGGCAGCCGAAAGCGGCCTGGCTCGCCTCCCGGCTCTCCCCACGAGCGGAGCAGGTTTCCCTGCGCGTCGAAATGGTGTATGCGGCAGTTGCCGTACCCGTCCGATACGAAGATGCTGCCATCGGTGGTGATCGCGACTCCGGTTGGCCTATTGAAGGGAGGACCGGCGTGGGCGATCGTAGACGTGCTCTGGTAGACATCCCAACCCCGGCGATATCCGGTATCCGACGGTACCCCCTTGAGGCCCAACGTCATGAGCAACTCGCCGTCACGAGTGAACTTGCCGACCCAGTGATCACCGTCATCCGTACAGAAGATTGAACCGTCGGGGGCGAGGCGAGCACCATGGGCGCGCTTGAAGAGGCTCTCGCCCCAGTGTCGAAGGATCCTTCCTTCGCGATCGAATACCAGTACCGGGGATTCACTGCGGTTGAGGACGTAGACGTTGTCGTCTTCGTCGATCGCCAATCCCCCGATATCCTTGAATGACCAGCCGGCGGGCACCTGCGCCCAGTTCGGGACCACTTCGTACTGCATTGCGCCGGTTCCGTAACGCATGTGTAGCTCTCCTCACAGACGCCGCTTAGTGTGCGACGCGTCCGGTAGTGTAGCAGAGAGACCGGAATCCGTGCTGAGACCTCTCTGGCGTAACAGGAGGCTGGTATACTGACCCACCGCGGTCACTGAACCAGCCCTGGTTGTGCTGCAGAGAGGAGAGAATACGCATGAAGATCACCGGCTTCGAGACCACTGCGCTCAAGGTTCCTGTTCGCGAATCGTTTGTTGGTTCCGTGAAGTTCGAGTGCTTCAATCCTGTCGTAGTTGAACTGCTCACGGACGTGGGACTCCGGGCTCACGGCGTGGCCATGGTTTTCAATAACTTCCATGTGGGGCTACTGAAGTCTTGTGTTGACGCCGTGGCTGAAGTTGTGGTCGGAGGAGAACTTGAACGATGGGGTGAGATGTGGGAGCGACTGCGACGCACAAGCACACGCATTGGGAATGACGGATTGGGTGTGTACGCCATGGCGGCCGTGGACATGGCGATGTGGAACCTGCGCGCCAAAGCCCTGGAGATGCCACTGGCCAAACTGCTGGGCGGGTGTCGAGATGAGGTTCCTGTGTACGCCAGCAACTACCTCTGGCGCGACCGTTCCGTTGAAGCGCTTCAGAGAGAGGCTGAGATGCTCGTCTCTCAGGGGTACAGGGCGATGAAGATGCGAATGGGATGGAAGTCCCGACAGGAGGACCTGAAGCGCTTGGCAGCCGTTCGAGAGGCAGTGGGTCCAGATGTTGACATAATGGTTGACGTCCTGTGGGTCTGGACGGTGTATGACTCCATCGTGATGGGCAGGGAGATGGAGAAGCTCGGGGTGTACTGGCTGGAGGACCCAGTTCCGACACATGATGTGGCTGGCCTTGCCGAGATCGCTCACGCCCTTGACATGCCCGTGGTCTCAGGTGAGAACGTCAGCAGCAAGCGCGGTTTCCGCGACCTGTTTGAGCGGCGCGCCACCGATGTGGCCATGATCGACGTGCAGGCTGTCGGCGGTGTGACCGAGTGGATGAAGGTGGCTGCCATGGCGGAGGCTTTCAATCTGCCTGCCGTGAGTCACCTGTTCGATGAGTTCTCAGTTCACCTGGTGGCGGCGATTCCCAACGGTACGTGGACCGAGCACATGCCGTGGTGGGAGGCTATCTATCAGGATCCGCCGCAACCGGTGAATGGTTCCATCAGGGTTCCGCAGTCCCCTGGCATCGGCTTCGAACTTGATCGCGGCGCGATGGAGCGGTTCAGGCTCTAGCCGGTCCGGGCGAGCCGGATGCAGCGCGAATAATGGGTAACGAAGAGCGGCACGGCGGTCATCTCGTTACCTGCCACCAGTCCAGCGGTGGGTGCTGATGAGCCAAACACGGTGCTCGGCGAAGGGGCCTGTCAGCTACTAGTGTCCTGGGGCCCTGGCGGACGCTGGAAGCAGGCCTAGTCGAACGCTACCGGGTATGTTTGCCAGTTCTCGTCGACCCACAATCCCTGCACGTCAACGCCAAACCCCCACGACTTGACTCTGGCTATCGCTGCCCCGAGTTGCACCATCTGAGCATCCTTTCCCACTGGATTCCCGGCGCAGTCATAGTGGGAAACCACGGCCACCGCATGCGACCCATGCTTGTTGACTGAGATATCGGTCCTGTGGCGCATGGATTCAATCGTCTGCAGGTCACGATTGTCCGCCAGTATGAGAATCGGACCGGGCTCGGTGATGGAATCCACATACTGGACGCCGTATCTCTGTTTCATCCACGCGATAACGGGTTCCTGGACCCTGCCGTCCATACAGTTGATCACCGTTGCGAAGCTGCCATGCGACATGCGCGGATACCCCCGGCTCTTCGATTTTGTCCCTTGTTCGACGCGAGGGGCGAAGGCCGCGACTTACGGCCTCCGCCCCCAGTTATCTAGGAATGCTTGGGTGGCTTCATGAGCAACAGGGCGATGACGGCGCCTATGGCCGCAAGAACCGCTACGATGACGAACGCTGTGGTGTAGCTACCGAAGAGATCCTTGGAGCTACCCGCAATGACGTTGGCAAGAATTGCAGCCAATCCGTAGCCGAAGAATACGTAGCTGTAGTTGCGTGCTGCGTTCTTTGCGCCGAAGTAGGTGGTGGTGGCAGTGGGGCCAATGGCCAGCCAACCGCCGAAACACAACCAGAGAACAGAGAAGGCGATGGCGTAGAGGGCGGTCGTGCCGGATGCTGCACGGGTCATTGCGAGCGACGCGATGAGAATGACCACCATCGAGATGGTGGCGGCCCATCTTGGCGTAATCCGGTCGGTGAGCCAGCCAAACAAAGGGCGGCCGGCCCCATTGAAGAGTGCGAAGATGCCAACCATCATGGCGGCGGTCGATGACGTCATCTGAATGATCTCGGTGCCCACCGGGCTCGCGATGCCGATGGCCATCAGGCCGGCGAGGCAGCCGACGGTGTATACCAGGAAGAGGCCCCAGAAAGTCGAGGTCTTGACCATCCTGCCCGGATCGAGATCCTGTTTCGCCACTGCACCTGCAGGAGCTCTGCCCGCCACCATGCTGGCGGGTCTCCAATCGGGTGCGGGAAACCTGAGTACGAAGGCAAAGGCGATGATAACTACAAGAAGGCCGATACCCATGACGAGGAACGTGTAAAGAGGGCCATGTGACTGAATGAGAGGGTTGGCAATGTTGGCGGTGACAAAAGGAGAACCACCGAATCCAGCAACGGTGAGGCCCACGGCCAGTCCTTTCCTGTCAGGAAACCAGCGGGTAGCCGTAGCGATCGGAGCACCGTAGACGAGTCCGACCCCGGAACCGGCTATGACGCCGTA
>JAAZAN010000275.1 GCA_012514315.1 Chloroflexota bacterium
GATCCATGGACGTAGGATTCTCAAGGAGCACCTCCGCATGGAAAGTCTGCGCCGGTGCGACAACTTCATAGTCGTACTTGAGTCCGTCCACAGCCTTCTCGCTGTCGCGGTCAATCGCCACGCCGTCCCGTACTTGGACCATCTTGTCGGCGTCCTCTCCGTCGGGTAGCAGGTCCGAGAAGAGGATGCGCGAGGCCGCATACGATGAGCCGAAAAGCTTGCATGTGTCGCACAGGCTCTGATCCAGCTTCGACAGGAGGTCCTGCTCACTCCACGTCTGATCGCGCCGCTCCGTGTTGAACCGATCTTGTTCCTTCCCCTGGGAGCCGATACAGCCCTGTCCCTCCATCAGGCCACAACTGTGAACCCCGACGGCGGGGGCGAGCTTCTCCACTGTGCTCCGGAAGGCCCCTTTGAAGCTCGAACCGGGGATGAAAGGCCGCCCGTCCGGCGTGCGAACCACGGGTGAGTCACTGGGACTTCCCACCGTCCAACCGCTGCCGACGTGCAAGCCAGTCTCCAACGTGAGTGTACCGGTGAATAGATAGCGTCGTTTGAACCCTCGAGATATCATTGACCTTTGACCTCCTTCTGCCACATCATCTCAGCCACCAGATGCTGGATGAACTCACGAGCCAGCAGCCCAGCGAAGAACTTGGTCTGTTCACGTGTCTCGTTATTGGTCAGGCCGTTCTCCACGAAGCCGTACTTGTCTTTCACATCACGTCGCAGCTCCTGGAGATACTTTCCGAGCGCAGCGTAGAAATCCCCGTAGTGCAGTTTTGACTGCGGCCAGCTCCGGCCCTTCTGATGTCTGATGAACCGTTCAAGTTCGTCCCAATCCCGCGAGAATTCCAGCAGGCCGCTGGCCTGGTGCCCGAATTGCTTATCCTCAATGACGGCTTGCTGTGCGTTGGCAAACGTCATCGCATCACGGTAGATGGTCGCATCACCGGCCAGCCGGACCTGTGCCTCCTGCTCTGCAGTCAGTGCTGTTGTCATTCGCCACCTCCTATGTCAGGGACACACGCACGCATACTCATAGTGAGCCGCCAGTTGTCGGACGAACTCGCGGATGAGTAGCAGGTGCACCTCAAGCCCGTCGTGGCTCTCAGAGTCGATCCCGAGAGCATTGCAGATCTCCTTGCGCTGTAGGCGGAGGTCGCGACTGATGAAGCGTAGGAGCTCCGCGCCCCAATCACCCTCTCTCCATTCCTTCTGGCGAGCGGTGCGTAGCTTCACAAAATCGAACACGTCCGTCGTCTTCAGCGCGCTGTTGGCAATGCCCTCGAGTCCGCTGATCTGCGAGCGCTTCTTGTCTGTCAGTGCACCCGCAGCCTTCTTCCCGAGGTTCTGCGCGGTATCATAGAAGCCATCCGCACGCAGCGCGACCTGTCGCAGCATTCTTAGCCGCATTGTCTGTTCAGTCATGCCCCTTTCACCTCCCAGTGGAATGGATCGGCCACTCGTACCTGCCCGAAACCCTCGCGGCGACGGGTCCCGATGCCCTGCTCCTGAATGCTCAGCAAGCTGCCGAGAGCACTCGCGTCCGGCGCCTGCGGCAGCCCCAGGACGAACACTGATCCCATGGTGATGGCGATGTCGTTGGGCTTCGGCAGCCGCCAGAGATCGTTCCAGCCCATCACGTGTCTTGTACTACGGTTCTCATACACGATCTGCGCATTCTGCAAGCCCCATACACCCGCCAGATAGTCGGACGTGACACCGGTCTGGTAGCGCAGGAGCCGATCGACGAGAATCGCGTCAGAGGTCAGAGACAGTGGCACATACGCGGCATGGGGCAACTGCGCGCCAATTGCCTGTGCGGCGTTTCGCACTCCAGACGTGAAGGCCTCGATTCGCTTTCCAACTAGATCCGGGCTATCGCCTGCCAGGGCTGGGTTCAGGCTGAGGTTCACCGAGCCGAACCCCCTTGTCCGGTTGTTGCCCAGGCGAAGCGCGCGCGCGCCGTTCGCCTCTTGGACGAAGGAGGCAAAGGCGCCCGGCGTGTTACCGTTCACAGACACACTCAACTGTCCCCAGAAGAGACTTTGAGAGCGCAACACCTCGCGGCTGTAGAGTATCCCTTGTTTCACCGCCCCTGTGGCGGGATCGATGCCTGTGCGTGTACGCAAGGCTTTGCTCACCTTCGCCAGCCCTACCACGCCGGTAGCAGACGCAGCCGTGCGGTAGAAGCCGTCCAGCCTGTCGAGTGGTTCACCGCACACAGGACAGCACTTGAGTGCATCCAGCGGCTCGGTGCGGCTGCAGAGCGAATAGATTGTCCACCCGATGAGAGAGTCGGTCACACCGTGATGGGGCTCATTGGGATCGGTTTGGTCGGACTGGAAGCCGCCAAACCGTTTACAGGTCAACGCCGTTCTGGGTAACGGCGCCACCGGTTCATTGTCGTTCTGAAGACCCTGGTGGTCGAAACAGGCAGGGTAGAGGTTGCCAAAACGAGCATCTCCCGTTAGGAAGAAGCGACTGAACTCACCAGGGTCGTTGCGCAAAGAGACGTGCGCCGCGGCCAGTCCACCCAGCAGCGCCGTGCCTGGGATGTAGGACCAGGTGCTCGAGGTGGCGCTATCACGTCCAGTTCTAAACGAGAGTGGCCCGTCGTTGGATATGTGCGTGAGGTACCTCATCGATTGATAGCCTCCTCCCGCAAATCCTCGTAAAGCACGAATGCCGGGATCTCAGCGAACAGAGTCTCGATAGGCAGATTGCTCTGGTCAATCTTGATCTGGTCCCCTTCGATGGTACAACGAATCCGACCCGCTCCCGAGGACTTGTCTGCCCCAAGGCGGTCAAGACTGACCAGGCCGGCAACGAGTAGCAGAAGCGGGAAAGTCCCGATGGAGGACTCGAACAGCGGCGTTCCCTCGATCAACCCCGTGATTCGTCCGTCGAAGCTCAGCCCTTGTAGCCCGTACTCGCTGGTGAAGAGGCGCCCGGGCTGAGCGGTGCGAGTCAACCGCGACAGACTGACCCGGGTGCGCTGCTCAGTCTGAGGAACCTGGGCGCCTGACCGAGTGGAGTCGCTGCCAACACCGAACAGCTCGCGGCTTTCCTGCGACAGTAGCGCATCGTCGAAGTACACTTGACCTGGACGAAAGCGGCTTCCGAAGATGAACTGCACCATATCAGTATCCCCGAAGACCTCCCTCCAGTCCTCTTCGTGCAGCGTCGGCGTCTCGATGTCCAGGCACTCGGCGAGTCGCGTGCAGCGGTCTCGCAGAGCTCCTTTAAGAGTCGAACCGGGTATATAGAGCAACCCGTCCGGGTCCCTCGCCACAAGTCGATGTACGATCCCTCCGCGCATTCCCGTGCCGAGGTGAAATGCCGATTCGAACTCGATTCGGTAATTGATGTCGATCCTTTCATGCTTCATATCGCGGCCTCCCCAGGGACGAAGTCGATCAATTCTGCCACATCCAATACCTGCGTCACCCAGTCGCCATCCTTCTTGACCCACGGCAAGTAGAGCTGCTGTTCACGCGGTCCTGCCAGTTCCAGGAGGGCATTTCGGTGGCCCTTGTTGCGCAACCGCAGCACGGCCATCATCGCATCGATTGTCCCCTGCTTGCGGCTCTTGAACACGGCCTGACGCAACTGCTCCACCTTGGTCCGCGGCGCTTGCTGAGCGGACCTTATCCGAGCCAGCAGGGCGTGCATCTCGTCAACCGAGTAGGGGCGCTGAGTCCGGTAGAGCGTCCCATCCGTGGCCGTCCTCTCCATCAAGACCTCGTTGTAGTATTCCCGGTAATCCAGATGATTTGAGCTGGTCACGACGAGGAAGTTGAGCAGGCCACCGGTCAGACTCTCGCCTTGAAGCCGGCGCCGGCTCTGCTGTTGCTTGGCGGTCTTCAGGCAGCTCTCGGCGAGGCTCAGAAGTGATCCGATGGGGTAGTTCACGTGGGCCAACACCACTGAAGCGGATAGGCTCAGAGCGGTCCCCCACAGTTCCTGTGTGATTGCTGGGAAACGCTCCACGATGTGGAGCGCGACCTCGATCGCGCTCTGGGCGCGCGTCACCATCACGAGATCATCGCCGCCCAGAAGGAGCACGTCGAAAGGCCAATGCGGAGGATTGTGCGGTATCAGGTGTGTGGCGATGGCCTCCTGCGTGACCTGGTAGACTGCAGTGTCAACGGCATCAGCGAAACGCCGCAGCTCGTCCAGGTCGCTGATGCCCTCAATCACCTTCCCCATTCCGTCGCCGTCGGCATAGATCAGGCCCATATAGTTTGCGGGCGAGGAGATTCGTCCCAGAGCATTGAAGTCCGGGGGGCGTTCGTATCCACCAATCGGGTAGTCGCCCTGTCTGCGGAGGTCATCGATCAACCGGCCCCACAGGCGACTCCGGTTGAGAGGCATCTGACCCGAGATCCAACCTCCGATCTCGTTCCTGACTCGCTCGTCCTCAGAGCGCTTGGCGGCGCAACTGGCGCAGAGCATCTCCCCTTCTGCTGCGTCAGTACTCTCAGCGTACTCCGTCCCACACGAGTCACAGAAGTGCAGAAGTGGGTGAGTGAGAGGCGATGTCGGCCCTGTTGACCGATCCTTGCCGGCCCGCATCTGATGACGTAGCAGGGCAAGGGCCGCCTGCACATTGGCGGAACCCCCCGGAAGGGCGACCGATGTTCCTGTGATCGATCCGGTCCGCGTCGACAGCTGATAGGCCTGCGTGACCGAGTCCAGGGCATGTGAGACCTGTTCTTCCTCAACTTCGAATAGGCCAGCGCCACCGTTGGCGTAGATGGTTGTGCCCCCAGCCAGGCCCGGCATTTCCTCTCGGTTGAGGCGATCCAGCAGCGCGCTTGCGCCCCGGATCTCCTTGAGCTTACTCGTCCCGAATACGTATGCTTTGATGTGGTCAGTGTCAAACGCTACCAAGGCTCTGCCCATTCACATTACCTCCTTTCGTCTGGCCCGGCGTAGCGTGTCCCGTGCCCGGTAACAGACACACGGCTAAGAGCGCTCGCCCGCTCGGCATGCTGTGCACCTCCTTAGTCATTGTACTCAGTATAGTCACTCGTCCTGTCACTCTCAACCGACCTCCCTCCCAGATTTCTCCGAGTTTTCTCGGATGCGCGCGCGGCCATCCTGGTCTACAATCCCGGTATGAGCACTCTGCTGCATCGCGCACCACGGACCGAACTTCTCGCGCAGCC
>JAAZAN010000276.1 GCA_012514315.1 Chloroflexota bacterium
GACAACAGCGAGATACGGTTCCATGAGCTGATCGCCCGGCACGTGCGGGCGGCGCGGGAGAAGGACGAGTGAGCGAGCAAGACTGGTCGCTTCTGACGCGGCCCCGGCAAGTGATGCCCGACTGGGTGTGGGCGGCGCTGGTGGAGCGGGGGCTGGTGGAACGGTGCCGCGCCCGGCCGCCCTACCAGCAGAACGACTATCTGAGCTGGATCACGCGCGCCGTGCGCGAGGAGACCAAGCAGCGGCGCCTGGCGCAGATGTTGGACGAGCTGGAGCGCGGGGACGCGTATATGGGGATGGCGTACCAGCCGAGGGATAGGCAGTGATAAGCGTCTGTCTGGGTTAAGGCTGGTCGCCCGTTCTTGGTCTGGGTGCCGATTCTGTATGCACCCAGTGGGAACTAGGACCAGAGACAGGCAAGGCAATTCTCATTCTTGACAAATGCTTCATCTTGGAGTACACTGGCATGTAGTCCTCTGGGAACAATACTGCCTAGCTTGTTTCGGATGGCACAATCCGCAATGGCTCTGTGATAAACGCTTGACCAGGCAAGCCGTTGCCGCAGATGCGGCGGGAGGAGAAGAACAATGCCTGAAGTGCAGAAGCAAACCTACCCAGTAATTCCTGCGAAGCATTGGTGGACGCTGAGGAAGCAATTCCAGCGAAGTATCCCTAGTACTGTGACGCCGCGATTCCTGGCCACAACCCTTGGCATGAAGGATTCTTCGGCGCGTACCAATATAATCCCTTCTCTGGTGATGATGGGCATTATCGACCAGGAAGGGAACCCGACAGACAGAGCTACCCAGTGGCGCGATGATATCGACTATCGTGATGTGTGCAAGGATATAAGAAACGAGATATATCCTCGAGAGTTGCTAGATGCAGTACCTGGCCCAGATATCGACCGATCGGCAGTAGAGCGGTGGTTTGCCAGCAAGACAGGAGTAGGGCAAGCCGCTGCAAATCGTTTTGCCGTCGTCTACGAACTACTAACTACTATGGCCATTCCCCAGGAACGGGCAAAGCCTGCAACGCCTGCGAAACCCAAGTCCTCTCCGAAGCCAAAGCCATCCAACACCACTGGCGTAAGCCAGCCCTCTGCAGAGAGAAAGTCGGCGGTTTTCCAGGGCGTCGAGCCTGCTATACACATCAATATTCAGATTCACATATCGCCTGATGCCAAGCCAGACCAGATAGATCAGATTTTCGAAAGCATGGCCAAGCATCTGAAAACTCTGAGAGAAGGCAATGAGTGACCTCGCCAGAACCGCTCTGAATATCGCCAAGAAGATGCACGGTGAGATACCCAGAGTAGGAGCGCCCCCGGATGAAGGCTATGCTGCAGAGAGCGAGCAGATCATACCTGTTGCGGTCGTTCGCGGGACAAGAGGTTACCTAGAGAAGGTTACAAATCAAGTCAACGGTTCCTACGAGCGCGGTTGGTTCGATGCTTGCGCGGTGATGATCAGGCGATTGGTCGAGACGTTGATAATTGAGTCTTTTGAACACTATGGGACGGCGGCCAAGATACAGGATTTGAATGGTGACTTCTTGTCTCTCAAGGATCTGATTAACCTCACACTGGCAGAGTCTGGATGGAACTTGTCACGAAACACGAAGCAGGCCTTGCCAAAGTTGAAGTCGGTTGGGGATCTTTCTGCTCATTCGCGGCGCTATATAGCAAACCGCCAAGACATTGACAAGATTGCTCACGATCTGAGGATTGTCGTTCAAGAACTAGTGTATCTAGCTGGTCTCAAGTAGCATGGCCTGTTACCTCGAATCCCTAATTCGGCATCGACCGACTCTGCCTACTGACAAACGATGGCGAAGCGAGGGGAAGCCAAGTGCTCGTTTTTCTAGTAGAGCTCTATAATCCCGCCTGGCCCCGCTGGTTCGACGAGATCCGTCGCGTGCTGGAGGCGGGGTTGGGCGACGCGTATCTCCGCATCGAGCATGTGGGCAGCACCTCCATCCCCGGCATGATCGCCAAGCCGATCATCGATATCGACATCGTCATCGCGCCGGGGACCTTTCCGGCGACCAGGGAGCGGCTGGCGCAGCTCGGCTACGTCCACGAGGGCGACCAAGGCATCCCCACCCGCGAGGCCTTTGACCTGATGGACGAGGCGCTGCGGAACAGGCTGCCCAGGCACCACCTCTACGTCTGCGCGGAGGACAGCCCCGAGCTGGCGCGGCACATCGCCTTTCGCGAGTTCCTGAAGCGCCACCCCGAGTACCGGGACCAGCTCGGTCAGCTCAAGTGGGCGCTGGCCGAGCAGTTCGACAACGACAAGTACCCCTACATGGACGGCAA
>JAAZAN010000007.1 GCA_012514315.1 Chloroflexota bacterium
CAGTGACTTGAGTTCAGCCAGGCAGATCCTGGGCAGCGAAGTGGCCTAACGACTCTCCGTCTCACTGCACGCAGGGCAGTACCCCGCGAATACCACACGGTGTCCCACGATAGTGAAGCCGGCGTCATCGCCTGGGGTGAGCATAGGACGCTCGCCATCGTATACCGCGTCGACAATCCGCCCGCATCCCAGGCAGACGATGTGATCGTGGTCTTCGGTGTTGGCATCGTAGCGTCGTTCGCCGACACCTACCGTGACTTCCTGAATCAGCCCCAGTTCCTCAAGCTCGTGCAGCGTGTTGTACACGGTGGCTGGAGAGATGTCCGGCATACTTCGACGGACGCGCTGGATGACCTGATCTGCCGTTGGGTGCGTGCCATTCTCCAGAAGAGCACAGACGATCGCCTGACGTTGAGGCGTCAGGCGACGTCCTTCCTCGCGGATCCGCGAGCAGATCCCGTTCACACGCGGCATAGAACCTCCCGACGCCCCGCTGCCGTCGATGACTTGGCCAGATGGCGGACCTGCATGCAACCGATTCCCAAAGTGTTGACCCTACCGACCGTCAAGCTATCGAGCGCCCAGCTCTCTATCGATCATCAGGAGAGCGTGGCCCTTATCCCCGACCATTCTGAGCTTCTGTACGATACCATCGGCATTGCGTTCCTCCTCCACCTGTTCGTTGACGAACCATTGGAGGAATGTCTGCGCCGCGTAATCCTTGTGCTCGATCGACAACGCGTACAGACTGTGAATGAGTCCCGTGACCTTGCGCTCATGGGCCAGGACCTGTTCGAAGACATCTAGGGGAGAGGAGAACTCAGCCGGCGGTGCGTCAATGGCCAATAGCGTGACCTGATTGCCGCGATCGAACATGTAGTCGAACATCTTCATCGCGTGTTCCATCTCTTCCTCAGCCTGTTTCCGCATCCAGTGCGCAGAACCGCTCAAGTTGTTGCCTTCGAGGTAGGCCGCCATCGATAGGTACAGGTACGCCGAGGCCATCTCCTTGTTGATCTGATCGTTGATTCCTTCGTGTAGTTCCTTGTTCAACATTGCTTTTCTCCTTTAGAATTGCGATATTGTGCTGTTAGTTCGCGGTGGCCCGGTGAGGACCGCCTGGGCTGACGGTCGGCTGGACCTCAGAAGTCTGGCTCAGTACTGTCTGTCTCAACGAGACAACGCGGACAGATGCCGAAGAAATCGAGCCGGTGCCCGATCACCCGGTAGCCTGTCACCCTCGCGGCTTCGTCCTCACAAGGATCCTTGAGTTGCGCATCCAGATCGACGATGGTTCCACACGAGACACAGATGATGTGGGCGTGACCCTGGGGTAAGGAGGCGTCGTAGCGATTGCTCGCGCTGCCGATGCTTATCTCGCGCAGTTCCCCGAGGTCTCTGAGTAAGGCCAGTGTCTTGTACACAGTAGCCAGGCTGGTCATTGGATAGCGGGATCGCACCCGCTCGTGGACCTGTTCCACAGTGGGATGATCGTCGCTCTCCAGAAGGACGGCCATCACGGCACGTCTCTGTGGCGTCACCCGCAACCCGTTCTCCCTCAGCCGGCCGGCCAGCGCGTCAAGTCGCGCGTCTTGAGTCAGCATGATCCCTCTAACCTCCAGGTCAGCACCTGGGCTCCGATGATTAATAGGAAATATCTACTTGTAAATGATATCAATTCCTAACTTAGAGTGTATCATAAGAGTAGGCTGTTGTCAACCTGAGTCACTACTTGACACTGCCGCGACAATCGACTACAACAGCACAACACATGTGGCGCCGGGCCAGGCATAGGGCATCGCTCTGAGTGTCTCTCGAGATCTTGCAGCTGCCTGCTCCGCTGAGATGAACGAGAGATACGCATCTGCCAATCGAATTCTGCTGCGTGAGGCGCTTCAAGACCCCGTCAGACAGAAGGAAGCCTGGGCGGAGACGACGAGATGCTATTGAACCTGTGGAACTAGAGGATGTGCATGGTCAGCTTGCCTACGTGGTCATGATTCCTCGAAGCCCGTCGGAGAGCTTGCCCCAAGTGTTTCTAGTCGAGCCGATCTTTGCTGCTCTTGATGCGCTGGCACGGGGTTCTTCTGCTTTACCGTGATCGATTGAGCCGGTGCTGTGACTGCTTTGAGTGTTATGACGGACCGGGCGATGGTGACGGCACAACTCGCCGAAGTTGCGCGAGAAGCGGGTCATGATGTGGGACCAGTCCTGTATCTATCACAATTCGATTCTGGTCCAGCCTGGCTGTTCTGGGAACCGCTTTCGGAGTCTCTCCATGACAGATGACCCCTGGATGGTTGTCGGTCAGGATGTTGGCGATGGGATCGAGGGTTTCCTCCTTTGACCTGTTTGCGCATCATTCACGAAGCGAGACTTCGCACACAAGGATGGCTTGAGATGCATTTGAGAGATAATGCTGGCGCCGAACTGCGACTCCCACTGTGGCCTGTGCTGATCGCTCAGCTGCTCGTGGGGTTGGCAGTCGCGCTCGCGCAGGATTTCCTGACCGCGCCTGACTGGCTGCACTCGGTGATCTTATCCACTACTCTCTGTGTGTTGGCCGCAGCGGAATGGCGCATTGACCTGTGGAAGCCAATGGTGGCTAGATGGATCGCCGTGATCGCGTGGGCGGTCTGGGCGTACCTCGCGCACACGTACTTCTCGCATCTGGGGTTCTTGGCTCTTCTGGCGCTCTCCCCTCTGCTCGCTCTACCGCTCATTGGCTTCTCTGCCAGCCTCGTCACCGCCGTTGGGGAATCACTGGCCCTTGCAGTTCTGCTGTCCCTTGGATGTGGGCGCCTCACTCTTCCCGCAGTCCTCATTGCTGTGTTGATGATCTGGGCTGGCTTGGGCGCTGAGGTTGCCGTCTACTGGCCGACCCAACGGATGCTCTTGTGGTATGATGACTACTTCGGTCGGGCAACGTGTGATCTCGAACAGGCACGAGGGCAGCACGTTGCGCTCAAGGAGTCTCTGGCTAACCTGGAACACGCCAACTATCAACTGGCCCAGGCCAGTGAGCGGATCGCTGCGCTGAGGTCTGTCGCTGAAGATGCGCGTAAGTCCAAAGCACTCTTCGTGGCCAGGGTGAGTCACGAACTGCGCACCCCACTGAACATGATCGTTGGCTTGGTCGAGTTGATGGTGGAGTCTCCTGAGATCTACACCGTCGACCTGCCTCCTCAGATGGAAAGAGACCTCGAGGTGGTACTGAGCAATTCCCGGCATCTGTCCAGCCTGGTTGATGATGTGCTTGACCTGACGCGGACCGAAGAGGGACGAATGACGCTTCACAAAGAGTGGGTCAACTTGGCAGATATCGCTCAGGAAGCTGCGGAAGCCGTACAGCCTCTGGTGCATCAGAAAGGGCTCATACTCGATGTATGTATGCCCGAGGCTCTGCCCGAGGTCTACTGCGACCGAACGCGTATCCGGCAGGTGCTACTGAACCTTGTGAGCAACGCTGCTCGGTTCACCGAGCAAGGCGGAATCACGGTTGAGCTTCGGGCTCGACATCCATACGTAGTTACTGTGGTCAGAGACACTGGACCGGGCATCTCGCCAGAGGACGCTCGAGAGATCTTCCAGCCTTTCTCACAGGGAACCGGTGACGTGTGGCGCGACAAAGGCGGAAGCGGACTCGGGTTGGCAATCAGCCAGCAGTTTGTCAGGCTTCATGAGGGGAGGCTCTGGCTAGAGAGTGAAAGAGGAGTCGGCAGTAGCTTCTTCTTTGAACTGCCAATCTCTCATCGAGCAGCACACGGTGCTGTGCCAGGACACCAGATCCGTGGGGATTGGGTCTGGCGAGAGGATCGGTTCGAATCTGCTCGTACGGCGATGCCAATCCAGACCGGCAGATCACACATCGTTGTCTGGGATGAGGCGCGAGGGTTGTTGCCGGTGCTTTCACGATACGGCGATGAAGTGAGTCTGGCATCAGCACAGAGCCTGGCCGAGGCTTGCGAGATGGTGGGGGAGCTGGCTGGTGGTATCCTGATGATTAATGCAACGACCTTGGATAACCTATCGACTTACCTGCGAGAGACAGAAGGACGGTCGCTCCGCGCTCCAGTCATATTCTCATCGCTGCCTGCGTATGACGCACAGGCTGTCCTTCGTGGCGCCGCCGGTTACTTGATCAAGCCGGTATCGCGCAACGGACTTGAGACAGTCCTGCAATCCATAGGAAAGACAGTGAAGCGGGTGCTAATCGTCGATGATGACCCCAATGTCCTCGATCTTCTCGAGCGCATGCTGGGCGTCTGCAATGCGGGTCTCGAGATCCAGGCGGCCTGCAACGGCGAGCAGGCGTTGGAGGTGTTGCGATGTGACTCCATTGATGTGGTGTTCCTGGATGTAGTTATGCCGAGGATGAGCGGCTGGCAGGTCCTCGAGGAGATCACTGCCGACGAAGCATACGGAAATCCGGCCGTCATCATGGTCTCGGCTCAAGATCCGTCTGACGCACACGAGATGGTTACACCACTGGCCGTTACGTCAGGACACGGACTCTCAGTCAGGAGGTTTCTCTGCTGCGCTGCAGAGCTAGCGGCGATTCTGCAGAAGCCCGAACGAGAGCTTCATCCAATGCCTCCACAAATTGACGCGGAGCGAGCGGTTTCGTGAGAAACGAGGTCGCTCCTAGCGCTAGCGCGAGAGGCTCTTCCCTCACAACCGAACACACAATGACCGGTATCATGCGGGTTTCAGAACGTTCGTGCAGGTGCGTCAGTAGTTGCCATCCGTCGACTTTCGGAAGCATCACGTCCA
>JAAZAN010000277.1 GCA_012514315.1 Chloroflexota bacterium
AAGTTCGTGGCTTCGGTTCTCAGTGAGGACGCTCCTCTGCCGTTCATAGGACGGTTTGGATTCAAGTCCGGGCGCGATATGAATAAGCTTGAGGGTGTGCAGACACTGGTGGGTGTGACCGGCATTCCCATCGTCACGGAGCATGCCGCCGCCTATCTCGAGGTTGAGGTTGAGCGGGAACTGGATGTCTGGACGCACACGCTCTTCGTGGGGCGTGTGGTTGGAGCGGGGATACTGAACGATAGCGCCCCGATGTCCTATGCGTACTATCACGATATCAAACGTGGAGTCACACCCAGGAGTGCCCCAAGCTACGTAGAACATCACAAGGAGGAAGCGATAGTGAGCAAATACAAGTGCACCATCTGTGGCTACATCTATGATCCGGCTCTCGGCGATCCGGACAATGGCGTGGCGGCAGGAACGTCGTTTGAGGATTTGCCGGATGACTGGACCTGTCCGGTGTGCGGTGCGGCCAAGAGCGAATTCGAGAAGACCGACGAGTAGTCCGCGGGGAAGGACCCTCGCTGGTGCCGGGCTGAATATGAACGCATACAACCGGCACGCATAGGAAGACAAGACGAACATGATTGAAGACCTGTCTCACGAACAGTTGTGCGCACTACTCGATGTGCTGCCGATGGAATTGGCGTTCATCGATGCCGATGACCGTGTGCGCTTCTGGAACAGGACGGAGGAACGTGGGCCGGCGTGGAAGGAGTCGGCTCTCGGAGGGCACGTACATCGATGCCATAAGGATTCCAGCGTGCCCGCCGTCAACGGAGTTCTGGCGAAACTCAAGAGCGGCGTCCGGGATGTGGTGGACCGGCGTGTGACCACGGAAAGAGGGATCACACGGTTCAGATGGTTTGCGGTCAGAAGCAAAGAGGGTGAGTACCTCGGCGCGCTGGAGATGGTTCAGTATGGCGCTGAGGTGGCCCCCGGCAAACCTGGTGGGGAAGGTGTGACCGATGCCGCACAGCAGCGCACTGTCCGCTACACAACTGCGGGCGAATGAAGACGAACAGTGAGGAGTCGGCGACATGAGAGCACGCAAAGTCATTGATGGAGTGACCTGGGTAGGCTCGGTGGACTGGGACCGCCAGCTATTCGATGAACTCATTCCCCTGCCGGATGGCACCAGCTACAACGCATACTTGTTGACCGGCTCGGAGAAGACGGCGCTCATCGATACGGTTGACCCGGCGAAGACTGATGAGTGGAGAGTCCTGCTGGATGCGGCGGGCATTTCGAAGATTGACTATGTCATCGCCAACCACGCGGAACAGGATCACGCGGGGAGCATCCCGTATATCCTGCAGCGTTTCCCGGCTGCGCAGCTCGTGTGCACTCCCAAGGCGAAGGGACTGCTCATGGACCTCCTGCATGTCGCGAGCGACCGCTTCGTGACGGTGGAGGATGGAGCAACTTTGTCCCTGGGCGATATGACGCTTGAGTTCATCCACGCCGCGTGGGTGCATTGGCCGGAAACGATGCTGACGTACGTGAAGGAGAAGAAGGCGCTGTTCCCTTGTGACCTTTTTGGTTCGCACCTGGCCACGTCTGAGTTATTCATCAGCGACCCCTCCCACGTGTACCGGCCGGCCAAGCGGTACTTCGCCGTGATCATGATGCCGTTCAGGAACGTCATCGTGAAACACCTCGAACGGCTTGCCGCGTACGACATCGAGTTGATCGCTCCGAGTCACGGTCCGCTCTATGCGGACCCCCATCCCATCATGGACATGTACCGGCAGTGGGTTTCCGGCCCGCTCGCCAACAAGGTTGTCGTCCCTTATGTCTCCATGCATGGCAGCACTCAGGTGATGGTC
>JAAZAN010000278.1 GCA_012514315.1 Chloroflexota bacterium
CGGGAACTCGTACTCGGTCACGTTCTCCCCGATGACCCCTACCACGGGCCAAGCGCCATAGGCGTTGCCGTCTATGTTGTTGATGTGATCGCCCCGGGCCTGGGACAGCGTGAAGCCGGTGACCCGCAGCCGGACCCTGGGGCTGAAGGTCGCGCCGGGCTGGAATATCTGCCCGAAGGGGTAGATCGAGACGATCTGGACCCCTTCTTGGGGGGGCGGGAGAGGTGTCGATGTCGGGATGGGGGTGCTGGTGTATGTAGGCGTCACGGCGGTAGTGCCACAGGTAAAGATGCGAACATCGTCAATCACCCACCCGATGGAACAGGCCCACGAGTCCGTCTCATTCCGCGGGTCAGAGGCGCAGTGGTTCTCCGAATCCGTCCCAATGACGAATCGAAACCGGACATTTCGCCCACCCAACGACTGAAGGGATAGAAGACTAGAGGCATATCCGTTACTCGCCCCCAAGAAAGCTTGTCGCCCGGCCAGAGGGTTACCAGTCGCGTTCCCTATGGTGCCATTGTAACGTAGTCCGGACGACATAAGCGCACCAGCGTCATGCCACGTTGCACCGCCATCTGTGCTGTATTCGACTACACCTCCATCGAAAGTCTGCTCAGGGGTGTGGTCGAAATTGAAGGCGTGTTTGAAATGAAGAAATGCGCTGCCACCGGCAGGTAGTGCGACATCGAAAGACATCTCGATTCGATTCACAGCAGGATATGAAAGGTTGGGGCCATATAGGCTCCTAGTCCCGCTGGCGACGTATCCTTCCGCATGACACCCCCATGGTTCGTGCGCGAGAGTCGCTGTTTGAAGCCAATCCGCGCAATCGTCCTGCTCCTCGAAGTCATCAAAGAACAGGTCAGATCTCACACCGCTTGGGCACGATGCTTCAACTTCAACCGTGGAGCAGTTGGCCGGCTGCTTGTACATCTCGACGGCATTTGCAGCATTCAGTACCTGTTGCCGATCGCTCAAGCCAAACTCGCCCCGTCTGACGAGTGCCGTCGCTGCGTTCCACAACGCATAGTACAGGTCCTGGTAGTCGCTGCCGGAGGTCAGGTGATTTATCTGAGCCTCATAGAACACCTTGGCTGTCTTGGTGTTCCCAAGTGTTGCCACATGAATGTTGTTGAAGTCACCTCCGTCTGCCAAGAGAGAAGCGGCTTTGTTGCCTATGCCCGAGTTGGTGTGCACACCTCCCCTATCCGCCGGCCCGCACGCATACAAAGCGCTGGTCATCTTGTCAGGCTGACCGAACCTCGGTGGGTCCGACATATCTCTCCTCAGGTCGGATGGCCACATTCGGTATATGAGCGGCAAGTCCTCACCGAGTACCCAGCGCTGATCGTCGCCATCGTTTTGCCAGGATCTCGTGTACATCTGATCGGTGATCTCGCCCAAGACATCGCTGAGGCTCTCGTTCATCGCCCCAGACTGCATGTAATAGTACAGGTTGGCTTCGGACTGGGTGACACCGTGCGTCAGTTCATGGGCAGCAATATCGTCAGCTTTGGCAAATTCCTCACCATATACAATCCATCGTTCCTCCGAATCCCAGAAAGCGTTAGGAAGGCGAGTGGACACGTCCTTTCGATAGCGAACTATGGATGTGATGCGTGAGCCTTGATTATCATAGCTGTCTCGTTCAAAAAGCGAGCTGTAAAAGTCATAGACGTCGCCGGCCACCTCGTGAGCCCAGTTGGCCTCGACATCGCATTGGGGATCCCATGGTTCCCCCTCTTCGCGCACCGGAGTGTATAATTATCCCCAAAAACTGGACCACATGCGGAGTGAAACTCGTGGTATCATGAGGAGAGCATGTGGAGGTCAGGATCATGCCCAGAGGGAAGCCGCATAGTGCGCAGTTCAAGTTCAAGGTC
>JAAZAN010000039.1 GCA_012514315.1 Chloroflexota bacterium
AGGCCACCTCTCGATCCCCCGTCCCCGTCCTGGCTTGGTCACCATAGTGCCAACGCGGCTATTCGAGCATCAGGTCTGTGGAATGTGGATGGTGTGTACGAGACCTACGATCCGGCGTTTCTCGCGATCCTTGAAGAGTATGTGAACAGGATGTAGCGCTGGCTTCTGGTTGCAGCCCAAGCCCGAAGGAGATCGGCATGACGCAAGAGCCTTTATTCCACGTCCGCAACAAGCAATCCGCCGCCAGCGGGGAACCGCCCAGCATCGACGGCAACACGCTGGGCCGCTACCACGCCTACTTCGAGAACGCCCAGGGCGAGCAGCTCATCTTCGTCCATGACCGCGAAGCCAACACCGGCACGCTATATCACGGCGATGCCGGCTGGGACCATCCGTGCCTGGTCGAGGAGGGTATGTGTCCCGACCTGGTTCTAGATGACGTCGAGACGCTCTGGCTGCGCGCCTGCTGGCTGGCCGCCACTGAGCTGCGCCGCCGCTCGGAGTGACTCTCTCGGAACCGGTTCCCAGATGGCCCACACGCTTCGGAAATGAAAAGAGCCGAGGAATGTCCCCGGCTCGTGTCTCTGGTGGATGGGCGGCTAGAGGATACTGACACCGATGTCGCCGCAGAACTCGACGAACAACTGCCGGAAGATCGGCATCGGCTCGAGGGCAACGATCTGTGACGCCAGCACATCCACGTAGACAGCCTTGACCAGCACACGGGTGATATCCCGCTGCTCCTCGAGAGTCGCCTCTGTCCACAGCAGACCCAGGTTCTCCAGGTACTCCCCTGCCCTGACGATGTGCGGGCTGTTCGGCAGCACCAGCCCCGCCAGCTGCGATTGGAGTCGATCGAGTGTCGCGCGGTATTCCTCGTCGTCGATGAGTAGGTCGCGATACAGCTGCTTCAGCCGGCGCAGCTTCTCCTGCACCGCCTCCCGCTCGCGGAGGATGCGCTGGCGCTCGTCGGCATCCCCGGCCAATCCCTCAATGCGCTGCTTCCAACCATCTGGTAGCCGGATGCCCGACAGGATCCGGGTCCACTGGTCTTCCAGGGCATCCGCCCGCACCATCTTGCCCGGCACCGCACACGCATACCCTCGCGCCTGGGCCGTGTGCCGGTAGTACCGGTACGCCCCGCTGCTTTGGGTCGAGGTGCAGCGCAGCGTCAGCTTGCACTCATGGCAGCGCGCGATGCCCGACAGGATGTAGACCCGCTTCTGATGGCCGAACGCCCGCCGCTTGCTGGCCCGCCGTGCCCGCACTTCCTGGCACTTGTCGAACAACTCCTGCTCGATCAGTGCCGGATGCTGGCCAGGGAACAGCTCGCCCTTGTACTTGACGTGCCCCAGATAGAATACATTCTGGAGCAGACGATTGACCGTGTCCTTGGTGAAGAGGCGCTCACCCCAGTTGCCGGTAGTGCGGTAGCCTTCGAGGTTGAGCAGCTCGGCGATCTGAGCGTCGGTGTGGTGGCCCGTCGAATACGCTTCGAAGGCCATCACCACGCCCGCGGCATTCAAGGGATGCGGTACGGGCAGCCCGGTCTCCTCGTCCGTCATGTACCCAAACGGCAGCGTGCCGTTCCACATCCCCTTCTGCGCGCGCGTCTGCTTGCCCAGGCTGGTCCACATCCGCAGCTGGTACAGGTAGTACTCGTCGAACATCTCGTTGATGGTCTCCATCACGAACCCCGTCGGGTCATCCGACACGGGTTGGTTGACGAAGAGCACCTCGATGTTCAGCTTGTTGCGCAGCTCGTCCTTGTAGCGGCGGGACAGGATGATGCTGCGAAACAGGCGCGAGGTGTGCAGCACGATGATGGCCGTGAACAGCCCTGAGTGCGCGTCCAGCATCATCCGCTCGAAGCCGGGCCGCTTGTCCTTGCTGCCGGAAACCTCGTCCCGGTAGACCTGAATAATCTCGTACCCGTTCCGCTCGGCATACTCCCGGATCGCCTGCTCCTGGCCGTCCAGGCTCCAGCCCTCGGTCTGCTCTTCGCTGGACACCCGCACATACGCCGCGGCGCGTTTCAGTTCGCCCATGCCTCACCGTCTTCCCCGCAGACCGCATGCCGCACGAAGGCGAACTCCACACCGCAGTCCCGAAACAGGTGCAGGTAACACCTACGAAACTGCGCCAGACTCCCCTGCAGCTCCCAGGGGTCGAGCATCATCAGCACGTCAAACTCGCCCGCTTCCGCCGCCGCCAGAATCTGCCCCAGGCCGGGCCGGTCGGGCTTGTCGCTCGGTCCCGTGTCGTCTGCCACCAGGGCAATCTCGTAGCCTTGTGCCTGAGCGTACTCACTCAGTTGCACGCGCCGCTCGGCCAGCGCCGCCGGATCGTCCACCACCAGGTGCATGTACAACGCCACCCGCCGCGCCATTAGGACACCTCCGGGACGACCGGTGTGTCCGATTGGCCGCCGGACTGCACGCGCGCCAGCACGCGGGCCAGGATGCGGCAGACTTCATCGACTGGTGGGAGATGGGGAACGGGCGAGGAATGCTGCGGGGGATGGGCCTGCGGTCGGGAACCGGTTCCCACGGCAGGTGAGGATGAAGGTTGTGTCATAGTCTGTGTCTCCTTGTTGCAGGGTCAGGCTGGCCCCACTACAATGGAGACAGGCTGACCGATCTGAGTAGGTTGTGAAGCAATTGGCCGGGGCTGTGTGGGCGCACAGCCCTGGCGCCGTTTACGAACCGGGTCATCAGGCCATCGAGCCGGTCTGTTGAAGACTTGACGCCGATTCGCTCTTCGCATATCATTATAGCATGAATCGAATCCGTGCACAATCCCCTTGCAGGAGAAAAGTCACCATGTCAAGCTCATCTGTTTCCCCTCAGGATCCGCTCCCAACCGCGTTCACCGAAGCTGTCGGACGGCGCATGCGCGAAGCGCGCGAAGAACGCGGTCTGAGCCAGAAGCGACTCGCAGAACGTATCGAACGACGCCAGGCCGCCATCTCCGCCATGGAGAACGGCACCATGCAGCCAGACGCCACCACCCTGGTCGTGATGGCCGAGGCGCTGCAGAAGCCAATCACCTTCTTCTTCCCCCCACCCTGGGGGCCGCGCGTGGCGCGTGGCGACCTGAGCTACGACGAGCAGGCGCTGCTGCTGGAGTTCCGGCGGCTGGAGAGTGAGGAGTACCGGAAGATTGCTGTGGCGCTGCTGGCGGCGCTGGCCAACGCACAGTTCGGCGAATGAGGTCCGCTCGATCTTGGCGCCAAATCCCCCAACCAAATTGATGACGGATTTGACGTCAGACACCCCTTGACAGCTTGGCGTGTCCGTGCTACAGTGCGTTTACTGCGTATATGATGAACGGATGTGGCGATATCACACCATGTCAGTAAACAGGATCCTGATACCCGATGCCAGAGACAGCCTGACGTCGACCAACCGAAATGAGCGTCACCGTCTCGCGTTGTTCGCCGATTGGCTGGATCGGACTGGTCGTCGTTACGACAACGTACGCCATGCAGACCTTGAGGAATACATCTCATACCTCGAACTGGAACGCACGCTAGCCCCTTCGACCGTATACGCACATATTCTGACTATTCGCAGTCGTTACAATGAGCTTGCTCGGCGAGGCACCAATCAGTTCTGTCCACCAACACCATTCAAACCGCCAAAGCAAGCCATGAGTGGATTCGGGTTCCCTCAGGCACCCCGTGGACACACGTCGGCCCAGATTTCTTCTCCGTTCCCATCACACTCAAGTCGTCTGTTCTCGGGACAAGGCGGCTCCATGCCACCGTTGGTGTTTTGGGACACCCTCACAAAAGGCATCCTGGCCAAGGTTCGGCAGCACGATGCCCCAGAACGCATCTGGCTGAACATTGACCAGGCCAACACGCTCTTGCAGAGTCCTGACACAGACACTCTCCACGGGATACGGGATGCAGCCCTGATAGCCCTCATGCTGTCCACTGGCCTGCGCGAGTCCGAGGTGCGTGCCCTGGATGTCCCTGACGTGTCTCATGAGATGAGTGATGGACTGCCGGCACTCCACGTCCCTGAGAAACCAGGCTGTACCGAGCGCCTGATACCATATGGGGACATGCTGGGTGCGCGCGATCTGGCATACGACTGGCTAGACGCAGCCGGCATCACCAAAGGGCCCTTGTTTCGTGGGATCTACAAAGGCGGCAAGGGCTTACGCCCCGGTCGGATCAGCCTTCGGGCGATCGGGATGATCCTCGCCAGCTATCCCATCGACACCGACGAAGGACCGTTGAAGGTGACTTCGCTCATACTACGGCGAACTTACGCTCGCTTGCTGTACCGAGCAGGTGTTCGTGTGGCGGCCATCCAGCAGTACCTGGGGCTTGGCAGCAGCGATACGGCCCTGGACTATATCGGCCTGACCAACGACGACATTCCGCCATCGCTTTGTTCGTTTTGATGAGGGGCTCCAGCGCCCACGCGATTCTGTGCAGGCTTATGGATATGCGGAATTGCACATGAAGGGGAAAGGGGATACGACATCCGGCACTCCGGATCATGAATACCAAGACAACACACTCAGCAGTTCTCCGTAGAGTGCCACGGGGAAAAAGAGCGGCCTGTGCTCCCGGGCAAGGTAGTCACAGGCCTAGTGGAAACCAGTACATGCACACCTCGCATTCGCAAGAGGAGACACATGCCTGTGAATCAAAGTATACCCCAGAACGATCAAGAACGTAAACAGTCACGCGAATCTCAGCCTGGGTCTCATCCAGGTTTTCCTCCGGCTGCGGAGGAACCGCTGCGCTCAACCACCACGCCCAAAATGTCAAAGGACACGTACCTAAAGCCTGCTGGTACACCTGTGCAAGACAGACTCTTCACACGCGGGCTCTCGCTGGCTACCATCAACCACTTTCAGATCTCGGAACATAGTGGCGGCTGGTCATATCCCGTGGCTCCGCATATCCCGCAGAAGCGCCGGAAGGCGTATGACAGTACTGCAAAACCCAAGTACTGGTGGGATCCATCCAAACCGGACGGCATGCTCCTATACAACTGTGATGGTAGGCTGGCGGAATATGTCGCCGAAGCCGCAGGTGAATTGTGGCTCGCTAACGGCGAACCAGACGTGTGGGCGTTGTACGAAGCAGGGATTCGCAACGCCACGTGCTTGCTTCAGGGCGAAGGGAACCACATCCCTGATTGGTTCGTGCCAGCACTGTACGATTTGCGCGTAGAGAGGGTCACTACTGCCCCGGATCGCGACGACAAGGGCAACGTCTTTGCCGCAAACATTCAGCAAGCGCTCCAGAGCACGGACATGGAATTGGTCGCTCGCGAGCTGCCATTTCCTGCTGGTAGCAAGGCTGACATCGGAACGTACCTGCTGGAGGTTGGACCAGAACGCCTTCGAACCGAACTGCTGCGGTTGCCCGTGATGAACGTCCCTGTCCCGGCCACAGGACATATAGCAGTGGCGCGGTCGCTACGACACAAGCACCAGCATGAGTTGTATGAGCGGTGGTGTGTAGAAATCGTCGAGGAAGCGGCATGCCGCACGTGGCACATCGCCCTTCCCAATGACAACGGGTTCAGCAGCAAGAACCTTCACTGCCCCTTCCACGACGACCGGAATCCATCCGCCGGATGGAACTACAATACCCACAGCATTCACTGCTTCGCATGCGGAGAACACAACACCCAAGAGGTGGCCGAACGTCTGGGGATCCAATCGTGGCAGGAGTTCAAGGAACATCACTCAGCGCCCAATTCAGGAAGTATCCCCCCGCATTCATCGCCTATGCCTGATGTCCAGGAACCGGTTCCGACGCATAATTCGTGGCCGTACACAATCGATCCACAGGGTCGTATGATGCATCTCTCCGTGAACCGCAAGACCGGTGCACCTGAC
>JAAZAN010000040.1 GCA_012514315.1 Chloroflexota bacterium
ATGATGAGGTCATCCTGCACGTTATGGAAGCGCCCTTGGAACATGGTGATGCGCAGGGCGAGGTAGGCTGGACACGGCGCTTCGATCATATGCAACAACATAGCGGCCAGCACTTACTCTCCGCTGCATTCGAGCGGGTGTGGGACCTGGATACCGTTGGCTTTCACCTGGGCAGCGAGACGAGCACGATTGATGTGGCGGCCGCTCGCTTCAGTCGAGAGAACCTGGCGCCTGTCGAGGACTTGGTTAACCAGGTTATCTGGGAGAATCGCTCAGTAACCGCGCGCTTCATCGGCGATGACGAGCTTCATACCTTGCCCTTGCGACGCGCCCCATCGGTCGCTGGCCCGGTCCGTATTATTGAGGTCGCTGGTTTTGATCTCAACCCGTGTGGTGGAACTCATGTGGCTCACACCGGAGAAATTGGCCTGGTTAAGGTTCTGCGTCTGGACTATCGGAACGATGTCACTCGGGTGGAGTTCGTATGTGGTGGACGAGCTCTGAATGACTACAGGCGGAAGCACGCCGTGATCGGTGAGATTGCCGGCAGGCTGATGGTGGGCTATGCCGAGTTGGACTCAGCGGTTGAGCGCTTGCAAAACGAGTGCAAACAGTTGCATCGGGAACTCCGCTTGGCTACAGATCGTCTGATCGATATGGAGGCGGATGTGTTGACTGCCACCGCGGCGGGGAGTGGGGCGTTCACGGTGATTGAGCGGGTCTGGGAGCAACGTGCGGCAGCGGAGGTTCGCGCCATGGCGCAGGCTCTGGCGCGCCGGGGCAATGCAGTCGCTCTGCTGGCTACGGTGGGTGACCGTACAGACATCTGCTTCAGCGCCTCAGACTCCGTCGACATCAACGTGGCTCACTGGCTGCGGGAGGCCTGTGCTCAACTGGGTGGTAAAGGGGGGGGACAGTCTCATATGGCTCACGGCAGTGCGCCGACGTCGGATCTGCAGCAGGTTGAGACGGTTCTGCGTGATGTGGCGTTACGCATCCGATAGATTTCTTTGATTGGCCTCCACACTTTCTCGCGGGATTGAGGGTTATGAAAGAGATTGCATCGAGTATCTATGTGTCGACCGACTATCGAGGACCGAATGTCAGCGCCATCATGGTCCCGGGAGGGGCTGTCGTGGTTGATGTCCCAACTTTGCCCCAGGATGCCAGGGACTGGCGGCAGCGAATTCTTGAAATGGCTGATGGCCCGGTCCTATACCTGGTCCTGACTGACACGTCGCCGGACCGGCTGTTGAGCGCCGGAATAATGGAGGCCCCCATCGTGGCGACACGGGCGGCCTTCGATCAGGCCGCGGCCTATACCGAGGGCTTCTGGCGGAGCATAGTCGATAATCTATCACGACGTTATCCGGATTCTGCTGGCGATCTGGGTGCTGTGGAGATCAGGCTTCCCGAAGTGATGTTTACCGGTCAACTGACACTGTACAGTGGGGATCAGTCTGTCACTGTGGAAGCAGTTGATGGCGCTGCACTGGGTAGCGCCTGGGTTTACCTTCAGCAACAGGACGTCTTGATCGCGGGCGACACGGTGGCAGCGAGTACACAGCCTGTCATGGCTTCTGCCCCCGATACCGAAGCCTGGCTGAAGACGTTACGCTTGCTTCGTCGCAAAAGATATGCGTCTACGGTGGTTGTTCCCGGACGTGGCCCTCTGTGTGACGTTGCACTGACCCGGGATCTGAGTGACTACATCTCGCTCGCGCGTCGACGCGTTCGCTCGCTACATGCGGCGGAGGGGTCTCGCAGTGATACAGCCCCCATTGTTTCCGAGTTGTTGGACGCCTTCCCAGTTCCAGAGGATCAACGCGACCTGATCCAGCGTCGCATCAAGGCTGGGCTGGATCGACTCTATGATGAGCTCAAACCAAAGGATGAAGATCGATGAGTAGATTCTACGTACCCCTAGCATCCCTCAGTCCGGCAGATCGTGTGCGTGAGGCGCTCGATCGGGCCGAGATCCAAATCGTGAACGTGCGTGGACAAGGGGTCAACGCACTGGAATTGCTGCACTTGTTCGATTCGGTGGCGGTCGGCTTGGCCGAGCTGGAGCAATCTGGCGCTGATATCCGGGCAGAGCGGACCCGGTTCGACACGGTTCTCGGGATGTTCAGGACAAAGCAGCGCAGATTTCTGGCGGAGGTAGGGTCCGCGCTCAGAGAAGAAAGAGAGTCTGTGAATCCCGAGCAGGCCCGTTGGTGGTGGTTTATCGATCATGTCGTGGCTGAAGAGCGACAGCAGACTGTGCGCAAGTATCTGACGCGGGGAGCGATTGCCGTAGCCGTGTTGTTGGTGCTTGGGCTGCTCTATGACCGGTTTCTTGCGCCGCCTCCCCATGTGCGGGAAGCGATGCGTCACACCAGCAGTGGGGAGTCAATGCTGGACCAACGAGATCTGCGTGGCGCGCTGGCGGAGTTCGAGGCGGCGGCTGCGCTGACGCCCGATGATTACTCTGTCTGGGTCGATGTCGGGGTGGTGCATGAGGCGCTGGGTGAGGATGATGCGGCTGAGAGGGCCTTTGAGACTGCGCGCCAGCTCAGTGACGGCGAACTAAGTGTTCTTCTGAAGAGGAGCCAGACCTATCAGCGTATGGGTGAGCTGGACAGGGCGCTGGCCGACGCCGATGAGGCGATCGAGCAGTCTCCGGACTCCGGGTGGGCGTATGTGCTCCGTGCCAATGTTTATGCGGAGCTGGGTCGCTATGATGAGGCACTGGCCGATCTGGACACGGTCGATGGGCTGGCTAGTGGGAGTGGCGATGTCCAGCTCGAGGCCTACGCCCGGACGCAGCGTGCCATGATCATCCAATCAAGTATGGCGGCATTTCCGGTGACGTCCACGCCGTAACCCTGGCTGGATTTGCATGTGGTCCTGAATGGGGAGGGAGCTGATGGTGAGCCCACGCGTGCCTACTGATGAGGAGATCGAACGGTTGAAAGCTGTCAAGGCGTCATACGAAGTGGCGTTGATGCAGAAGGCGAATGTCGTCGGCGTGGGCATTGGACTGCGACAGAAGGCCGGCAAGCTGACTGGTGAACCGGCCATCGTGGTCTCCGTCACTGACAAGGTACCGATCGAGCGGCTCGATCCCTCGGACGTCATTCCCTCCCAGTTGGATGGGTTTCCTGTGGATATCCAGGTGGTTGGTCGCTTGCGTGCGCTCTAGGTCGCCCAGCATGGCCTTACGTGCGCCGAAGTGTTTGACAGACTCCTGGGGCGGATAGGAGGCGTATGACTGCACACCAGTTGACCGAAGTCAGGCGTGTTAAGCAGACCCGTTCTCCTGAACTGCTGGATAAGCGAAATGTCGTCGGGGTAGGACTGGGATACAAGGTCCGCGAAGGTTTCGTGACTGACGAGCTCTGTCTGGTTGTGTCTGTGACGCACAAGGTTGACCCCTCTGCGTTGAGTGTGAACGATCTGGTGCCCAAGTCGCTCGATGGCATCAAGACCGACGTTGTGGAGACGGGCGTCTTTCGCGCGTTCCAGCTCGGGACGCGCGACCGTTGGCGTCCCACAGTGCCGCCAGGCGTCTCGCTCGGGCACGTTCACATCACAGCCGGCACTTTCGGGTGTCTCGTCCGTCGTGGGTCGGATCTGTTCATTCTGTCAAACAACCATGTCCTGGCCAATGCAAACAGCGGCAGGCCTGGCGATGCGATCCTTCAGCCTGGGCCAGCCGATGGAGGTACGCTGGGTGATAGCATCGCGACCCTGGCTGATTACGTTCCGATTGATTTTGGTACCGCTGCGTCCGATTGCCCGGTCGCCGAATGGTCCGCCAGGGTTCTCAACTATGTGGCTGGGGCATTTGGCTCAAGTCATCAACTGACGGCGGTGAGGCAGACCGCGGGGATCAACTACGTCGATGCAGCGTTGGCCAAGCCGATCTCTTCGGGTCTGGTGAACAGTGAGATTCTGCATATCGGCAGTCCAATCGGTCTGAACGCCGCACAACTCGGCATGGTGGTTCAGAAGACCGGTCGCACCACTGACTATACCCAGGGGACGATCACGCAGTTGGATGCCACTGTTCGGATCAACTATAATGGACCGACGGCGCTGTTCAGTGGTCAGATCGTTGCCAGCGCAATGAGCCAGCCGGGAGATTCGGGCGCGGCGATTCTCGATATGGACCGGCAACTGGTCGGCCTCTTGTTTGCTGGCTCCGATGCAGCGACCGTCGCGAACCCAATGGAGACTGTATTCTCAGTCCTGAACCTCGAACTGGCCGTGTAGGCCGGACGATGCAGGCTGGAACTACCCGTCACGGGCGGGTCGCTCTCGGGTGATGGGGGCTGTCATTCTCGACTGTCAGTCAATGCCGACACCGAATGCAGCCCAGTCTGACCACCGGCTCACATTGCCCAGCGTGTCCTCAGCTTGCACAGCCCAACGGTATCCCAGTCCGCAGCGGATTGGTACAGAGACCTCCGTCTCGCCTAAGGGCCCCCAGTATCCCAGAGTTTGCCATACGTTGTTGGCCTGCTCCTCAAGGCGCACACTGTAACTCCTCACTCCGCTTGGATCGGACACCGGCTCCCAAGATAGCGTCACTGTACTCCGGCAAGAGAGCACGGTGTTCGCTACAGGCGCAACGGGACGCGGCACGGGCGGCGCCTGCGTGTCGGGAGTGGCTGTCACCGTGGGGCTGGGTGTAACGCAGCTTCCCTCAACCTGGATCGTGACCTGACGAATATCGCGGCGGCCGTCGGACAGGACAACTTCCAGTGTGTGGACCTCGTCATTGCAGTGACAGACCTGCTGCATGCCGTTTCCCGCTACTCCCTGCTGATTGAGGAACACAGCCTGAACATGTTCAACCTCCCAGCGAAGTGTTGTGCAGCCCCCTGCCGGGATCTGCGTCGCATCGGCCCAGAACGCTATTTCGGGCACTGGCGTTGATGTTGGGGAGGGAGTCGGTGTTTCCGATGGCGTCGGCGTCTCGGTGTGCGCTGCAGCCGTGAATGTCGGCGCGACTGGGGTTCCGGTGGCTGTTGGTGAGAGCGGAGTTGCCCCTGTGGTCTCTGTTGGCCCGACTGTGGGGATGGTTGTCGTTGGGGATGGTGGCGCCGCTGTGTAGGGCGGTCCGGCGGTCACAGAGGGCAACGCGACAGCTGTTGGTGAGGCAACCATCCGGTTGCGTGACAAGAGCAGAAACCCAATTCCGATGATCAGGCCGACCCCGATCACGGTGCTCACCACAGCGCCTATCGCAAGCCACTGGTTCCAGAATGGCGGCGCTCCTCGGGCGACGGGTTGCCCCGGTGGCCGCTGCGCCGCGCCGGTCGCTGCCCTATTCGGCGCGGGGAGATGTTGGAGACGTTTCAGGAAACGCAATCGCAGTGTGGGAGGAGGTAGAACGGGCCCCAGTGCCATCAAGAGGCCGGATACGGTAACCAGGTCATGTCGTGTTCTCTGGCAGGCCGGGCAGGACTCGATGTGGGCTTTGACACGCTGGCGCGTCGGCCGATCGAGCTCTCCATCCACGTAAGCGGAGAGCAGGTCATCCAACTGAGTGCACGCAAGTCTACCCTCTTCTGTCATAACCTGAAGCTCGTACAAGTCACGGAACTGAAGACGAGCCCGGTGCAGTGTTACCCGCACGTTGTCGAGCGATATGCCCAGTACATTGGCGATCTCCTCATAGGCCAGCCCGTCGAGCTCCCGGAGCACCAGGATCTGGCGATAGCTATCCGAGAGCTGGTGCAACGTTCGCCAGACAGCCGACCGTACGTTCGAGAGAACTGCCTGATACTGTGGATCGTGGTCCGGGCTGCCGTCACTGGGCTCTGGCGCCGTCGCGTCACCACTATCCCAGTCGGGCAGAGTCAGCTCATCCCGATACCGCCTCAGGCCGTCGAGCGCCAGATTCCCCGCAATGCGGTACACCCACGACTTGAAATCATATGGCGGTCCCAGTTGGGCCAGTTTCTGGTGGGCCCGGATGAAAGTCTCCTGTGCGAGATCCTCGGCCCATCCGCGTTCGCCCACCATCCGGTACAGATAGCCAAAGATTGGACTCTCGTACCGCGTGAACAGCTCCGCGAACGCGGCGCGATCACCGTGTTGTGCGCGATGTACCAACGGTTCGTCAGATAGACGGTTCATCTTATAGACTCAATTCTATAACGAGCACAGCCATACATATGTTACACAAAAGTTGTCCCTGCAATAATACCTGTAATCCCCATCCACGCCAGGCTCTGCAACGCGGTCAGGTTACGGCTGAGCCTCACCCATGTCATCGTGTGCGTGGATCGCGAGCTTGCCGCTGACCGGGAGTACATCTACAATAGGCGGCGCTATCCCCATCATCTGGAGGTGGATCAAATGCAGATCGGAGCTTCATCACTCGGGAGCTTAGCCCAGTTGCGTCCTGGAGTGCGTCGGGAGCGAGCATCCAGTTGGGATCATACGGGTGGCAACCGCGATTACTGGCCGTTCAAGCCTGGGGAAACTCGGACCATCGCCGAGCTCTCGGGAGCCGGCTGCATCAAGCACATCTGGATGACGATGGCCAGTAAGGAGGATGCTTTCCTGCGCAAGGTCGTGCTTCGGGCTTGGTGGGACGGTGAGGCCGCGCCCAGCATCGAATGCCCGATCGGTGACTTCTTTGGAATTGGTCACGGCGTCATGAAGAACTTCTGGAGCCTGCCCTTGCAGATGAGCTCCTCCAATGGTCGGGCGTTCAACTGCTGGTTCCCCATGCCCTTCGCCGACAATGCGCGTTTCGAGGTGTCCAACGAGAGCGACTCCGAATACAATCTGTACTTCTACATCGACTACGAACGGTATGATGTGTTGGATGACAGTCTCGGGCGGTTCCATGCTCAATGGAGACGCGAGAACCCGACCGCTGGATGGGGCGATGATGCCCGCCGCTTCTCCCAAAATCCCGACTATGTCCGGGAAGTTTGGGACACTCCGAACCTGACCGGGGATGACAACTATGTCATTCTGGAGGCTGAGGGTCGAGGACACTACGTGGGATGCCATTTGGATGTCGACTGTTTCTCTCGTTCGAAAAATGACTGGTGGGGAGAGGGAGACGACATGATCTTCATCGACGGCGAACCATGGCCCCCCCGACTGCACGGCACCGGTAGCGAGGATTACTTCAACACAGCCTATTGCCCGAAGGAAGAGTTCTCCTCACCGTATCACGGGCTGACGGTCTACTCGGGAACCGAGGAATGGCCCTGGCGCGGCAAGAACTCCGTGTACCGATACCACATCGAGGATCCGGTCTATTTTGGGGAATGCATTCGGGTGACCATCGAGCATGGTCATGCGAACAACCTGGCCAACGACTATGCCTCGACGGCGTACTGGTACCAGGCCGAGCCGCACAAGCCCTTTCCATCGCTGCTACCAGTCGCCGCGCGATTGCCTCGGCCGGATTCTGAATAACCGGACGCCGATCTCACCGCCTGCAGCTCAATAGATAGGCGCACGGAGCGTGCGTAGAAAGATCTGGGGGCAGCACTGTCACAGTGCTGCCCCCAGACGTATTGAGAGATGGATTGTTCTAATGCCTTGCCTTGCTCCCCGCATAGAAGACCCCGGCCTTCTCCTCAGTTCGGTCGGTCGGTGACGGCGGCTCGATGGAAAGCGCGGAGATATCGGCGCGCCATTCGGGCGTCATCACAATGTCGAGCGCCTGGAGTGAGGACTCGAGTTGCTCCAGGTTGCGTGCGCCCACGATAGGGGCGGTAATTGCCGGGTGCGACATCACCCAGGCCAGCGCTAGAGGCGCCGGCTCTACCCCCCGTTCGCGCGCGTGCTCCGTGAACCGTTCGGCGATCTCGAAGTTGACCGGATCACCATAGCGCTTCGAGTACATACTATCCTCGACGATACGAGCGCCGTCAGGCTTACGTGTCGTGCTGTACTTGCCGGTCAGTAGGCCCGCGCCCATAGGACTGTAGCAGATGACGCCCAGACGTTCCGCTTGAGCTAACGGCAGGATCTCAACCTCGGCCTGGCGCTTGACCAGGTTGTACATTGGCTGAACACATTCAAAGCGGGCCAGGCCTTCACTACGGGAGACGCCCAGCGCTGTAGCGATTTGCCAGGCGGCCCAGTTGCTCACGGCGGGGTACAGGATCTTGCCCTGACGAACCAGATCATCGAGTGCGCGCAGTGTCTCGTCCATCGGCGTGCGTGGGTCGAACACATGCACGAAGTAGAGATCGAGCCGATCGGTGCCCAATCGCCTCAGACTGGCCTCGACAGCCAGCATGATGTGGCGACGCGACAGCCCGCCTGCATTCACGTCCGGCCCGGTCGAAATGGCGACCTTCGACGTGAGCACAATCTCGTCCCGGCATCCCGCAATCAAGCTCCCCAGAATCTCCTCGGAACGGCCAGCCGAATAGACATTGGCTGTATCGAAGAAGTTGATGCCTACGTCTCGACAGCGCTTGAAGATCGCCGCCGATACCTCTGGATCTGCCTCTCGACCGAACGTCATCGTTCCCAGGCAGAGATTGGATACCTGAACGCCCGTACGTCCTAGAACTCGATACTCCATAACAGCAAGACCCCTTTCCTATCCTGTGGCCAGCCGCACGACAGCCGTGCTGCCATGCACGGCCCCTAATAATGAACCTTGACCAACGTGCCGACCGGAGCCCATGAATACAGCCACTGCGCTTCCGAGGTGGGTAGATTGACACACCCGTGGCTCATCGGCCGGCCGAAATTGGAGTGCCAGTAGGTGCCATGAATTCCGTACCCGCGATAGAAGTACATCACGTACGGAACACCTGGCAGGTAGTAACCCGGTCCCGACATCGGCGCCGATGCATACTTGACATAGATACGGTACTGACCCGTCACGGTGGGTGTGCGCGGCAGCCCGGTGGAGACCAGTGTGCTGCGCACCGCCGTGTTGCCCTGATATGCCGTCAGTCGTTGAGTGCTGAGGTTGACATCGATCCAGCGGCCACTTGTCGGCGCGTTCGCCGGTGGGGCAGGGTTGGGCGTCGTGCTACCCCCGCTCGGTATCTGCAGCCGCTGTCCGACATAGATCAGCGAGGCATTGCTGATCCCGTTCGCGCTGGCCAGCGTCCACACCGAAACTCCGTGGCGCAGCGCAATCGCTGACAGCGTATCCCCGCGCTGGACCACGTAGACTTGCCCGCCCGTGCTGGGTTGGGCAGGTGTGGCTGGTGTGCCGCTTCTCCCAGGGATCGTCAGGCGTTGCCCCACATAGATACGGCTGGCGTTGGCGATGCCATTGACCGATGCCAGTGTCTGAACGGATACGCCATACCTCAACGCGATGCGCGATAGCGTCTCGCCTCTCTGGACGACATGTACACCTGAGCTCGGGGCGCTTGTGCCCGGTGCAGGTGAACTGGTGCTTCCGGGTATGACCAGACGCTGTCCAACGTAGATACGATTGGTGTTCCCCAGGTTATTGGCCGCAGCCAGCGCGTTGATCGTGGTCCCATAGCGTAACGAGATGCGGTACAGATTCTCACCGGGTTGCACAGTGTGAATGCCGCCTTGGGCAAACACAGGAGTCACCAGCGCCAGGACCAAGGCCAGCGCCGATACGAGGATTGTCAGTCTGCGCATCGTACCTCCTCCCGACTACTACACGTATCCCAACAGGTCCACTTCCAGTCTCTGGTATTTTACCTGATAGCACCAAAATGGGAAGAGCTGTGTGCTACGTGATCACGCCAAGTTCACGTCCAACAGACGCGAACCTGTCAAGGCCATAGTCCAGGTCGTCCTGGCTGAGCATCGCCGACACCATCACCCGAATGCGTGCCAATCCCTTGGGCACGGTGGGGAATCCAATGGCCATCGCGAAGACGCCTGCCTCGAACAGACGTCGACTGAAATCCTGAGCGAGCTGGGCCTCGCCCAACATGACCGGTGTGATGGGCGTGACGCTCGCGCCAATGTCGAACCCCAGGCGCCTCATCTCGGCCTTGAAGTAACGTGTGTTCTCCCACAGACGGTCGACTAGCTCGGTCGATGCGGACAAGACAGCGACGGCCGCTAGGCATGCGGCAGTGTCGGCCGCTGTGACCGCGTTGGAGAAGAGAAAGGGACGCGCCTTCTGACGCAGATAGTCGACCACGACCTTCTTGCCCGCGATTACGCCTCCGATGGCGCCGAATGCCTTGGAGAATGTGCCGATCTCAATGTCAAACTGACCGTGCAGGCCGAAGTGGTCGACGATGCCCCGTCCTCCATGGCCCAGAACGCCCTCGCCATGGGCGTCGTCGACCATAGTGATGAGTCCATATTGCTCAGCCACCGCACAAATCCCATCCAGTGGCGCGATGTCTCCATCCATTGAGAAGACGCCGTCCGTAATCACCATACCCCGACGGTAGCTCGCCAGATGCTCCCTGACCTTGGACTCGAGATCGGCTGGATCGCAGTGCTCGTAGACGATGATCTTGGCTCGACTGAGCCTGCAGCCGTCGATAATCGAAGCATGATTCAACCTGTCCGAGAATATCACATCCTCATTGCTGACTAGCGGCGCGATCGCTGCCTGGTTGGCGCAGAACCCGGACTGCACGTAGAGGGCATCTTCGACTCCCTTGAACGCGGCCACGGCGCGCTCAAGGGCCACATGTAGACTGAGCGTCCCAGCAATCGAGCGGACGGCGGTCGGGCCAACGCCGAACCTGTCGATGGCTTCGTGCGCCGCCTGGACCAACCTCTCGTCCGAGGCCAGGCCGAGGTAGTTGTTCGTGCACAGGTTAAGCACACGCTGCCCATCGACCGTCATCCACGCACTGGGCGGCGAGTCAATCGTCCGCAAGTTGATGAACAGCCCCGCCGCTTTGAGTGCGGCTACGTCCTCGATGATGAACTCGAACTTGTCTTTCATCAATCTCCCTTCCACCTGCCACGCTGGTGTATTTCTAGCAGTGCCATCTGGCGATAGTATAACATATTTCTGCTCAGAAGTCTCAGTTCTGTTTCGCTTTTCTCTCTTGCCTCTCTCTCTGAGGTCATATACGCGCCGGCTTGCCCGAATCCCGGATATCGAGACTCCGACTGTGGCGCTTTCCTCCTGAAATCACTCCAGGCTGCCCCACACGCTGGACTGACAGCATCCGCTTGCGTGAGCGTGACACGGAGGGCACAGCAGCGGGCGTCGAATGATGACAGAGGTTCGACATCGCGCTTTCTCACCTCATACGCTGTGCTATAATGATCGAGGGGGTGACCAGCATGGAGAGCACTGTGTCCCTGGTATTCGACTCAGTCGGGGCCAACCTCCACACGAGCACAGACTGCTTCTTGTGTGGTGGGGTGGCGGTGGCCACGTACCGCGCCCGGGGCAAGAGGTGCTTGCTTCAGCTCGATGGTCCAGAGACAGTCCCCGGACCAGGTGGACTGATGGGGACCTGGATATGGCAGCCTGCCGGTGAGGGGCTCGAGGTCCGATTGGAGCTGGAGAACACTGGCGCCACCGAACTCGTGCTTGATGCGCTGGATGTCCTGGCTGTCCGGGCCTCTGGCGGCGGCATGTTGGATCTGGGAACGCGTCCTGAGGACTGGTCGGTCTATCAGAACGGCTGGACTTCATCCAGCCCGGCCCTGGCGCGCCACGTACGCGATAGTTACTACACCGATCCCGGCACGCCGGAATACCGCTGGGAGCACTTCCCGCACTGGGATGGAGCGACTCCCGGCGACCTGACCAGCGAATGGGTGACGGTGATCAGCCCCGGTTCCGCGCCATCCTTGCTATTGGGATTTGTGACGACACGTGATCAACTGGCCGAGATCAGGCTGAGCTTCTCGGACACCACGCTTGCCGCGCTCATCGCCCGCTGCCATCTGGATGACGTAGTCCTGCGGCCGGGTGAGCGCAGGCATTCAGAGCAGCTATGGATCTGCTATGGCGATGACCCGCTCCTCTTGCTTGAGGCATGGTCTGCTCGCACAGGCGAAGTGATGCAGGCGCGTGTGCCCCCGTCCATGCCCACAGGATGGTCGGGACGGTACTATTACTTCGGAGCGAGCTCCCCGGGGGACATTCGGGACAACGTCGAAGCCATGCGGCGCCATTCGCTACCGTTGGGAACGGTGCTCATCGATGAGGGGTATCAGGCTGCCATAGGGGATTGGCTGACCCCCCGGGCCGAGTACTCTGTGAATGGGTTGACAGATCTGGTAGCGGAGATTCACGCGGCAGGCTATCGCGCCGGTATCTGGACTGCGCCTTTCGGTCTGTCTGCAGACTCCAAAGCATACCAGCAGCATCCCGACTGGGTTCTGCGCGGCAGTGCTGGGGAACCGGTGAGTGCCTGGATTGAAGATGATGTGGACTGCTATGCACTGGATTGCACCCGACGGGACGTCCTGTCATGGCTGCGCGAGACATTCGGGGTGATGCGCCGAGACTGGGGGATTGACTTCTTCATTGTGGACCATGTGACGGCTGCGGCCCGAGCAGGCTGGCATCACGACCCGGGTGTCACCCGTGCGGGCGCCGTGCGTCTTGGGCTGGAGGCGATTCGGGCCGCCATCGGCGAAGATGCTTTCCTGCTGGCAAGCGGTGCGCCGTTGGGACCGTGCATCGGCCTGGTGGACGCGATGCGCACCGGGCCCGATGCTGATCCCAACTGGTATCCGATTTGGAGCCACGACCTGTCTCTGCCGTCGGCAGGCAATGCCTTACGGAACAGCCTGGTCCGTGCATCCTTCCAGAACCGGCTTTGGGCAAACGATCCAGACTGTGTGCTCATCCGTCGACGCGGACAGGAGAGTGAGTTGGTCCTCAACGAGATGCGGACTCAGGCGGCGCTCACAGGCCTGTGCGGTGGTGTGACCTTTGACTCCGACCATCTCGGCGCCATACGTCCGGGCCGTCTGAAATACCTGCGCCAGATTCTCCCGCCTGCCGGTGTAGCGGCCCGTCCCGTTGATCTCTTCCGAAACGAGATGCCGCATCTGTTCCAGTTATCGATCGATCGAGCTTGGGGCCACTGGTGGGTAGTGGGTGTGATCAACTGGGAAGATCGTACAGTTGAGACCACGGTGAGCCTGGCTGAAATGGGACTCCCGGCAGGAGCATACCACGTCTACCATTACTGGCGTCGTCGCTATCTTGGGATGACCACCGACACACTAACCGTTCAACGACATCAGCCTCACGAGACCGCCGTCCTGCTGTTCAAGCCTGTGGCGGCTCACCCGGACTTGCTGACGACGACGTTCCACGTCTGTCAGGGCGCTGTGGAGGTGGAGGCCTGTGAATGGCTGGAAGCGGACCGTACGCTGTCCATCAGGCTTCGAAAGCAAGGCAGGCAGTTTGGCCGCGTTCTGTATGCGCTCCCCGGGGGTTGGAGTGTCCTCGAGACACGGGTCAACGGACGTAAACGGTCAGCCGTCGAAGTCGCTCCAGGTATCGTAGCGTTGGGTCTGACCTTGAGCGGGCACGCCGTCATTGACGCGACTTTCGGACAATCAGCCTAGCGGAAGGGCGATCCAGATATGAACGATTCATTGAAGACACAGGAGAGCATGACGATTCACCGGATTCTGTTGAATGCGTACGGGGATCATCCGTGGAGTCCGGATGATCCGGTCGCCACGTTAGTATCCACCATCCTCTCGCAGAACACGAACGATGTGAACCGAGATCGCGCCTTCCAGCAGCTCGAGGAACGTTTCGCGGACTGGGAGCAGGTTCGTGACGCTCCCTTGGACGAGTTGATCGAAGCGATTCGCCCAGCGGGCTTGGGTCCTACCAAGGCGCCGCGCATTCAGGAGGCGCTCCGGCGGATCACGCAGGAACGTGATGAGATCAGCCTGGCTTTCCTCGATGAACTGTCCCTTGACGAGGCACGTAGCTGGCTCTTAAGCGTCCCAGGAATCGGGCCGAAGACGGCGGCCATTGTCCTGCTGTTCGCACTGGGACGTCCCGCCTTTCCGGTGGATACGCACGTCCATCGGGTGACTCGCCGTCTCGGATTGATACCCTCCAAGACATCTCGCGAGAAAGCCCACGAATTGCTGGAGGAGATGGTCTCTCCAGAGATCTACTATCCATTTCACATCAACCTGATCCTTCATGGGCGGTCCGTCTGTCATCCCCGTAACCCTGAATGTGGGGCGTGCGTGCTGCAGGATCACTGTGCGTTCTATGCCGCTGTGCCCACATCGACTGACTCGTAGCCAGCTATCCAACATGCACGATGTGCAGGTGGGCGGGCGATGAACAGGGGAGGAGCCCGGATCGGACTGGGCCGTCGCGGGGAGGAGCTTGCCGTACAGGAGCTAGTCGGCCGCGGCTATACCATTGTCGATCGCAACTGGCGCTGCAGAATCGGCGAGGTGGATATCGTGGCCTGTCTTAGCGAAGTCCTCACTTTCTTCGAGGTCCGCACGCGGCGCGGCGATCGCTTCGGATTGCCCGAGGAATCTTTGACCCCCACCAAGCGACAGCGTATGATCGATGTCGCGCTGACCTACCTGGCCGAGTGCGATCTGGGCGACGTAGACTGGCGTGTAGGCTTCATAGCGGTCGAGATGGATTGGGCGGGCAGACTCTTGCGCCTGGACGTGTACGCAGCAATTGAGTGAGGGGGGGTGTATGACATCTGCTCGGGCTGACTCTACCGTGGAATGGAACCCTCTGGTAGTTCTCCTGGGACCCACCGCCGTGGGTAAGACGGCTATGGCGCTGGACCTGGCCTGCGCGCTCGATGGTGAAGTCGTCTCAGCGGATTCTCGGTTGTTCTACCGTGGCATGGATATTGGTACGGCCAAGCCGAGCTCGGATGAGCAGGCGGTTGTGCCACATCACTTGATCGATATCGCGGACCCTGACGAGACCGTTGGGCTAGCCGAGTTCCAAAGTCTGGCTTACGATGCCATCGTATCCATCCTCATGCGTGGCCGGCTTCCGCTTCTTGTGGGAGGAACGGGGCAGTATGTGCGCGCAGTCGTTGAGGGATGGCGGATTCCCCGGGTCCCACCTGACCCCGCTCTCCGTTCTGCGCTGGAGGCTGAAGCGTCTCGTGACGGGGCATCCGCGTTGCACGCACGCTTGGCCGGCCTGGATCCTGCAGCCGCGGCAGCGATCGACTACCGTAATGTGCGCAGGGTTGTGCGAGCGCTCGAAGTCTGCCTGGTTACCGGCCAACCCATTTCCCAGCAGCAAGGCAAGCGCCCCCCGCCGTTCAGGATACTTCAGATCGGCCTGACGATGGACCGGGAGCTACTCTACGCTCGCGCCGACCGACGTGTCGATGAGATGATGGCGGCCGGCCTCGAGGGTGAAGTGCGAGAGCTGCTTGAACAAGGCTATGGGTGGAACCTTCCCGCGATGTCTGGCCTGGGTTACGGCCAGTTCCGTCCGTATGTCGAGGGTCGTGCTTCGCTTCAGGAGGTTGTGGAGGCCATTAAGAGTGAGACACATAGCTTCATCCGACGCCAATACAACTGGTTTCGCCTCTCGGACTCCGCGATCCGCTGGTTTGATGTGCCGGAGACTGCAGTGAAGGTGGTGGTCCGCGAAGTAGAACGTTGGTTGGCGCAGACCTGGTCCCCGCCAGGTTGCTCACACGATCGGCCGGTGGTAGAATGCACATAGAGAACCGTCTTGACGGTTGGACACATGGGATTCACACACTGGGGGAATCGGTATGCGCGTACGCCCGGCGCGAGAAAAAGATCTGGAACAGTGCCTCAATCTCGATCATTCATACATGACCGATCATGTGTGGCAGATGGAAACGCGCGAGGAGGCAGGCGTGCCTTCGATCACGTTCAGATTGGCGCGGTTACCACGTGAAGTCCGTGTCCACTATCCACGCCGTGGGGATGAGCTGGCAGCCGGTTGGCAGCGCCGAGATGCGTTTCTGGTGGCTGAGGAGATCAGCCATATCCGCGGGTACGTGGCGATGGATGTGCGCGTTGAACATCGCACGTTGTGGCTGGGAGACCTGATTGTCGATCGCTCCTGGCGACATCAGGGTATTGGTACAGCGTTGTTGTTGGCCGCGGCTCAGTGGGGTCGTGACCAGGAGCTGGCCCGTATGGTGATTGGTGTGCCGACCAAAGCCTACCCGGCGATCCGATTCTGTCAGTCTCGCGGGTTCTCGTTCTGTGGTCACATTGACCATTACTGGCCTCGTCAGGACATCGCGTTATTTTTCGGGCAGTCATTGCGGTAGACCGGTCTTGTCCCCCCGCTCTCTAGTGTGATCTATGGCTCCTCTGTTGGCATTTGATTGGCAGAAGCTGTTGGAGTTGATCAACAGCGTGCTGGCTTCGGGCATCGTCATCTTCTCATGCGCGTTGTTGCTCTATTTGATGGCGTATGGTTTCCGCAGCCGGGTATCCCGTTCCTTCGCAACTCTGCTCGCCTGTGTTCTGATCGTATACTTCGTCGATCTCGCCTTGCTCGGTGTGGAATCGCTGGATGCGGCAGCCCCCTGGCTTCGTCTGCAGTGGCTGGGAATCGCGTTCACGCCGGCCGCCTACCTGGGATTCTCCAACGCACTGCTGATCAGTACCGGGGCGCGTAGCAGACCACGGGACGCGGCGGTCAAGGTGAGCTACGGACTTAGTACACTCGTGCTTCTGACCGCGGCATTTAGCGATCTGCTTGTGCACGATGGAGAGCTCACTATCAGAGCAGCCCATCTTGATCCTGGACCCCTGTTCCCCCTGTTTGCTCTCTACTTCCTGACGGGCGTCATCTGGGGCGGTCTGAATGTCCTCTGGGCGAGGCGCCGTTGCCTGACCTCGACCTCCAGACGGCGCATGAACTACCTGGTAGCCACGTTCGCGGCGCCTGCGGCAGGCATCTTTCCGTATCTCTTGTTGACCGGATTGCCTGGATTTACCTCTGCCGTTGTCCTCTGGTTGTTGCTGGTGTTAAGCAACGTCGCTATTGGCCTGATGCTCGTGCTGTTGGCATACAGTGTGGCCTTCTTTGGCGCCTTTACTTCCGATCGTGTGGTTAAACACCGTCTGGTCCGCTTCCTTCTGCGCGGTCCGCTACTGGCCACCCTGGTGGTTATTGTCATTATCGTGTCCTCCCAAACCGAGAGTTGGCTTGGCCTGCCAGGCCGGCGAGCCATGCTCTTCGGTGTCGTTGGCGCCATTCTATTTCTGCAGTTGGGTGTAGAGTTCTTCAAGCCGGTGATTGATCGAGCGCTCTATCGCGAGGATCACTACGAGATCGAACGCATCCAGCAGTTGAGCAACCGACTGCTGACAACCACAGATCTGCGGCAGTTTCTGGAGAACGTCCTGACTGCGCTCTGTGATCTATTGCGTGTCGAGTCCGCGTTCGTCGTAGCTTTGGACCATGGTAAGCCGCATCTGGAAGTGGTTTGTGGTACTCTGGAACCGGAAACTGCGGATCAGATCCCGCCTGAAGCCTGGCGGCAGGCCCACACCTCCACCAATGGCGCCGAGACTTCCGCAAAGTCGGTGGCCCGCTCAGGCGATCTGTTCGTGTGGAACGGATATTGGCTGGTCCCTCTCCATGCCAACGGGCAAGCTGGGGCAACGATCGGTGTCGTGGGGTTGACTGCACGTTCGCCCGAACCCGATCTGACCGATGATGAGCGGGCAGGTATGGAGGTTCTGCTGGATCAGGCAATGGTTGCACTTGTGGATCGCCAGCTTCAGCAAGGTATCTTCGATGCGCTGGAAAGCATCTTGCCGGAGATCGAGGACATTCAGCGCCGACGAGGCATGGTGCACTATGTGGGGCAAGATGCCTTGGAGGGGTTCAGCAGAATCGAAGGAGCCGAATTCCGCGTCTGGGTTAGGGATGCCTTGAGTCACTACTGGGGCGGCCCTAAGCTCATCGACAGCCCTCTACTGGGTCTCAATGTGGTGGCTACCGCCGCTCAGGAGTACGAAGGCAATGCGATGCAGGGCCTGAGAGTCGTTCTCAAGCAGGCGATTGAGAGTCTGCGTCCGAATGGGCAGCGCCAGATGACGACACCGGAGTGGATTCTGTACAATATTCTCGAGTTGAAGTTCTTGCAGGGGCACAAGGTCCGTGA
>JAAZAN010000279.1 GCA_012514315.1 Chloroflexota bacterium
GCGGGGGAAAGAGAGCGGTTGGAAACCGGAGAGGCCTGCGGCCGCGCTCCTATGGTGACACTGATGGATATTGCCCGGTGCAAGGGTTGGCGACCAATCCTTCTGGACTACCGCAGTTCCGGTGATACGGCTGGCGACAAGACGCAGGTAGTTGGCTATGGCGCCGTAGCCTATACGGAATAGTGTTGGCTTGTTGACGCTGTCCACAGGCGGCCGGCGCAGACGCGATGACGATCGGCGGCGTCAGCAAGATCGGGAAGGAGTGATGAATGGCGCTCTCAGATGATGCGAGGCAACTGCTGCTCTCGCTGGCGCGGAACACGATAGTGCGCGAGGCGCAACAACTCTCGCGACCGGATGTGGACCTGTCCACACTGCCTGACGAGTTAGTCAACGAGGGGGCGAGCTTTGTGACGCTGACCCAGTTCAGTCAGCTGCGCGGTTGTATCGGGTCACTGGAGGCTCGTCAGCCGTTGGTGCTGGACGTGCGTGACAATGCCGCAAACGCAGCGTTTCAGGACCCCCGCTTCCCGCCGGTGACTCTACGCGAGGTCGAAGACCTCGTCATCGAGATATCGATACTCAGTAAGCCTGAACCGCTTCCCTATGAGGGACCAGACGATCTGATTGCCAGGCTGCGTCCGGGGATCGACGGTGTGGTGATTCAGAAAGGCTGGAATCGCGCTACGTTTCTTCCACAGGTCTGGGATAAGCTACCCGATCCACACCAATTCGTGGAGCATCTATGTCTCAAAGCCCACCTGCCGGCCGATGCGTATCGGCGCCAGGCACTCGATGTCAGCGTCTATCAGGTGGAGGAGTTCTCCGAGCGTCAAGATGCGTCAACGTAGGCTCGCCACTCTCGCGTGGACCGGAACACACATAGAGAGGCGGGCGCCTGCCTCTCTATGTGTGATTGCGCAGAAGTGGCCTCCTCGGTGCGAACTGAGCTCCGAGCGTCCCGCGTGGGTTGTCTACGGCTGAGCGGCAGGTTCCGTTGAGGGCACGTACCACTCAGTGCCAGCTATCCGTTCGCCACCGACTGGAAGATGGGCAGTCGTCGGCAGGGGCTCCACGATGAAGTAATCGTGCTCGAAGGTCGCTCCATTGTACTCGAAGGTGGAGAGGAAGATGCCGTAGTACGGATCGTGAACGTACGTTGTGTTGTCCGTCCAGCCAACCAGCACGCCATTGACGTAGACCGCGAAACCGTTCGGGTAGACTCGGATCTCCCACGCATTCCAGCCGGTCTTGTCGGTTAGGTTGTCCACATTCTGCCACGAAATCAGTTCCGCGCCCTGTCCACTCCCCTTTTCCACATCGTGATAGTCGATGCTCTTGACCTGAAACTTGAAGTATCCACCGAAAACCACGTTGAGACGATAGTAATGCCCGAAACACCCGCTTGGGTGGCCAGCGCTGAAGCGATCGATGGGGCAGGCAGTGCTTGTGGGCCCCCCAAACACCATGCCGTATGACAGCTCATTGCCCTGGTGAAGGATACGGCTCTTCAACTGAAGGCGATATGGCGCCGGCGGCGCCTCATACATTGGCGAGAAGATGGCGAAGTCAAACCGATCGTTCAGTCCGGTCTGCAGGACGCCGCCCTGGTAGATCGCCGTGGCCCGTTCCAGGTAGGGCGAGCTAGTGCGCCGCACTGTCCAGCCTGTAGCGGGATTGTCGAACTCATCAAAGAGCGAATAGACCCGTACTGACTGTGTGTTGCTCCACGCCCCTGCGCCCCACTCGTTGTTCGCGCGGACGCGGTAGTAGTAGACGCCTGGTATGACTGACCGGGTGGGCCAGGTTGTCACGCTCCCCGGATTGTAGAGGGCTGTGGAGAGAGCGAAGTCTCCATGCGGCGAACCCTGAACCGTGTATGTGTTCGCCGGCACGTCGGGGTGGCTGTACGACCATGATAGCGTGTAGTGGCCCAGACTGTCGGGCGCAGTGATGGTGTTCAGCGTCGGCGCGTAGGGGGCGACACGCCGGGAAAGCATCGGGAGGATAACACAGTAGGGATTGTGGTCACAAGCCCAATCGGAGGTCATACTTCTACCTACGATATGCATGGGCTCGCGATCGCTCGAGCTTGTCGCCGAAGCACGCGCTGGCCCGGGAGGTTCTCCCTCCCGGGCCAGGACCTCGGGTGCGCCAAAGAGCACTCCCAGGGTCAATCCACAGACCAGCATTCTACGGACTGCAACGAACCAACTGGCGGTGCATAGCATCACGTTTCTCACCTCTGAGCAGAATTGGTTTCTTGCATCAATTGCCTGGAAGTACGACTGAGACGCCCCGTCTATCTCATCAATACGGACTCCTCTACTGACTCCTGCTCAGTCCTACTGAGCCTTCACCTCGAAGTAGTCCCACTTGACGCCTCCATCGCCGACCTCAGGCGCGCCGAAGTACGTTCCGAAGTAGGGATCGTGCACGTAGGTTGTGTCGGTCGTCTCGCCCAGGTACCGGCCATTGATGTACACCTTAATGACAGAACCTGTTACATCGACCCTGAATTCGTTCCATCCGTTGGCGTCCACACCTGTCACATTGCCCGATACCAACGTGGGGCCCTTCGCCTTGCCATCGTCGCTCGAATCATGGTAATCGATGCGCTTCAGCCGCCATTGGAAGCCGTTGAGATTCTGCTGATCGTAGATCACCATCAAGCGATAGTAATGCGACAGGCAGCCCTGACCCGTTGAGACCTGTCGGTCAGCCGGGCAGGGCGAACCGCCGTTGCCGCCGAACACCAGCCCAAACGTCGATCCATTCCGGAGCAAGAACGTGCGTCCATCGAAACCCTCATTCTGCACGGCCCTGACGCGGCCCTGGATCGTGTAGGGGACGTTCGGCGCCTCGTGCATTGGCGACGCCACCGCAAAGTCATAGCGTCCGACGAAGAGGTTATAGAGATTCCCGTCCCTGTACTGGATCCAGAAGTTGTCCAAGTGCAGTATGATGTCATCCCCACGACGGTAAGCCCAGCCAGCGGGTTCGTTGAAGTCGTCTCGATATCCCTGAGGTAGCACGGTCACCGATCGGACGTTGCTCCACGTTCCGCCACCGTATCCGTTCACGCCCTGCACCCGATAGTAGTAAGTCCCCACGGGCTTGTTCGTAAACGCACGGGGCGAGACGGCGTTGGCATAGTTCGTCGGCGCGGTGAAGTCAGGGTTGGTCGACTCCTGCAGCGTGAAGCTGGTGGGATCCGTCAAATCTCCCTGGTTTGTGTAAGTCCAACTGAGTGTGAAATCCCCTGTAGTTCCAACCTGGTTGATGGCGTTCAATGATGGCGCGTAGGGCACGGGCGGAGATCGGCGGAACGTGAGGGGCAGGATGATATCATACGACTTGTTTGCCAGCTTGACGGTGATCGTATCGATAGGGCCGATGGCCCCACCGGAGTTGACCGCCCGGGTGTGGATAGTGTACTGAGCGCTGTGCTCCTCGGGCAGCGGCGCCCACGGGTAGGACCAGTTCCAACCGCCCCAGGGCGCAGCCGAGGTGACCGCATTACTCCAGGCGCCTTGCGCATCTCCATCGATGCGCACCTGAACGGTAATCCCGTCGGCGGCTGACACAACAGCCGGAGCGAGTGCATCCAACTCGCTGGCCAGCACTCCTGCCGGCCACGGAACGGCGACCGCGATCACGTTGCTCCAACGGCCATCCACCACGGGCATGCTGGCGTTAATCGCCTTCACCCGATAGAAGTAGGCGCCATCCTCATCCGATTGCTTGGTGACCCATTCTCCCAACTCACCGGCTGATACGATGGATGAGGTAGCGTCGGTGAACAACTCGTTGTCGGCCTCTTCCAACAAGTAGTTGGTAGCGGACGTTGCCGCCGTCCACTGCACATAGTAGACGCGATCGCTCAGTCGCGATGCTGTCAAGACAATGTCGCCAGGCGAGGGAGATTCCATACCGGCATCCCACGCAAATCCACTGATGATCAATGCCCCAGTCTGCGTGATGACTGCGTCCTTGTAGGGAGAGCGGATCTGAGAGGTTGGCGAGACTGCCGTGGTAGACACCGCAGAGAATGAACCGCTCGATACATCCGATGGAGCCGTCTCTTGTGATGATGAACGCGCTGGCCCATCCAATGCCAGCGCGGCCCGCGCCGGCGCCATCAGTCCGAGCACGAGCACCAATCCGGCGGCAACAACCGCGAGCCCGAGCAGTGACAGGCGCATCTGATAACTAGCCTTGTGTTTCATCTGGTCTATTCACCTCTTATGTGTGCGGCACGAAAGACGTCTGCCACGAAGAGCGTGCCACTGTCTGATTTTCTACTACTAACCCGTACTTCTTCCGTCTGGATCATAGTGTAACCCTCCACCAAGCCCGATAAGTATACCACGAGTCAAGACCGCGGCAAGAATTAGCCGACTCACGCCAGGGCAATTGCATCTAAACTCCAACCGCACCAAATATGACATCTCGAGGAATCAATTGACGCGCTTTTGTGTTCGCGGCGTGAGTCTTGACAGGGCGAAGCTGGGTTTTCTGCTTCCAACTGCCGCTCAAAACAGCATTCGTGACCACCTCTTGCCTATTTTGACGCGTCTGGATTAAGATGCGATTGCCCTGCGACTCACGCCAAGCGGTTGCGGCTGTCTATGTGCGGCGCCGTCGATTCATGTGCCCCCACAATGTCTCGGATCCTGCCACTAACGAGACTGTGTCGCGAATGGTGCACGACGTGTCCAGCGCATTCTGGCCATCCCGACGATCAGTACCAGATAGACGACGATCATCAGCGTGAATGCCAGCGCGAAGTTCTCCACAGGCCACTTGTACATGTCAGCTACAACGGCCAGCGCGCCACAGGCGAAGTAGAGGCCGGACAGTCGGTACTTGCGCGCCAACGGGGCCATCATCAGCGCGAGGAATGACAGATACCCGCAGTGCAGTTTGGGCGACAGGAGGAGGACAGCGGTAGTCAGGAGCGTGGTATCTTCCAGCAACCCAGAAGGCTTCCACGCGATGAGGCCGACTGTGGCGAGGACGCCGATGACAAAGAGCGCGGAATAGGCCGACATAGCTACGTTGCCGGGCGCCTCACCCCGGATACGCCACCACAGCGCGCTCAGGCTGATACCGCCTAACTGAAATGGATGCTCCGTGTGAGTCTGTGCAGGATCCCAGAAGACGGCAGCTCTGCCCGCCATCAGCAGGAAGGGAACCACTGCGAGCGCGAACACGGCCGCGGGGATGACCAGATAACGCCAGTTGCGTGTGCGCAGGAATGCGACAGGCAGGAGCAACGCGCCAGTCAGCTTGATCAACAGCGCCAGGCCAACGGTGAGGCTGGCCCGGCCGTGTTGGCTGTGCAGCATGAACAGCAACGCCAGTCCGAGGAAGAAAACGAGGATCGATTCATCCTGGCGACGCAGAATCGCGTTGCCGAAGGTCAACGGATTGAGCAGAAACCAGACAGCCGACCGATAGCCCTCTGATCGATCCTCGACCGTGAAGAGCAGAACATACGCGGTCATCAGGTCGAAGAGCGAGAAATACACCATAAAGGAGAGTGTACTGCCCGGGTTGCGATGGCCGAACAGGCTGGACATCAGGACCGGGGGGATCAGCAGGTAGTTGGTCAAGGGGGGTGTGGTGGTGAAGACATCTCGATATAGAAGCCCTCCGCCGAGGATTGTCTCCCCGCGCGCGATCCACGGGTCCGCAAAACGCGGCTGCTCTATGGAGCCATAGTAACCCGCTGGCGCCAGGATGAGGCCCGCGATCAGCAGGTAGATGACAAGCAGGGATACAAAGAGCGCCAGTATGCGCAGCACATAGGTTCGCGTCATCGTCAGTTGCTCCTATTCAGATAGACGGCTTTCCTCACGCGCATGTTCCCCTAGGTTCAGCAAGAGCAGACGGTCGCCGATTGCTGCGCCGCCATCGTCTCCCTCGGTCGAGTAGGCAGGAAGACGGTCCAAAGTGTCAGTTCGGTAGAGCCCGAGTTGGACCCAGAGAGGCCCCTCAGCCGGCGTCTCATCCAGTGTGACGCGGTGGAGCTGAACAAACACGTCACCAGGATACCATCCCGTCGGCGCCACAGCCAGCCCGTCGTCTTGCCCAAGAATGTCCCCGGTTGGGGAGAGCACGTGGACAAAGATCGCCAGGGGCCATCTCTCTGCCTGCTCCACTCTCCAGTAGCTGAGCATAACGACATCGCTGCCGGACTCCGCTGTGTCGCTCACGTCCTCATACCCGAGGAACGTTAGGGTGTCGCCGAACGAGACTGGCGCCCGCCAGTGTTCAAGCGATGTGCTATCTGGGACGATCTGTGGGCTGGATGCAACCTCGCTGGTGATTGCTGATGTGATGTGCTGCGAGGCAGACAGGCTGTCCTGAAAGTCATACAGGGTGTAGCGGGTCCCGTCGGCAGTGGCGCCGCTTTCCCCTGGGACTGCGGCAAACGGGAAGCGCTGCGCGAACTCGGGCGCCATTGGCGTCTCCGCTCCCAGCAGCAATACCGTGCGCCCGACTGGGAAGATCATGGACCGCCGGGCATCAAACCAGCGCGGACGGAGGTCGTTGGTGCGCAACCGTTGTTCGATAACGGGGAC
>JAAZAN010000280.1 GCA_012514315.1 Chloroflexota bacterium
CCATCTCCGCTGCTGCGATGTGCGAGAACTGCTCAAGGAACTCCCTATCGTTCAGACGCTGCGGAACCAGGCTAACGGCGCCCTTCAGTATCGTCAGGGGATTCCTGATCTCGTGCGCAACGGCAGCGGCCAGCTCTCCGACGGCCGCCAGTCTCTCTGCCCGCTCCAGTCTCTCAACACTGGATTCGGCCTCCCTGAGATCCTCCAGTATCACTATGTGACCGAATCGGCCTCCGCCGGTCAGCTCAGCTTGCTCGACCCCTGACCACTCGGCTCGAGTGGATACCATGGTTATCTGGCGCGTACCTTCATCCGTCGCGATCGACACGTTCACAAACCGATTGAGCGAACCCTCAGGCGACTCGTCCAGCACGACCTCTGGGTCAAGGCCCATTCCCCGCAGAACACCGCGGATGTCGCGCGACACGAAGGACTCGGGAGGATCTCCCAGGATGTCGCGTATTCCCCTCGATACGAAGGCTATGCGGCCATCGGCGTCAGAGAGTATCACTGCAAGACTGAGTGTGTTAAGGAACAGCTCGAGATAGCGCTTCAGCTGCTCAAGTCTCCTATTCATATGCGAGACAGCGGATTCGGGGCCGGTAGCCGGTGACCCATTGTATGTTGAGGATACGCTGAGCAGAAGAGCCTTAGAGGCGAAAAGCAGTATGCCTGTGAGACCGAGCAGTGGTTCGATCTCGGGGGAGAAGAACAGCCTGCCCGCGCCTACCTGCACTTGGGCGTAGATGTCCTCCAGATCCTCGTTGGCCCACACGAAGCCGATAGTCCTGCCCTTACGCACCAGCGGACGCATGCAGTTCATGATCTCGCCCCGAACCATCGACCCGACTGCGACCGTCTCCTTGCCGGTGGCCATCACCTGCCATCCGAGGTGGTCGGGGCCGAGGCCGGCACCTACCTTCGAGCCGAAGTCGCGGCTCGGGCCGTATGTGAGGATGGCCCTCAAGTCGCGAGAGTAGTAGCCCACGCCGACGCCGGGGAAGGCCGTCGCCAGCTCATCGGTGAAGGGACCGAGACGTTCATTGAGCATACGAACCCGGTCAGACGGCAACGCGCTGATGGCCGCCGCGCCACCTGCCGACAGCAACAGATCATCGTAGGAGCCCACAAGGTGTAGGTCGAGTAGCCTGGTGAGTCCAAACAGCTTGCTGCTCTTCTCTTCGATCAGCGCAGCCTCAGCCTTCTGAAAGAGGAGGTAACGCGGTTTCACCGGGCCTTCCTCCCACCTGTAGCAGTCATTGCCTCAGTATATAGCAGTATTCGATGAGTCCCGTGGAGAGTCCTGCCGCGACCTAGGGCTACCGGAAGGCGACAGCAGGCACCGAAGCAATCCAGACCACGCCAGCAACACGCCCCGGCTGCGACGGACCACTGCGTCCGACACAACCAGGGCGTACGATTATCGGTCGCGTGATGAAGAATGCTAGCCCTCTGTCTGCCACCCAGTCAGCGTGGCGTCTACTATCAGGCCAGTGGTGAAGTCCACTTCGACGCTGCACGTGAGCGTCGTCGTCGGGATCGTCTGATCGCCAAGGAAGCCCAACATCGTCATGACTGCATCCAGTCGATACTTGTCGTGTATCCTGTCACCACAGGGGATGTCGAGAGTGCCTTCCACTTCCAGGCCCAGCGGGTTGAGCAGATCCACAGGGGGCCCCTCCGGCTTATCGAAGGTGATCCTCAGCGCAGACGAGTAGACTTGCGGCTCCTTTCCTGCGTCAGTACCCGTCATCGTCGCTGTTACAGTGGCCTCCACATGATAGGCATCGGTGAATGGGTCGAACGATCGAGCATCCGACGCGGCTACGAACGAGCTTTCGAGCAGGTCACTGGTATCGTAGCCTACGGTCACCCTCGCCCCTTCCAGGGCCGTTGCCGGCGCGATCCATCTGACTAGCCCCTTTCTGAACTCGATACACCACAGCGGCACGAAGGAGGTGAACTGGATGGAAAGTCGAATAGATGGCACAACCAGTAGCTTCCGCCCATGAGAGCGCATGGGGTAGCTGGGAGTCGGGTGTTGTCGACTGTGCGGATAGCGGGCACGAAAGGAGGGCCGGTACGCGGGTATTCTCGTTGAGGTAGTCAGTCCACCCTCATGCTCTCACGGCGAACTGGCTCATGGCAATCGTTCGGCTCCCAATTATTGGCATTAGACGGGTGGTGTTTAGATGATTCGCAGAGCCGTGGTCTCCCTATTACTAGTCGCAGCCACCGCTTTTCTTACAGCCGGCTGTGGCCCGATCAACCCGGGCGCAGTATCTGGCTTCGTCTTGGATCAGGTGACTAATGATGGAATCGGGGACGTACTTGTATCGAGTGGTTCCGAAATGATCACCACTGACAGTGATGGCCGTTATCTCCTGACTCTGGGTGCCGGACGCCACACGGTCAGCTACGCAAGAGTTGGCTACGTAAGCGACACGAAGGAATACAACTTGACCGCAGGATCGACGCTCATGCGGGACGTTGAGCTTCTGCCGCAACTACAGGTGGGCACGATCACCATAAAGCTGGAATGGGACGACTCCGAGGTCAATCTCGACGGCCTCTGGACTCCCCCGGGTGACAGACACGTCTTACCTGGCGACAATGGCGAAACGCCCCTCAGTCGAGGATTTTCAGAGACTATCCAGATCACGGATCCGCTGAGTGCCGGCACATATTCCTACTCAGTCAGCAAGTCCTCGACTGCTCACAGCTTCTCCGGATGCGGCGCCAGGGTGACTGTCACTGCGGGAGCGTTCCAGCGCACATTTACCAGCGACTCCGTACTCTTGTCCAGGACACGGTGGAACGTGTTCGAGATAGACGGAGCCACCCGGGGTTTCCGACTGGTC
>JAAZAN010000281.1 GCA_012514315.1 Chloroflexota bacterium
CTCTATCCTATTGAGCTACTGGGGCCAACCGCGCGCATTCTAGCGCAATGAGGCATCACTGTCAAGATTGGGGGCAACAGCAGCGGAAAGCCAGTGCGTCGCGCCGACGTGGGACGACACCAAACCGGCGAAGCTCCAGGCGGGGCTGTACCAGGAACTGATACAGTTCCGCCTGCACTTCTGGTATCAGCTATTGGAGCTCTTCTCCAGAACCGGCCGGATTCCCTTGTACACACGCCCACCCGCTATGGTGCGAAGAATCCTATCAGGTGAGTGGCCGATAATCTCTGATAACGCCCGGCACGACAACGGCTCATTCCCATTGGCGAGAAAGACCCTGATTACCGCATTGACCAAAGACAGACTCTCATTGATATAGTCCGGCTGTTTGCTGCAGTGCACCTGCAGCACGTGCTGCACGCCGTCCACACGTGTGACCTCACCCGTCTTTTTGTCAACCCAGTCGATGCGATCCGCATCAGCGGCGTCACGGAAGACAGCCTGATGTTCGTCACAGAGATGGGACCGCAGCTCAACACTGATCTGCAACCCCTGACGTTCCCACCAACCATAGTCAATGTGAAAGGGAGTATCAACGGTTGGTTTGGCGAGAAACGGCAAAGAACTCGGAGAAACTGTTAGCTCAGTCATCGACAGAAGTCAATCTCCACTTGGCGTCGACGTCAATACCCAGTAGTTGTCACCAACCGGCATATACGCACTACCTGCCACTAATTCAGCAAACAGTGGTCCAGGCGGCACTCGTTTGACCACGTTGACCGCACTGTAGAGCGTCGATGCGTGCACACTGCCCTGAGGGCTAAGCTTGGCCAGTTCGGGAAATACTTGCGCGACGATTTGCGCAAGCGGGCGTTCACGACGCAGCGCCAGCACAGCCAGGGCGTCCACTGCTGCTTGCTCTTCCACGGCTAGCCCCATCAACTCATCGTATTCACAAGCGATGGGATGCTTGCGCATCTCAAAAGTCAGCCGCCCCTCAACGGGTAACACAACGCGCATCCACTCCCGGCGCGATCGCCTTCCTCGACGCGAGATCACGACAACACCTGGCCGGTCACCGCGCGCCAGATCGAGATAGGCCCCGACTGGAACATCATTCGAGCGGTACCAGTCCGCCAAACCCGAGACGTAGCGGCCCTCACGCAGAACCCAGCCAGGCATCTCCTCCCCTGTATCACTATCGACAAAGGTGAAATGAATGCGCTGGGTACGCCCCGTAGGGAAGATACCCCGCAGGCCCGATGAGTATGGGAGTGTTCCGGATCGCCAATGTGGGTAGGTCAGAACAACCGTGCCCGTTTCAGTTTCAGCTCCCGCCGCCAGGTTGAACTCAGACCATTCGTCATGCAGATGCTGTTCCAACGCGACCATCTCGCTGGTCAGCAGGTCGGGATCATAAGGTGCCAGCCTATACTGCAGTCGATCAGGAACAATCTGCACATTCTCAGGCTCGAGAGAACTCAGGTACCACAGAACCTCACCAGCCGGGCCCACCTCATCAAAACGCGGGTCTTCCTGCAGAGCATAGTTCAGTGAGAAGATGCGGAGCTGTGGGGTGACTTCATCAGGCAACTCCAGGTCCCCCAGCAGATCCTCGGTAGGCAACGGACCACCCCCGGCAATGTCCAGAACCGCCTCAGCCAAGTTGAGATGCCCGATGTGTACTTCGACCAACAGGTCTCGCCGAAACCATTCACCTGCGAGTCGAACGAAACTCGGCTCATCCTCGAGTCGCTTGTCCAGGCGCTCACTGATCAGAGGGCCATACAGATCGGCTAACTGCTCCGGCCGAAGCAACTCATCCCCTGTGGAGAACTCAGATTCCGGATCCACATTCAGGATATGATCACCCAGAAACTCGGCCGCGAACTCACGCTTCGCTCCTTGCTCAAAGGCAACCTGGATGACCTGAAAGTCACCATACTCGGGATTGTAACCGCGCCGCATCCCAGTTACTTCGCCCGCCGTATAACCCAAGGCGGGAAAGACAACCCGTTCCCCTACCCCATAGCTCTCGCTAGGACGATATAACTTCCCAGAAGCCATCGCTCTCCGCACGAGCGCTTCCTCGAGTTGGCAGCGGCGCCTTACGATAGCACGTGCCAGTTCCTCCGTCGAACGGGGCAACTCATCTTCTATGAGCAAGCTACTGACATGCTGCAGATCGTCAGAAGTGACTGTAAACTCATCCCTCCAGAACGTAAGGTCCTGAGTCTTCCGCCGTATCAAAGTTACTTCTCCTGAAATGCTCATCACCATCTAAACAGCTGGGGCATTATACCAAACTTACACATGATTGACAAATGCTGCGCACGTACTGCGGAAGCCGGGGCTCTGAAGCGACTGCAATCACTCACTCGGGGACAACATCCGGAATCACGCCGAACCCATCCAACCACTGGAAGCCGTCCACACTCGTCCCCCTCACCCATACCTCCCAGTGCAAATGCGCTCCAGTGGAACGGCCCGTGTTCCCCACCTTACCAATGAGCTGACCCGCCGCGACCTGCTGCCCGACCTGTACATCCATCGCGGACAGATGGCAGTACCCGGTCATCACACCCAAGCCGTGGTCCAGGATGATGGTATTGCCACAGATCGCCAGCGGCTCTACCAGAACGACAGTACCTGCGCCAGCCGCATAGACCGGCGTACCAGTTGGAGAGCGGAAATCGATACCCGAGTGGAATGTCGTATAGGGACCGCCATTCACGGATCGATGACTGCCGAAGTAGGACGAGACGGCGCCAGCAGCCGGTTTCTGGAAGACTCCCGCCCATTGACGTGCAGGGGTAACCAGGTAGAGAACCAAATCCAACCGATCTCGTTCGTCGGCAACTACATAAGGATCCAGCAACCCTTCGCGGCTCGCCGGCAGATCGATACGCTCATAAGCAAATTGGCCCTCTGTCACCACGACACGAGTGGTCAAAGACGTACGCCGACCATCTGAATCGACCGCCGTGATGTCCAGATCGTATAGACCCGGGTCAGCAAACACGTGTACACCTACGAAGGCGTAGTGGATTCCCTCCTCTTCAACGAACTCCAGAGCTTGCTCAAACACCGCACCCTCTACATACACAGGGGCAGCCGTGTCCACTGCGATCATCATCGTCTGCCCCTGATGAACCGGGAGCGGCGTGATGCGAACAGCAGAAAAAGGTTGAGGGAGCATTCCTGTCCCATCGCCAGGAACTATCACTTCCTGTCCCGGATGAAGTAGGACTGGATTGGGCACGTTGCTAATTGCTGCAAGAGTCCAGGTTGACACACCGTACCGAAGTGCTATCCGAAACAGCGTATCATTGTCGCGAATCACGTTTCGGGTGCCCAGTCGGAGTGTCGAGTCAACTACGGATCCGTCCAGCAAATGGGCAGTCACCGTCGGGACCAGGATCACTTGGCCTACGTGGACGACTCCAGGCGATATCAGATGATTCATACGCGCCAGTTCCTGCCAGGTGGTACCATACAGAGTGGCCACCGAAAGCAGGCTATCCCCAGCATTAACAACATACGGTATCGTTGTATCCGCCCCCATCGCGTGACCAAAACCGGGGATCAGAAGCTGCTGGCCCGCGAATATCTGCCATGGGTCCGCGATGCCATTGGCGTGGGCGATCGCATTCACACTGAGCCCATACCTTCGGGCAATCGAGAACATGGTCTCGCCCGGCTGGACGATATGGGTGAGTTCCTGAGCAGGCGGTACACTAGACTGCGCCTGGACCGGAGCAGTCATCGTGGCCAGAGAGACCACGAGAGCCACTAGGGCAAGAACAAGCCGATTACGCACGGTCAATCACTCCTGAGGCACAATCGATCACCATCGTGCACAGAATCCAGTATTTCGGGATGGCCCTCAATGATATCGCGCGCAGGCCTGCGCGGAGCGTAGAATGGACGAAACGGCTTGGCCAGACAGCGATCTATCACTCGCCCTTCACGATCCAACCAAACCACAGCAATGGGGAAGAACACAAAGAACATATGGATCGCGGAGCCCACTCGAGTCTCCGAACCACCGAGGAGGATCAACCCTTCACTGTCAGCAAGATGTCTTCTGAAGGTCAACCCCCTCAGACGTGTGAGGAACGTACCGCAAACACGTGCTCGTTCCAGTATCAATTGGTCTGTTGTCTCGTTATATACTCTGGCCCATTCCAGCACTGCAACAGCCGCCTCTAGGGTGCTCCACACTCTCCAGGCAAGGTACAGAGTGCGCCGCGAGTATGGCGGTCACGCCTTGTAGCCAATCATGCGGAGCAGTTGCTTGCGATCAGCCACATCCTGCTCGGTCTCCACGCCCTTGGGACAGACGCCATCGATCACACCAAGAATAGCCCGGCCCTTGAGGTTCGAGACGACAACCACGTCTACTGGGTTGGCCGTGGCGCAGAAGATATGGCAGACTTCTGGCACCATTTTGATGGTATTCAGAACATTGACCGGATAGAAACCCTCACCTAGAACAATGATAAAACTGTGTCCAGCAGCGATCGCCACAGCGTTCTGCTCCGCCAGCCTGACCAAATCAGCATCTGTTCCGCTCGACCGGACCAACGCCGGCCCGGAAGCCTCACAGAATGCCAGTCCGAAATCGATCCCTGGGACGGTTGTTACGAGGGCCTCGTGCAGATCCTCCACCGTCTTGATGAAGTGAGATTGTCCCAGGATAACATTGAGCGCCTCTGGCTTCTCAATCGTCACGGTCTCGAGTTCCATCTGTCACCTCTCTATCAGGAGGAACATCACGTCGCTCTAAACAACAAGCGATGGCTCCGGAAAAGCACCCGTCACCATCGCTGTACCCACACCTGCAGTGTGTCGACTACTGCGGACCATCAATGATCCCCACCCCAATCGGCGCCAGCCCACCTACGAACTCAGACCCAGAACCTTATTGACGCTCTGCAGAAGCTCCTGCGGTCCAAAAGGTTTGGTTACGTAATCATCGACTTTCGCGATATGAAGTCCCAGCACCTTGTCGATGCTCTGAGCCTTTGCTGTGACTACGATCACGGGGATACTTTTCAGCTCATCATCGGCTTTGATCTGCTGGTAGACCTCCCACCCATCCATATCAGGCATCATGAGGTCCAGAAGCACCAGGTCTGGCTTTAGCCGGCGCACTGTCTCCAGACCTTCGCGGCCACCGACGGCGCCCACAAGCTCGAAGCCCTTGCGCCCCAGAATGAGCTTGACGAGATCAATCATCTCCAACTCATCCTCAATGCAGACAACGGTCTTCTTCACTTCCGCCATGTGACGCTCCTCTACTGCAGACTCATCAAGCCGTAAGGCACACATCATTCACGCCGAGCAGATCACGATGAAATCAGTATACCACTTTCACACGGCAAGTCAAACTTCGAATTGGCTCACTAAAAAAGATACTATGGGAGTATCGTTGACTC
>JAAZAN010000282.1 GCA_012514315.1 Chloroflexota bacterium
AGAATTCCCGGTTACTTCGAAGTTTATGAATGGACCGTCTGTTGGGCAAATAGGTTGTTTTGGCCAATAGAATGGTCACGCCGGCGTGTCTGGCCGCTGAATCGAACATCATTTGACAACGAGGAACCATTGCTCCCGCACGGTGGTGAACGACCCTCATGATGATGCAATCGATTTCAATATTCTCAGGCGGCAATCCGCCTGAGATGGGTTGGGGACACTTCTCGCATCGAAGGGCCATTCTTGTCGCAGTGGAATTTCAGATTCTAATCGTCGCGTGGTTGACTCTGTCTGTAGTGAGACAAATGGGACCACTTGACTTCTGGGGCTTCCTGTTATTGCCGTTTTGGGTACATCAACTACTTGCGACCGTACCATCATGGCGTAACACGGCCCTGGCCTTCTGGCCAATCGCGTGGTATCTGTTTCTACTGTGTCTGGCAACTAGGGCGATTCCCTCGCCCGGCCGTGCGGACGCATACATGGTCTTTCGCATCACGATTGTTTCTGCTGGCGCTGTGATGTCACTCGTGTCACTCTTGCTACTGCATCGAGCCCTTCGTTGCTGGCATAGATTTCCTGTACTTTCAGTGTGGTTGGTGATCCTGTTCGGTGCATGGTGTGCATTACTGATATGCCTGTACGACAATACCATTCCGTTTCCTCGGTGGAATCGCATTCTTGTCGCATTGTCGGTCGTCGTGGCCACGGTTGCGGTGGTCGGCACCGTCCTGGCAACGTGGTCTCTCTACCGAGTGTTTCAGGGATGGTATCGAGTGCTTCCGCTGCCAGTGTGGCTGGCTATCGTACTGGGTACCGTCAATGTCGTGTCGGACATTTGTGTGGACATTGTGCGATTGGGCCGATTGGAGTAAGAGTCTCACCACGGGGGACACGGAGGTCACGGAGTATGTTTGGGATCATCGCAACCGGCTGGTGGGCGTCTACAGCTTCGACACGTTCGACGATTACGACGACTACATCCCGGGCACGAACGACACGCGAAGCCAGACGGTCGATTACGCCTATGACTACCTGAACCGCATGATCTCGCGGACGGTGGACGCCGACGGCGCGGGCATAACGGAATCACCGACAACCGAGTATTTTGTTTACGATGGCGACGCTTCCAATAACTGGGCGTTGAAAGACCTGTCAACGAGCAAGGAAGGGACGATCCCCTTCGGGGCCAACCCGGCGACCGACGCCGGGCAGATTGTTTTGCAGTTGGACGAGTCGGGCGCGCCGACGCACCGCTACCTCTGGGGCCCGGCGGTGGACATGCTGCTGGCCGATGAGGCGGTGGATTCCGGGGCCGATCAAACGCCCGGCACGGCCGACGACGTCCGCTGGACCCTGACGGACCACCAGAACAGCGTTCGGGATATTCTGGTCCTCGACGACAACGGCACGCCTGGTTACGCGGCCGATGACGAGTGGATCATCGAAAACCACATCACCTACCGGGCATTCGGCGAAAAGGCGGCCGAAACCGGCGCGGTGGATTGCGTCTTCGGCTTCACGGGTCGATTCTTCGACGACTTCACCGACTTGCAGAACAACCACCAGCGATGGTATGATGCGGTCCTAGCTCATTGGCAATCCGAAGACCCCATCGCCTTCGCCGCCGGCGACGCCAACCTCTACCGCTACTGCGGGAATGATCCGGTGAATTGGATTGATCCGAGTGGGTTGCAGAACGCAGCCCGGCAATACCAGCACAAGGAATTCTTCCCAGGGCGCGGCCGGTGGACAATCGAGTTGAGGGCAATCACGGATGTGGATTTGCAGGCTGCTCCATGGAAAAGGGCCGTCATGCCGCTAGGTGCGCTAGGATATGAGATACACTACCATCGAGAAAGACGCGATACCTACAAGAACATTATCCTCGTCCAAGTCATTCTTGGTGATGCGCCACATTTTGATGCCCCCCCACATTCCCCCAGTGGCGTTCAAATTCCGACAGACCATTCCAGGTTACCGGAAGCGATGCCAAGGCCGCAGGGCCCAGGAAGCCTGGTTGATCGACCATATGACAGGACAGGTCGAGAATGGGACATTGTTGTGGTGGCCGTCGCTGAAGATTATGATCAACGCAAGGGGCAATGGAAGTATGAGATTCTATCCGTGTGTAGATTCACGTGGCGCGATGACATAAGGGCTCCAGAGTTGTTACAGGGAAAGGCCAAGAAGGTGCTGGTAGTGCTCGATGCGGCGAAACAGAATGTAAGAACGCTGGCTGCCTCGTCCCCAAGCATTCCACAGGATTTCTGGAACGTGCTTGAGGATTGGATCAACAGACGCCGACGGGATCAGAAGCCACCCGAAGTAATACCCGTC
>JAAZAN010000283.1 GCA_012514315.1 Chloroflexota bacterium
AGCCAGCATAGCATACGAAGCGGGCACGGGCGAATGCCTCCACAGGAACCACGGCCCGGAATCTCGGTTGTGCCCCCAGAATGTGGCATTATGTACCAAAGTACTATGCGAATCTCGAAGTGCAGTCACGGTTCGCACATTCGGACGGTCCGGGCCGCCAGCCCCAAGGGTACTAATGAGCGGATACGGTCGGTGGCAGTACGAGTGCGCATACACTACAGCGGTCCTGATTTGCCGAGGAATTGTTGAAATGAATCTGCTGGGGTCCTATACTGGCCGTGCTACCGACCTGGCAGAAGATGCCGGTTCCTCTCCGTGAACACAAGTGAGGTGTGGAAGAAATGGTGAACTCGGGCGTCGTTTGGAAGCGTGCTCACAGACTGTTGATGGCCTTGACTCTCTTGTCCGTTCTGTCGCTTTCCACGTTTGCCCCCCTGGTGAGCGCAGACGAGACCTATTCGGCATCCGATATAGAAACGTGGCTCGTTGATGCCATCTCCGGTTCGGTTGTAACGGTGACAGCGCCGCCCGCCGTGGCGCTCAACAGCAGCACACACGTGATGGCACTGACCGGCTTCTCGTTCACGGTGCGCGGAATCACGGTCGGGCTGAACGAGTTGCGACTCACCTTCGATGGAAGCAATACCGCAAAGGCGTCTGCCGAGTTGGACGTGTTTGGCCACAATCCTAGAGTCAAATGCGATCTTACCCTACAGTACCTCGAATCGGAAGGAAAGCTGAGGGTCGCGAGCTTCAGCGATCTGGTCGTCATGGACTCGTATACACCAGGGTTGTCCGCCAGCGACAAGGCCACGATCGTGGACGTACTGAACAAGCTCATCGACGTGAGCGGTCTTTCGCTGACATCGCCTGGCGGGGATCTGACCGAGGTCAACGTGGTGGATGAAGGTGCCGGCGCGGTGCTGAAAGCCACGTTCTCCGCCGGGGGGTCCTCGTACAAGAGTGAATCTCAACTGCAAGAGAAGCTCGACGGGATGACCACCAGTCTCGAGACTGCGGCCAATGACTACCTGGCGGACGGAGAAGGACAATGGACAGTAGATGTGACGGTTGTCGCCGACATTTCTCTGGACATAGTAGTGCAGGCCACTGCTCTGGGCGTCACATCCACCGCAGATGCATCCATCATCTTCGATGGACTCACCGCCACCATCACCGATGGGACGATCGCTGTTGGCAGCAAGACGGCCACGTTTTCGATTGAGGGCGAGATAGGATGTGACGCAGGTGTTCCCTCAGTCACATTGACAACCCTTGAGGTCGGCGACGAGCATCCTGGATTCCAGGCGTTCATCGCTGACAATGCGACTCCCCTCATGGAAGTGGGGAGTCAGGCTCTTGATGTCGTTATTGAGAACACTGCATTGGTCTGGCCAGCTTGTCCTATCTCTATCGAGGTGGTCGGCTCGGATGTTGTGCTTGTGACCGCAGGACTGGTAGAAGGTGATGCCAATCTCGATGGAGTCACCGATATCGTTGATGCCATGTTCATCGCGCAGTACACCGTGCAACTACGCGAACTCACGGCCGACCAGTTGACTGCCGGAGATACCACTGACGACGGTGTCACCAATATCACTGACGCGATGCATATCGCGCAGTTCACCGTTGATCCGACTGGCATAGGCGGAGTACTCTACAAGCCTCTGTGGGAGAGCCCCGCGGATGACTTGATGATTGACCCGCTGACCCTTTAGGTCACAAGAGACTGGAGGCCGGGCAACCCTCCATGGCGTGTCGCTCCGGACAGGGCCATATGAGTGTTAGTTGCGTCGCCACAGTAGCTTGGCGGAGCCAGCAGTGTCGTGGCACTTGTGAGGCACAATGGCCTGCGGTCGACATATTCCCTGCGCTCCCAGG
>JAAZAN010000284.1 GCA_012514315.1 Chloroflexota bacterium
CTGTGGATAACAACCTTCTTCTGGGGATAAGTCCCTTCCAAAGAGGCTGGTAGGAAGTCCTGCCAGCCTCTTTATTTCATGCCCCGGGAAGGCGCTTGATCCACAAATCTGCATCCATCCACATAGGTATGTGGACAGCGATTGTTATGATCGGCGCTCTCTATAGGGGTGCGACTGGGCCCGACACCCAGATGTGCGGGGGTCGAGCCTGACAACGGCTCTTCTCCCCTGTATCCACAGCCCCTACTAAGACTATTAAGTGATATTCGAAGAAAGAGCATGAATACCATTGTTCCTGAATCTACTCAGGGATAGGCGCACTGGCGCCTTCTCGAATCACCCTCAACATCTCCTGGTGGATCAGAGAGTTGGAGGCAAGCACCGTCTCGCCGTTCAGCCCAGTGGGAAGCCCCTCAAAATCGGTTACTTGCCCCCCCGCCTCACACACCAGCAACACCCCGGCTGCGATGTCCCAGGAGCTGAGACGAATCTCGAAGAATCCATCGAGTCTGCCACACGCTACATACGCTAGATCGAGCGCAGCAGAGCCTGCGCGCCGCACTCCTTGACTTCGTCTAAGGAAATGATCGAGCCTCTCAGTGTTATTGTCGGCGGCGGTTCGTCGGTCATACGGGAAGCCTGCTCCCAGGAACGCATCCGCCAAATGGGCGGTTGGCGATGCGTGGACGGTCTCGCCATTCAGTGTACAGCCGCCATCCCTCATCGCCGCAAAGGTTTCGCCGCGGAGCGGATCGTGGATCACTCCTACGACCGTCTGGCCCTCGATCTGCAATGCCAATGAGATGGCGATGTGGGGAAACCCATGGGCGAAGTTGTTGGTGCCGTCGAGGGGATCGACCACCCACATAGGGGCGTCTGTAGCACCTGCAGGCGTCTGGTTGCCGTTCACGAATCCGCCTTCCTCTGCCAGGATTCGGTGATCGGGGAAGGCTGTCAGCAGCCTGTTGATGATGAAGGACTCTGTTGCTGTATCTGTGTCCGTGACCGGATTGACGGCGCCTTTGTACCTGACATGGGGCAGGACTGTGCGCGGGAAGGCTGTGCGTATGATGCCGCCCGCCTCGATCGCGGTATCCACCGCGACCTGTAGCACTTCTGCGAGGTTCATGGTGTGTTCAACTCTCCAGCAATATGATAGGCGTCCGGCCGGCGGTCCTCGTACACGGTCATGTAGCGCCGGGCCACTTTGATCTCATCAAGGTTCACTTGAGCGACGAACAGGCCGGGCTGGTCGTCGCCTTCCACAAGGGTATGCCCCCAGGGGTCTACGATGGCCGATCTCCCCGGAAAGACGACCTCGTTCTCCACTCCTATTCGGTTGCAGGCAGCGACCACCATCTCATTCTCGATTGCTCTCGCCCGCAACAGCAGAAGCCAAGCATCAATACGCCGCACGGGCCATTGTGCTGGGATCAGGAACATGACTGCGCCGGCTAGCGCCAACGTGCGGAACATCTCCGGGAATCGCAGGTCGTAGCAGATAGCGAGTCCCACCGGGCCCCAGGGTGTCTGGCATAGGGTGACGTGGTCACCAGGTACCAGGTATCGCTGTTCCTGCATGAGGCGGAACAGGTGGATTTTGCGATAGGAACCCAGTATCTCTCCGGTGGGGTCAACGAACACGGCGGTGTTCGATATGCCCTCCGCGTGACGTTCCATCAGAGAGCCTACTACGTACAGGCCCGATGCGCGGGCCATAGCCGCCATCTCAGCGAACCCGCCGGCGCCTAGTTCAGTGGCCCACGTATCTGCGTGCTCCAAGTCGTAGCCATCGAGCCAGAGTTCGGGCAGTAGCAGAATGTCGACCTCGGCCTCTCGGGCCTGATTAGCCAGCCTCCAGGCGTCTGCCAAGTTGTCCTTTCGCTGGCCGGCGCGAACGTCCATCTGTCCGATCGCGATGCTCAACATCAGATGTGCCCTCGTATCGTGTGGACTGGTGATGCGATCAACCGAACGCTGCTGTCCATCACGCGACAGAATATTGTACCACGGACCGCTGATGCTGAGCAATCTCGCCTGCCGATCGGGGCGCATGTGTAGACTGGGAACGTCTACTGCGCTCTGGATCTGCCGTAGGAGCTTCCCTATGAGACGAGCATTGACGCCCTGCTCAAGATAGCGTATGATGAAGGCCAATCGTGGCGGGCGCTGGCCCAGCGGGCCGCGTCGGTGGGATTCCACCAGCGCATCTGTTCGATCTGGAGGGACACAGTGAATCCTAGCGCAACCGCTCAGTTCGCAGCCGCCCACAGAGCATATCACCTTGCGCATGACCATCCGCCTATCTTTCAGGATACCGCCGCAGGCTGGCTGCTGGGGCCGCCACTGAATGCAATCCTGCGCGTCGCCCCGCTTCGCTGGCTCTTCTGGCGGCCTCTTCTCGCCAAGGTGCGTCCGGTCAGTGCCCTGA
>JAAZAN010000285.1 GCA_012514315.1 Chloroflexota bacterium
AAATCACCTGAGACTGCTCTTCCGTTAGTTTTGCGAGTGCCGTTCGCAGTCGCTCGCGTTCATACTGGTTCTCCACTGAGCGCACCGGATCTCCAGCCTGCGCCTGCACCGGCTCAGCGTCATCTATGTTGACCAATGTCGCGCGATGCTTGCGCCGGTAATGATCGATGACCAGGTTGTGCGCGATTCGATAGAGCCACCCGGAAAAGGATGTACGCCAACCTTTACCGTTTCGCACTGCCTCGAGCATTCGCATGAATACCTGGCCCGTGAGATCTTCGGCCAGGTCTGCCTGCCCAACGCGATGGTAAATGTACGCGTAGATCTTCTCCACATACTGGTCATACAGCATCCCCAGCGCTGCTGGCTCGGCTCGGCTGGCCTTCTCCAGCAACTCTTGATCATCGCCAGGCTGCCAAATGCGCGTTCCATCACCTTTGAAGACGCCAAAGGTGACAAAAGATAACGCCCAAACCAGCCAGTTTAGCAAACTCATTGCAAATTCGTGGCCACCGGAGTGCCCACTACTTGGTCGCCTTGGCGCCCTGCCAGGTAACCAAGATGCGCTGGACAGCGGTGGTGCCTGCCAGCGCGGCGATAATCGCCAGAGCCCAGATGAGTTGTCCGGCGACCAGGCCGAGAATCAGGATCACCATCCGCTCGAAGCGCGTTAGAATCCCCTCCTTGCACTCGAGGCCGATACCCTCGGCCCTGGCTCGTGTGTAACTGACCAATAGCGACATAGACAACGCCAGAACTGCCAGTATTACACCCAAGTCGTTATCGGTGCGCAGGTAGAGCCAGACGATGGCCACGAACATGGCCACCTCGGCCCAACGGTCTAGAGTTGAATCAAGAAAAGCACCGAACCGGGTGGTCTGACCCGAAATCCGGGCAAGCGTTCCGTCCACCGCGTCGAATGCCAGGGTGACTATAAGGAGAAGGCCCGCGAGGAGTAAGCGTCCAGTGGCCAACACGCCGGCAACTGCCACTGTGAGAAAGAAGCCCAGTATTGTTACGGCGTTAGGTGATAATCCGAGCGAACCCAAGAAACGCGCAATGGGTTCAATGAGGCGCGCACTCCAGACTCTCGCAAGATTCGCAACCATGATTCACGCTCAGGATGTAGTGACCATTAAATGTAAGTACAATATACATGAAGGTTTCTCATATGTCAACCGGTGACTTGGCGAAATTCGTCGTCTGCAGCATACCGCGTTGATGGCGACGCGAATCCGTCCAACCTCTCACGCCGCGGGGCAAAAAACAGCCCCAGGGGCGTGTGAAATCTGCCTGAGGCTGTAAGTGTAAAAATGTCTGAGCGGCCGCGCTTGCTACCGTGGAGGATCCTGTTCGTATGTGAGAGCGAGACCTTCAAGCAACCCTTGCTTCTCGGCCTCCGAGAGTCGCGCTTCTGGGTGGAGAAGCAGGTAAGTCGGAAGGGGCATCTTTCCCGAAGTCACAACCTCTGCGATATCGTCAAAGTCCTCGTTCCGTCCGTCCCATTCGGAAAAGTTCAGCCGGTCACGACCGTCGGCTACATGCTCCGCCAGCATCAGCGAGATTGGCGCAATGTAGGAGTAGAAGGGCCACACTGTCTCGTTGCTGTGGCAGTCAAAGCAGGCACGTTGGGCCAGGGCGCGGGTCTCAGGTGAGTTCCAGGCGATCTCGCGCGTCACCGGAGGGTTGGTGCGGTCGACTGGGATGAACTGGATAGCGACGAACCCAATGGCGGCGAGGATCACAATGAGCAAGATCAGTCGTTTCACGCGCACACTCCTTACACTAAGTGTGCCATAGAATACACATACTGGCTTGCCCGGAGATGTGATTGACCGTCCAGTATCGCGGCAATGGTATGACTTGAGGGTGAGCCGGCCCGCTGAGATGGTGTTTCTCAGCGGGCCGTTTCTTTATGCTGCCAGGTCTGCTGCCGGCAGATACCCGATGTCTTGAGACGTGACCACTTCGAAGAACACGTTATGCGTCTCGAGCGCCCTTGTTGCCAGCGACCTCACTGCCCCGTGCGCCGTATGAAGAGCGGGAGCAGCCACTTTGAGACCGGCGGAGTGCCAGGAGCGTCTGCAAAGTAGTAACCCGTTCCGATCCTGGCCAGCGCCACGTAGACATAGCCGTACGTCCCACGAGTGAAGGCAGCGATATCTGTAACTCCGTCACCGTTGAAGTCGCCCGTTTCGCAGATCTCATTGCCGATGCAGAAGTAATGGATCCACTTCGGCAGGGTGATGAATCCTCCGGCCCACTGCGAACCGGCCGAAACCGCGACGATCACATCGCCGTTTGTCTCAGGGTGTGGTTCGATGCCGCCTACATAGTCTGATTGGAGGAAGGTGACGATGTCGTCTCTGCCGTTGCCGTCGAAATCGCCGACATCGCACGCCTCGTTAAGGGCACAGAAGAGATCGTGCCATTTCTCTGCAGGCGCATTGGCATCGCCAAAGCTTGAACCGTTTGAGAGCTCAACGTAGACGTTGGCGTCGTCGCCCTTGGTAAAGGTCACAATGTCGTCGAGACCGTCGCCGTTGAAATCGCCCGTCTGGCACGACTCATTCCCGATGCAGAAGAAGTTGTGCCACAGGTAGTTGGTGGGATTGAACAGGCCGCTC
>JAAZAN010000286.1 GCA_012514315.1 Chloroflexota bacterium
CACCCGGGAAACCTTTCCCAATCGACACGAGGTCAGGTTGCAGGCCATACTCTCTGAATAGGAACAGATCGGGCGCCCATACGCACGACTGAATCTCATCGACCATAATCGGGATGTCCCGTTCGCGGCAGATCGTGTGGGCTTGCCGCAAGTACTCCGCATCCAATTTGATGGCGCCGTAATTCATAAGCACGATCTCGTGGAAGAAGCCGGCCACCTTGTAGCGACCCGCATCGTACTTGAGCACAGCTCGCTCAAAATCCCGAATGTCGTTGATCTGGACCGGCTCAACGATCATCGTTTGACTCGACTCCAACTTCTCGTACAGATCGGGCCACATGCCGCGTAGCACCTGCGTCAGAGTGGTCGTGCCGTGATAGTTGGCTGACTTACCACCACCGTGATCCGCCAGAACCAATATTACAGGAACTCGACCCTGGTAGACGGGCGTATCGGATACCGCGTCCAGCCGGTAGAACCGTGCTAACATCATCTTCAGCGCCGCTTCCACCACCAGACTTCCAGTCTCCAGGTTAAGTACTCGATTCAGAACATGAGGCTCTTGGGTCGAGATAACCTGAGAAAGACGCTCCCGGTCGCCCTTCGGTATACCGTTGACCACTCGCACGAGCTCTTGCTCGACGAGACGTGTCGCGTGTCCGCGGGTGTTGTTGTGAGTTGCATTCGGAATGCCCAGCTTCTCGGCATGCTGCAGCAACCTGTATCCGGGAAAGCTGTGCCCAATGGAGAGATGGTAGTGCTCACTCTTCGCCGCGAGGTAGGCCCTCCCATCCTCGCCGATGCGTATGAAGCCCAGACCAGTCAGTGGGGATTTGCGAGTATCGGTAGCGCCTACAAAAGCAGCGGACCCCGCCCCGGCAGCAGAGGTCGGGAGGCCATCGCACACTTGCTCCCCAACATGATTTAGCAGATCGTCCATCCTTTGCTGGAACGACTGTGGGAAGAAATCCACCTTCTCATCGGCCAGGGCAACGAGCTCCCGACTATCAACACCCTGGACAAACGCACAAGCCTCGCACACAGCATCGGTATGCGACTTACCGAGAAGATCGCTGAGCGACAATTCCACACGATTCACCGACACACCCGAACCTCGATCCATTGAACCTCTCCTGATAATTCGACAAGACGATTGACACAAGCTCAGTGTGACTGCTTCGCGCCAGCTATACCACGGCACTCTGGTGTGAGTCCACCCAAACCACCGTACCATCCACTGGGCGCTGATTATACTACGATGATCTGATGAGTCAACGACACGCCCCACCGTCGGCAGCATCGGGATGGTAGATCAGCGGCACTGCCGGCCGACATCCGCTCCGGACTTGAGCATCTTGCAGCAGCACGATGTGGTCGCTTGTCAAACTAATCCTCTGTGCTAGACTCGCCACAAACCATGACCCGCTCGAATTCACCTGCATCGACACTCAATACGCGCGATAGTCAGTGCGGCTGCATATGATCCCTGCGGACGCTAACACCCTCACCGATGCCATCAAGGCGTGCGCCACAACGCAGCCCGAAGGCGTGATCGCGACTTTTCTGACCGGTGATCGGACGACGCTGTCGCTCACCTACGAACAGCTACACACCCAGGCACAGCAACTTGCTACCCGGCTAGCAGTGGCCGGCATCGGTCCAGAGGATGTGGTCGTACTGGCGGGTGAACACAATCCCTCCCTGATCGCGCTTCTGCTGGCAGCGATGTATACAGGAGCGACACCGATCGTTGCCCCCTACCCGAGTGTCTTCAAACAGGCATCATCCTACTACCAGCGGGTATTGACCATTGTAGAGACTTGCCAGGCACATGCGATCGTCGCACTGTCAGATACTCTGGATCACTTCGCTCAACACCTGGGAGACTCGCGCTGTATCGTGCTGGAGTACGCCACCTTGGCCGGCATGCCGACGCCAGACTCACCTCCCAAACGTCCCCTCTCTATCTCAACTCCGTCATCTCCAGCGTATGTCCAGCTCACCAGCGGCACCACCGGCACACCCAAGGGCGCCGTGGTCAGCCAGGCTGCCGTGCTGCACCACCTGCGAAACCTGGTGGCAGTCCTGCGGCTCAGCAAGAGCGACGTACTGGTCGGCTGGACGCCATTCTATCACGACCTTGGACTTGTGCTCAACCTCCTACTGCCCCTGGCCAGTGGAGTGCCCGTGGTCACGATCTCACCGGATTACTGGGTGCGCCAACCTCGCACGTTGCTACAGGCGATCCACGACTACCGTGGCACGGTGTGTGCTATGCCCAATTTCGGCTTCTCCCATATGACCCGCAATGTGCGACTGCGCGATGGGGATGAGCTTGATCTGGGATGTATCCGATACCTGCTTGCGGGGACGGAGGTGGTACAGAAGAACACCCTCGATGCCTTCACGACCCGCTTCAAGCCCTTCGGGGTAACGCCCGAGATGCTCCGAGTAGGCTACGGTATGGCAGAGTCTGTCCTGACGGCCAGTCTGACACCTGACAGCGTCCCCCTGCGCGTAGATCACATCCGGCGGCAAGAGCTCCTGACACAGGGCCGGGCCATTCCCACCAACGACAGCGACGCCCTGAGCGTCGTGAGTTGCGGCATATCTCTGCCGCAAACGACAATCACAGTGATCGACGAGCAGGGCTCTCCATTGCCAGAGCGCCAGATCGGTGAAATCGCCATCGAGTCGCCAGCTATGTTCGAGCGATATCTGTACCGTCCGGATCTGACTCAGCAGGCCCTCCAACATGGCCGACTGCTCACCGGTGATCTGGGCTACCTGGCCGACAATGAGCTCTATGTCGTAGATCGCAAGAAGGACTTGATCATCAGCGCGGGGAGAAACATCTACCCAGAAGCCCTAGAGCAGCCGGCTCTCGACGTCTTGGGAGACATCGGTGGACGGGCTGTCGCGTTCGGCATACGCAGTCCAGACTTGGGGACTGAGTTACCCGTGCTCGTGTGTGAACTACGCCGCCGTCTGCCGGAAACAGAGAGGGATCAACTGGCTAGTGAGATTCTTCGACGGGTTCACCGACACACATCCGTTGCCCTGGCCGATGTACGCTTCGTGCGCCGCGGTTGGGTCGAGATTACCACGAGTGGGAAGGTGGCTCGTGCCGCCACACGTGACAGGTATCTGGCTGAGGGGTTTCGCCCAGAGCATACGAACTTAACCTCGCCGCTGACCAACGGGCTTGATCCAGCCTCCATGACACAGGCTTTGATCACCCTCGCTGAAAAGATGCTGGACCTGCCGGACATCAAACCAGAGGACAACCTGTTTGAACTCGGAAGTGACTCGCTGACGGTGGCTCGCCTCACACTGTATACCGAGAAGGAGCTGGGCGCGCATGTCGGGCCTGAGTTCTTCCAAAACCCCACGATCTCTCACCTGGTGCACTTGCTCGCGCCAGAGCATTCCTCTGTGCTTAACCAGACAGATACCCAGCCGCAGGGCGGAAGCTCATTGACTCCACGCAGATCACAACCGAAGGCAGCTCGACGGGACCGCATAGCCCACACAGGCCCGATCGTGAGAGGCCACGGCCTGCCCTATGGGATCGGGATACATTTGCAGCGTGCCTGGCTGGCGATACCTTCCGTACGACAGCGACTCTTCACCCACGAGCTCGCGTTACTGCGACGTTGGAGTGAGCTCGTCGGAGAACAGGACGGCGATGAGGCAATCGCACGCAGTCTCCTGGCTAACACCTGGACCACGTGGCGCAGCCGGGTGCTGGCCGGATCATTAGGCGCGTCGCCTTGGATCGTAGTCGAGGGCGACTCCGCCCTGCTTCAACCGCGTCTCAACTCACCCGGGACCATCTTCTTGGTGATGCACAGTCATCTCAGCACCCTACTTGTGCGCTACCTGGCTTACCACGGCGACGAACCACTGTTCATCCGTGGCAAGACGGGCGACGGGCCAAGCTCTCTACACGATCGATCGCTTCAGCTACACTGTGCCTACCGGAATCTGATGCGTGGCGAACCGGTCATCATCGCCGCTGATGGTGGCAAGGGACAACAAGGTGTGACCGTCCCATTCTTCGGTGGAAAAAGGATGTTTCGAAGCGGGGGCGCTGAACTGGCTGTACAGACCAAGGCCCCGCTGGTACCGGTATTCGGCGTTATGGGAAGCGACGGAAGGATCACTTTCGAGCTCTGTCAGCCGTTGTCGCCCAGTAAGGGAGCGTCGGAGTCTCAAGTCGAGGCTCTGACTGGCGAGTATGCTGAACTGGTCGTCCGGCGCTGGCCATCGATCTATACAAGCCTGGCCTGGGGCAACCTTGATCGCTGGCTGAAGAGACTGGACGACGGCGTAGTCTAGGGAACGCTCTGTCAGCCGATTGCCAGAAACGGGAGATGTTTGATCGGCAACGAAGACAGACAATGGTTTAACCTGTCCTTCCAGGGCAAGTATTATGCATCTGAGAGACCACCGACTCGCTCGATTCGCTGCGTTGGGCTGGCTCCACATACACGCCAACCCATCCTGGCCACTCCATATTATCCAACGACGGATGAATGCCTCCCGACTTGTGGTCGTGATCGGCTCGGCACATCGCGTTGGCTCCACCTGGCTATTCGAGATCTTGCGGGACTTGGGTTGTCTGAGGAACGCGATCAACGAGGCTCCGCCCCATTTGCATCGATTCGGAGCACTGTGGCCGGGGAGTATCGACTACTACTGGGTGGCAAGAATACATGGCTGGGCAATTCTCAAGGGACATGCCGATCCGCCAACCACCGAGGATCAGGCCGCACTCGCCCGCTTCGTGACGATCTATCGTGACCCGCGAGACGTGGTTGTATCATCCAGTTTCCAGCGAGCTCGGCTTCCTCAAGCTCAAGGGGGCCTGGGTGAGGAGTTTCGTTCCTTGTCGCCAGCCGAGCGTATCAACCGTCTGCTGCTGAGTCGCAACCCGACACTCCTTGTCGAACTGGAGCGCTGGTTCCGTACACCTTACGCCGTCCAGATCGTCTACGAGGCCCTTCGGGCTCAGCCCCAAGCAACAGTGACCCGGCTGGCCGAAGAGTTGGGGTTACCTGTGAATCAGCGTCAGGTCGCCGCTGTGGTTACTCGTCGCGATTTTGCCCGCACCACCGGGCGCATACCCGGACAGGAGGCCGACGCAGCAGCCCGCAAAGGGATCGTGGGCGACTGGCGCAACTACTTCACATCAGACACTGTTGAATGCTTCAAGACTGCCCAGGACGGCCGCTGGAATGCGTTGCTGGTAGAAATGGGCTACGAGACCCAGGACGACTGGTAACGCAGATGCCGACGACACACCAACCCCCCTTGGTCTATTTCGGCCACCACAAGTGCGCCACGCAGTACATCAAGGCTGTGGTCAAAGACACGGCTGACTGGCTGGGACTCGACTTCGAAACCGTCGATAGACCGGTTGATCCTGCTCCAGTGGCTATTGATGGAACCGTAACCCGCCATCGGCTGCACATCAAGGGGCGCGGCTACGTTGAACCAACAGCAGATGTGCTCTACTTCGCCAACGCCAATGCTGCAGCTATTGCCGCGCTGAACGAACGTTATGGCTATCGCGGTTTTCACGTCATCAGGGATCCACGCGATATTGTTGTTTCAGGCTACTTCTCTCACCTCCATTCCCATCCCATTACGCAGTATAATCAGGAACGTATGACCGAGTGGCGTCGACAACTCGCGGCGGCGCCCTCCATCGAGGCAGGTCTCTTGCTCGAGCTCGAGTTTGAGGACGCCAATTTCGCCAACATGGCCGGCTGGCGCTATGACGACACCGATATCTATGAGACGCGGTACGAGATGCTGATCACCGATCCTATGACCATCTTCTGTCAGGTATTCCGGTTCCTCGGCCTGACCACACCCCGTCTGGGACTTTCTACACTGGTTGCCATGCTGTCCGAACGAGCGCTCTACCGCCTTCGCAACCAGCGCACGACACACCCCACCTGTCTTCCACAACTAATTCTGCGTCGCATCCTCGCTCAGAACGCGTTCGAGAGGAAGACTGGCGGCCGGTTGCAGGGCCAAGAGAATGTCCGGCATCACTATCGCAAGGGGATAGCCGGCGACTGGCGCAACTACTTCACCCCCCGGGTCACGGCAGCCTTCAAGGAGCGCTATGGCCCTCTGTTGATCCGCCTGGGCTATGAGCAATCGCTGGACTGGTGAACACCATGTCTGTCACCCATCCCACCAAATTCATCGTGTTGTGTCACGCTCGCACAGGCAGCGGCCTACTTGGCTCTCTGCTCAGCAATCATCACAGTATCCACTGGGCCAATGAGGAGTTTAAGTACTTCAGGCAATGGCATGGTCCCAGACGACTGTTGCGCCCGATCATCTGGCGCTATCCACGCACTTATCTAAACTACCTGGCGCACCATAGCGAGCGACCCGTCTTCGGCTGCAAGATAGCGCCCTACTACATGCTGGATATCGGCAGCACAGTGGTCGACCTACACCGTCACGGCTGGTTGATTGTCGCCCTCCGCCGGCGCAACAGCCTGCAGGAAGCCATATCGCTCCTGGTCGCGAGGCATACAGGCCAGTACGGTCGACCGGCGCCTCAGACCGCTGCTGCCGTCACACCCACTGTAGAAATCGCGCTGATGGAGTTGCTCGCCCAGATCAGAAGTTGCATCCGGTTAGCGGAACGCGAGCAGCAGGCCGTAGCCCATGTCCCTCACTTGCCGATGGTCTACGAGCGCGAGTTGCAGAATCCAGCACGTTGGCACGACGCGGCGGGACGCGTTTTCGATGCACTGGGATTGGAACGGGTTCCATACTGACAAACATTGACAGAACCTGGGACCGTCCATACGCAGAGATCATCTCCAACTACGCGGCACTGATCGAGGCCGTGCGCCAGAGCGAATACGCGCAGTTTGCGGAGGCCGCTTCGTGAAACGTCCCCTCTGTATGCTCCTCCGATTTCGCGTTCGGCCTGCAGTCCGTCTACAGGGCCCGAAGAACCAGCAAACGGATTCCATCGTTCGCGATCCTTGCTGTAGCTGAGCTTCAATGATAGAATCGCCAACCATGGTAGCACCTTCAACACGTCCAACCATGCTCTTTGTCACCGAGTTACGATCGTGCCCTCCGCACGGTGGTGAGAAGATTCATTGTCACAATATACTGGACAGTTTGAGCCGCCAGTTCGACATCACGGTACTGGCGCCCTCTCCGCCATCAGATTGTTCATTGCTGGAGCAGGTGCACGCATGGCATGAGCTCCCGGGCGTGGGACAGTCGTTTCGGCAACGCCTGCTGCAGAGTCCTTTCGTCATCATCCGTCGACCATCGTGGCGACGGCAGATACACGCACTCTGCCAGACGCTGCGGCCAGATATCGTCTGGTTCAGCTATGGGCATTGGGGTCACTATGCATCACTGGCCGACGCGGTGGGGGCCAGGACGATCATGCGAACCCACAACGCCCAATCCCGGCTGACGCTACAGGGGTTGAGCAGCAGACCACTAACCCGCTGGCACGTCTATTACGCTGCACGCTACCCACTGGAGGTCTGGCATGAACGCCGACTCTTCCGCCGCTTCGATCGGGTTCTCAGCGTCACCGAGGCGGATCAGCACTATCATGCGCGCCGAATGGACCCGGCCAGGAGCCTGTGCGTACCCAACTTCGTGGACGAGCGCTGTTACCAGCTAGCACGACCGGTGACCCGGGATCAGAACCTCGTACTCATGACCGGCAACTTCCACGCATTCCAGAACCAGCAGGGCGTCCGCTGGTTGCTTAGCAAGGTCTGGCCTCAGGTGCGCCAGGCTTGTCCCAGTGCGCGCTTGCTCCTGGTCGGGCACATGCCGACGGACCTCCGCTGTTCCTTGGAGGCACATCCCGGTGTACAATGCACCGGTACCGTGCCGACAGTTGCACCCTACCTGCACCAGGCATCCGTCGCCGCAGTGCCGCTGCTTCATGGTAGTGGCATGCGGATCAAGATCCTGGAGGCGCTGGCATGTGGACTACCTGTGGTCAGCACAGCACTGGGCGCTGAGGGAATCGCCCTAACCAATGGTACTGACGTCCTGCTGGCCGACACACCCACTGCCTTTGCGCGCTGCATAGTGGACCTACTGCGCAGCACCGACCAATGCCAACAGTTGGCACGCAACGGCCTCGCCTTGCTTCGCCGTGAATACAGCATGACGACTAATACCGAACGACTGAAGCGCATTGTGATGGGCCTCGTAGCGGAGAGTCTCTGAATACCAGCACAACGACCTTATGAGAATTGCGCTATGCATCAATAACATGCAGTGTGGCGGGATCGCGACCTTCGTGATCCGTCTTAGTCGCTACCTGATAGAAGCCGGCCACGCTGTTGTCGTTGTCGCCATCACGCCGGGCGAGATGTGGTCGATTCTGGCTGAGAACGACATCCCAGGTGTTGTGATCCCACCCGGCCGCTGGGAGAGTGCGGTGCACTATTCGCGGCGCGTGGCAGATCATTTCTCCGCTGCACGCTATGACGTCGCCTTCTTCAATAGCGTGCGGTGGTCACAGTACGCACGGTCAGGCCTGCACCTGATCCCCGATGAGACCGCCGCGGTGTCGATACTGCATGGTGATAGAGCCCTGTTGTATGAGCAGACCTGTCTGACTCAGCGAGTGTGGAACCTCATCGTAGCGGTCAGCCCTCGAATCCAACAGCGTATGGCAGCGCAACTACCGAACAAGCACGTTCAATGCATCCTTTGCGGCGTCGCTCTCCCATCAGACGCCGCGTTGTCCAGACGGACCGACTGGGAACTGCCCCTGCGCCTGTTGTACGTTGGCAGACTGCGCGAGCGACCGAAGGGCATCCTGCTGTTGCCAGGGATTCTGGCAGCCTGCCGGACGCACGGCCTGCCCGTCCAGATGACGGTGATTGGTGACGGTCCGGACCGAGAAGCCCTGGCCCGAGATCTTGTGCAACAGAACGTGATGCACTTGGCTGAACTACGCGGCCTTCAGTCGGCTGAAGCGGTGTACCGCGCGATGCAGAACCACCACATACTGCTGCTGCCGTCATATAACGAGGGCCTGGCTCTTGTTCTGCTTGAGGCACAGGCCAACGGCTGTGTGCCAGTCGCCTCGCGATTGATCGGGATGGCGGATGTTGCGTTCGAGGATAGTGTCACTGGTTGCCTGGCTGAGGTTGGGGATGCCGAGGCGTTTGCACAATGCATCGCCAGGATGATGGATCCAGCGCGCTGGCGAGCCTACAGCCAGGCAGGTGTTGAGAGAGCAGCGCGACTCTTCTCGGTTGACGTGATGGGAAATCGATACCTGGATCTGATCGATAACATCGCTAATGGGGCATATCAGTTGAACGAACCCCGTAACCCAGCCGCTCACAGCCGATATCCTTCATCGGCCGTGAGCGATCACTTGCCCAGGGAATTGCGTCTTCGACTGAATCGCCTCCACCATCGTCTTCGGCAGAGGATGAGGCGCTCCCATCAAGGCCAATCGCACTGAAGTGATCGGAGGAACAGGCATTCGTGAAGATCAGCGTATTTGGGCTAGGCTATGTAGGAAGCATCCAGATCGGCTGCCTGGCTCGCCTGGGCCACACAGTGATCGGCCTGGATGCCAACCCGGCTAAGACCGCTCAGCTTGGCCGAGGTATGGCCCCTGTCCGCGAGCCTGGTCTGACCGAACTGATTGCTGAAGGACGTGCCGCCAGCCGCATCCTGGTCGGCCATAGTCCAACCGAGGCTATCCTGGACAGCGACATGTCCTTAATCTGTGTGGGCACACCTGCACTGTCCGATGGCCGTCCGGACGATCGGCAACTACACACGGTCATCGATCAGATCGCGAACGCTTGCCAGTCAAAGCAAGACCGTCATCTGATCGTAGTGCGCAGCACCACCCTGCCAACGACACACGATGCACTACTGAACCGGCTGCGCGCTGCTGGCCTGATACCAGATACCGCAGTCGGATATGTCGTCCATCCCGAGTTCCTGCGCGAAGGCAACGGTGTGGAGGACTTCTTCGATCCAGCGTTCCTCCTCTTTGGCGGCGCGACGGCCTCCGACCGGAGATTGCTGGACCAGCTCTATCCAGGGCTTGAGATCCCCGTCTACCATGTGGACCGGGCGACGGCTTCCTTGACAAAGTACGCCGGTAATCTGTTTCACGCGGTGAAGGTCGCCTTCGCCAACGAGATTGCCTCCTGGAGTGAAGCGCTTGGTGCAGACGGACGAACAGTCATGGAGTTGTTGATAGCCGACCACAAACTAAACCTGAGCGCGGCCTATCTGAGCCCCGGACTGCCCTTTGGCGGCAGTTGTCTCTCGAAAGATCTGGCTGCCGCACTCCAAGCCGGGGATGGGCGCGGGCTGGCGCTACCGCTCCTCGCTGGCACGGCGCAGAGCAACCGGCTCCAGATTGAGACGTTGGCAACGCGCTTGATTCTGCTGCCACACGATCACCTTCTGCTAATCGGCCTGGCCTTCAAGCCGAACACTGATGACCTGCGAGATAGCCCGTTGGTACTCCTCGCCCGGCGTCTGCTCGATGGTGGAAAGAGATTGCGCATATACGCTCCAGAGATCGTCCACGAGCAACTCACAGGGACCAATCTAGCCTACGCCGAACGATGGATACCTGAGTTACCCAGTCTACTCACCACTGACTTGGCCAACGCACTCTCCCAGTGTTCAGCAGTGCTCGTGGGGCGGCCGCCAACAAACGTAGAGACCAAGCTGATACAGTCAAATCGGACCATTGCCTATGATCTGGCCCGGGTCGCCGAGTGGCCGACGACTGTAGGTACACACGAGAGAGGCATAGTGCAAGATGCGCCCGTATGACCCGGCACGTATCGTCATCGGCCTGCACATCCCCAAGTGCGCAGGCAGCAGTATGAAGCGCATACTGCGCGAATGGTTTGGACACCAGATGCATTGGCACTACTTCGATGAACTGAATAACCGCGGTCCGACGCGCTACCGGGCGACCCCGCTGCATCGCGCGTTGCGGCATTTGACCGGCTACAATACCTGCATCTACGGACACTTCAACCGGGCGCGCGGCTTTGGGGTCGAGAGCTACTATCCAGAAGCCACTCAGTACTTCACCGTAGTACGCGACCCCCTGAACACGACGCTCTCGCGCTACTTCGCTGCCAAATCCCTGGGCGAGCGGCGAATGCGCGCTGGAACACCCACACCAATCTCTGCACAATACCCTTCACTAAATGACTTTGTAGCTGATCAGATAGACCAGCCGTATTTCGCCAACTACCTGCCGGGCCCGATGACGCTGGAGAACTACACTGAGATCCTCGCGAGACATTTCGTCTATATAGGCATCGCGGAGGATCTGCAGACTTCCGTCGACCATCTCGCAGCGCGATTGGGATTTGCCAGCATCATGGCCCCCCATATCAATCAGTCCATCCATGACGAGCAACTGTCACCTGAAATCAAGGAGGCTTTCGTAACAGCCCGCCCTCTGGAATACGCGATCTACAAGTACGCGGTGGAACACTACCGGGAGTGAGCATCAGGAAGCCATGGAGTCCTCAGACTGGTCAGATCACCGGGTTCATCCACCACTGCATCGGGAACGTTGGCTCTACTACCTGCGTCACGCAGGCTGTCAAGAGGCGCGCCTGAGGCTCTGGGAACACCTGCGTGAGACGCTGGAGCGGATGACCGCACGGGTTGGCCGGCGCACATCGACATCAACAACCGGATCCAGCTGCTCCTTGACGCCCGCACTGGACTACGCGAGACAGCAGAACCCCGGGCAAGTGTATGTCATCGCCGACACGACTGACATGGAGCGATGGGACACCTGCGACTACCTGATCTTCGCACCGGGTGTGGACCTGGTTGCCGCGCTCTTCGATCAGCGGGCACGCCTCGCTCGATCCGACGCGCCAACCATCCTGTTCTCAGATGATCAGCCCCGCCATCCGGTGGAGGCGCTCTGGTTGCTGGAACGGATCGGTTACACAGTCTATGCGCTCCGCGAGGGCCCCCTGAGACAACACTACCCAGCATGGCGGGCCGCCGCTGCCACCGGCCAGTCTTGCACGTGGTTACTCGCACTGCATGGCCGGCGCCCACATCGAGAGTCACCACATAGGGAAGCCACGTGAAGGTTGCATTCGTCAAGCAGCTCCTGGATACCCACGGCCCATGGGCCAGTGTACGCTGGCAGGAGACCTCGCCCCTGGAGCTGCTCGACGTCTGGCCGGGACGGGCGCTGTTCTGGGCGATGACCGTTCTGCTCCAGGCTGATTGGTATGTCGTACCTCAGCGGGTGACGACCTGGTACACTCTCTTCAGCGGTATCGGGCGTCCGCCGGATCGCGACGTGCTCGAACGCCACACCTGGAATATCGTTGCACCTTGCACCATACCCTATGACGAATACGACGTGGTCATCTCTCTCGATCCATGTCTGCAGCCCCCTCGCTGCAGACAGACACTGCTTGCCTACTACATGAATGAGCATGTCGACGTCCGCTATGGCTGCTCAAAAAGGCGGCCTGCTCCAGGTTACGATCTCTTCTTCGCGCACCTGCTTGACGCAACGCCCACCCTAAATCAGCTGCCTCAGGCGTTAGGGTTTCCCTATATGTGGGAAAGGGACATCACCCGCCCCTTACTGCGGACCGGGCCACCGGCTGAGGAGGCGGTGCTCGTCGAGTGGCGCACGCTGGCATTGCTGCTCGGTGACCGCTCACGACAGGGCCGCCGTTTCACACAGCAGGGCCAGGCGAGCAGCATCGGACTGACTGATAGTGAGGCACAGGAACTCGCGAATCGTCTGGCATTCTACCTAGATCGTCCGGTGCGCTTTCAGCTTCTGCGCGATGGCATCTATAATCGACTCCCTGACCCACCCCGCTGGGGAGATACCTTGACCTATCTGAGATCGCTCGCAGGTTGCCGCTACTATGCCTCGCTCTTCTCATTTGGCGCCGGACAGGCATTGGTGGATGCCGCCGCTGCCGGCGCGATTGTCTTTGGCTCTGGCGACCTTGCCTACCACAGATTGGTATGTCATCCATCGTGTCTCTGTACCAGCCTGAAAGAGTTTCCCGAGCAATTCCGGCACGTCAGCCAGTCGGCCGATCTGCAGAAGGAGATACTCGTGTGGCAGGATAGGGCCCTCAGACACTCTTTCCGCGATGAACCGCTAGCCCTGCTGGCACAGGCGGTGGAGATGAAGAAGGCGGCATAGCATGAACCAGACTACCTCAAACTCTGCAGTATGGCTTCGCCAGGTAGTTCCGTGGAACACGGTTTGACCTGACGCAGTGTGCGGGCAACAAGACAGCGCCTATGTGAGCACACCGATCGTGGCGCCCCGTATAGTCTGATTACTCAGACACCCGATAGAGGACTCTACCTACCCATGCCGACCTTGACTGTCTTCTGCCCATACGGGTTGAGCAACCGATTGCGAGTGCTGCTGTCAGGCCTGGTTCTGGCTGAAGCATCTGGTCGCCAATTCAAGATGCTTTGGCCGATCACCCCAGATTGCGCAGCGCCATTCGATGCGTTGTTTGACAATGCTTGGCCTGTTGAGACCACCAGTGCTGAAGCGGTGGCTGACCTCCCGTACATCTCCGGATGGTTCGGACAGATGCCGGACCTGCTGGCCGCCACCGAACCTGATCTGATCGTGGGCCACCCTGCTCTGCTGACCCGAAGCGACAAGTATCCAGGCCACCGTGATCTGGAGCTGCGGTGCAAGGCCCTGCTAGATCAGATGCAGCCAATCCCGGAGATTCGCGGAGTGATTGATGCATTTCGAGAGGCTCACTTCCGTCCAGCCATGATAGGCGTACATATCCGACGCGGGGATCTGGTCTACCAACGCCCGGATGCCGCTGGGGATCCGCACGCCACTTGGCATCTCCTGGACAGAGCGCTGAAACAGCTTCCGGAGGCTGGGATCATGCTCTCTACCGACGATGGCGCCGTGGATCCGCAGACCGGACGAGGTCGCTCCGACGGAGTGAGAGACCTGTTCGCCCGCCACTATGGATCCAGAGTCATTTGGACTGCACCCCGCAGCCTTGACCGGCGCACAACTGAGGCTGTGCAGGATGCCGTTGTGGATCTTTGGCTCCTGCGGTCGACCGACTACATCATCGGCACCGCAGCCAGCAGCTTCTCTCAGTTGGCAATCTGGGGTCGAGACGTGCCCCATCAGATGTTGACTGCAGGCACTGCTGGCTATCGACGAATGGAGTGGCTGGCCCGTAGAACAGGACTGTACGCAACGATCAGAGCCTTGGGGAGGCGCCAGTTTGGTCGCGACTTACCGTTTCCAGTACTCGTCCGCTACTACCGAGGTTCGCCGCTCCGGATAGCCCAACGCGTGATGCGGCGTGTTGCGCAAGGATCCTCACACCGGATCGAGGCCAGCGACTGAGCTAGATGGTCGTGCCCAGAGTCGCTCTAGGCCGTTAATCACGACATTGACGCCACAAACGAAGAAGGGGGAGATCTCGCGAGATCTCCCCCTTGTACCCCCAAGGGGATTCGAACCCCTGTCGCAGGCTTGAAAGGCCTGTGTCCTAGACCAGACTAGACGATGGGGGCATTTCGGCAGTCATTCTACCACAAACTGGACCTCAGTCAAGCACAGAAATGCCATCATTGAACAGCCAGGCTCTCGATGTTCCACAGTTCGCTGAGTGAGGTGGCATCCAACGTCAGACCGACCAGATCTGGCCGCGCGATGGCCAGGCGAGTCACCGTGAACAATGGAATCGAGGGAAGATCCTCAGCCAAGAGGTTCTGGATACGCCCATATTGGGCCCGATATTCGACCATACCGGGGATATAGTTTACCGCACGCAGACAGCTCGCATCGTATTCCGCGCTGCTGTAGCCGGTAACGTTTGGTGCGTGCCACAATCCCTCACTGGGTATACGAGTACTCAAATACCGCGTGCAGTCCAGTGTCTCACTGACCTGATCGAGCGTAAGCGCCAGATCGAAACGCCGACCGAACAGAGGACCTTCCGAGCCCGGCGCCACGAGATCATCCACGGAGTAGTAGTCTGGCTCAACTCGGACGCCACAGTCGAGCAGATTCGCCTGGATGATCGAAACCGAATGTCTGGCAGCCGTGTCGTCAGCTGGGGCAATCAGCTTCACCTGGAATACCGTACCTCGCCGCACCCCTTCGACCCGGATGGCCTCCAGCAACCCATCCTGGTCTTCATCCAGCCAGCCTGCATCCTCCAACAACGCCCGACCGGCCGCGGGGTCGTAGCCCCACTGCATAAGTCGGTTCCCAGACAAGGGGTGCCTTGAGGGAAGCGGTCCATCCACTAGGTCGCCGATGCCGAAGGCGACTTCCTCCACTATCGTCGCACGATCGACACACTGGATGATACCGCGTCGCACCCGCACATCCCCGAACAAGGCCTCCTGACGATAGCCTGACTGCGGATCCATACCGAAATCGAGGCGATACTGGACATCACCTTCCGCCATCAACATCCGCACGAGGCCTTGCGCCTCAAGATGGCTCAAGACCGGCGCCAATGGAACGAAACCCTCACTCTCTACCCCGACATCACAATCCCCTGCCACAACTCGGGCCACAACCTGGGAGGCATCTGTCGCGAACTTGAAGACGACGTAATCCAGTACAGGCAGTCCATCACTTGCGCGAAAGTAGTGGGGGTTTCGAGTCACCGTCAGGTGATCACCGGGCGCCCACTCACCAACCATAAATGGTCCCCACGTCAGTGGGTCACGACGGGTCTCCCCGTCCCGCAGAAGGCTCGAAGCCGACCGTCCTTTCAGTTGGTGCGCAGGCAGCGGCGCGAAGAAGTATGTCGCGTAGTCCGGCCGAATGAAGCCAGGGAGACCGGTCCACTTGACTCGTAGGTCATCGAGAGCCCGATATTCGAGTGTCCGTTCGGCCAGATCGTGTCCCACCGGGGTGAATTGGTCTGAAGCAACCCGGTAGGCAAAGACCGAATCGGCTGCTGTGAGCGGCTCACCATCGGACCATTTCAGACCATCCTTCAACGCGAAAGTGGCCTCCATCCGCTCCATGAAAAGCGGTTGACCATCAAACTGAATGGCACATTCGTGTGCATAGCACCCGCGCGGCCTGATGAGATCGCCCTCCGCCAGTTCCACGACACGATCCTGGCTATCTACAACGCGATCGCCCGCGTGAACTCGCACCAATTTGATCACAGCGTCACCATCGGCAACGCTAGGCAACTTGGTAAGAATCACCGGGTGGTACTCAAAGTCAACGTAGTCCAGCGGCCCATCATAGAGGGCGGCCATCACGTGTCGAGTGGCCGATAGCATGGAACCTCCGTAGAGGTACAGCGTGTCCGGCTCGCCCACAACGCACACGGATAGCGCTCGTGTTGAGGGTTCAGCAGGCACCGCCGTGGGCGCGGGAGTGACGGTGACAACCACGGTCTCAGGTGGGCTGGTCACAGTGACAGTGACGATCTGTGGGGCACAGGCGCTCAGTAGACCTGGGATTAGTAGTACTGCTGCCAGGATCCATTCACATCTGCATCGGGCACGGTTTGGAGCGCTCATATACAGGAGTATAGCATCACCCAGAACGTCCAGCAACACAGTACTAAGGGAAGTGTACGCCCGCATGGTGAGATTGCGGATCATCTCGCTGCAGAACTCCTCAAGAAAGAGAGCGGATAGCAGGCTCTCGCCATCACTATCCGCCCGACGATATCAATACAGTGCCGTTC
>JAAZAN010000287.1 GCA_012514315.1 Chloroflexota bacterium
CAATCACCGGAGGCCGAGGTGTTGGCAGCTCGAATCCCCCCAATTGAAAGGTCAGGCCCTGGTAGTCTGCGGGCTGCCTGCACTTTTTTAGGAAGCGGATGCCTTCGTCCACGCGCTCTGAATCGATTTCCACTCCCATCACTTCCACATCGGCCCGCACCTCGCGCAGGCGTTGAAACAGTTCAATGGTGGTGACTGGAGACGCGCCAAAGCCTAAATCCACCACCAGTGGTGCCTCTCTCGAAGACTTCAGCACTGCCGCATGGGTGGCACAAAGCCAGCGATCCACCCTGCGCAGGCGGTTCGGCGCAGTGGTCCCTCGAGTAATGATGCCTTCCGGGTGCCCCACTATTTCCCTCTTGTTTTCGTGCTGCATGAGTACAGTTATTCTTACTCACGCCAATACATACTCTCACTTTGTCGCCGGTCCCCGAGGGGCATCCCCGACGAAGACCGTCGCGTACAGACCTCAGCCGCAACATATCGGTGTATGGTGGAGATACCACATCAGGCGACCTTGGCCCTTGACCCCCAAAGGAGGAGAGACATGCTGCATCACATCTTCGGCATCCATGTGATAAATAGACCCCAGACTGTGCCACTGATTCAAGCCTGCCTCACCAAGTACGGCTGCAATATCCGCACACGCATCGGTATTCACGATGCAGCCGACGATTCCTGTTCTCCCAGCGGACTGATCCTCGTTGATGCCTTCGGCGATGACGCTACCGTCGAGAGCTTCTACCAGGAACTCACTCAGCTGGAGGGCGTGGAGGTCAAGCGTATGGACTTCCTTCGCGAGGAGTAGAAAAATGGCGACCCCCTTGCCGCGAAAGCTGGACAACAGCCCGCTCTCCTGACAGGGGGGTCGCCGTCTCCCTCTGGCCGAAAATTAGCGAGAACCTACTCTACACCCGAAACCGCGCAGGTACCCGCACTTTCCGAATCCCACTCAGGATCGTCACTCATAAGCCATTCGTGCATATCGTTAGCTGCCTGGCGAGCAGCTCCCATAGCCAGAATCACGGTGGCCGATCCGGTGACAATATCGCCCCCAGCCCAGACGCCCCGCACGCTCGTGCGACCGGCATGCGATTTGGAGTCAATATAGCCATTCTTGGTGCGATCGATGCCTTCGCAGCCGGTAAACAGGACGGGGTTCGGTCCCGCGCCAACCGCTACCAGCACCATATCTACATCCATGATGAAGTTGGAGCCCACTTTCGGAATCGGCCGAGGCCTACCCGAAGCATCGGGCTCACCCAACTGCATGTTAATACATTCCATTTGCCGCACGTAGCGCCGTTCATCGCCAACGAAACGGATAGGCGCGGCAAGGAAGCGGAACCGCACACCTTCCTGCTCTGCGTGTTCCACCTCTTCCGTACGGGCAGGCACCTCGTCCCGTGTACGCCGGTAGACGATGGTGACCTCGCGGCTCCCCATACGCACCGCCGTGCGGGCACAGTCCATGGCCACATTACCGGCCCCCAGAACGGCCACCTGCCGTCCTCGGGGGGCAGGCGTGTCGTAATCAGGAAACGCGTAGGCCTTCATAAGGTTGATACGCGTGAGGTACTCATTCGCCGACAGGATGTTGCAGAGGTTTTCGCCGGGTAGATTCATGAAGATCGGCAGCCCGGCTCCCGTGCCTACAAACACGGCGTCGTAACCCATCTCAAACAGCTCTTCAATATTGTAGAGCTTCCCGATGATGGTGTTGACTTCCACCTTTACACCCAGGCGCCGCAGGTACTCGATCTCCGCTTCCACGATGCTCTTAGGCAGACGAAACTCGGGAATGCCATACACCAGCACGCCACCCGGTTGGTGCAGCGACTCAAAGACAGTCAAAGCGTGGCCTTTGACAATCATGTCAGCCGCTAAGGTAAGCCCTGCGGGACCGCTACCCACCACAGCAATGCGCTTGCCCGTAGACGGCGCCCGGCGCGGTATGGCGATGGCATCGGTGCCCCGCTCAAAGTCAGCAGCGAAACGCTCCAACGCGCCGATAGCCACCGGCTCGTCCTTCTTGCCCAGGATGCACTTCTTTTCACACTGCTCGTCCTGCGGGCACACACGACCGCAGATAGCCGGCAGCGCATTCTTCTGCTTGATGAGCTGCGCCGCCTCGACGAACTTCTCTTCCTTAATGAGCCGAATAAACCCGGGAATGTCCACTTCCACCGGGCAGCCAGTCACGCAGGCTGGGCGTTTGCAATCCAGACAACGGCCCGCTTCAGCCATGGCCAGTTCGCGGTCGAACCCGTACGACACCTCGTTGAAATTGCGCACGCGCAGCATGGCGTCCTGCTCAGGCTTCTTATGCCGTCCAACTTTAGGCTGGATTTTGGCCTCATCAGCCCGCGCCACCCCATGCCAGTGGCAACCTTCTTTGGTGCAAATGGAAAAATCAACCATGCGGCCGTTCACAAAGATAACGATACGCGCCGCAGGGGCACCGCATTTCTCACACGTGCGCTGCTCGATAAGCGAAGTGTGGCAATGCGGGCAGGTAATGTCATCTGCTGCGCAACCTTCCACTAACTCGATGTCTACCTCGCGCTCAAATACATCGAGCTTGGGGCTGAGGGTC
>JAAZAN010000288.1 GCA_012514315.1 Chloroflexota bacterium
CACCATATGTGACACTTCGAGGAGTCAATTGGCGGGCATTTGTGTTCCAGGCATAGGTTCTGACACGGCGGAGCGCGGTTTTCTGCCTCCAACTGCTGCTCAAAGCAGCATTCGTGACCACTTCTTGCCTATATTGACGCGTTTGGATTAAGATGCGATTGCCCTAGATCCTATGCCGTGGGATTCACACCATACTGCTCAAGATCGACCGGCGCGTAGCCTACCCTCTCAAATTCAGTGCGTACTGAGCCCAGCGGGGCTGTTGCGTCCAGGCCCATCTTGGCCGTTCTAGTCTTCTGGCCAGGGCTCTTCTCTGCGGAGGGATCCAGACTGCTACCACTCTGGTCTTTGAGAATCACCAGGTCGCAATCAGCCTGAAACCGGGTGGCTATTGCCCATTCGACCGCGTCACTTGAGTAAATATCGACATCCTGATCGACAACAACGACGTGCTTCAGTGAGCTATGACCAGAAAACGCGGCCTCAATCGCGTTGCGGCCGTCATCGTCGGTCTGCTTGTCAATCTGCACCACAGCATGAAGCCACGAAACGCCGCCTGGTGTGATATAGACCCCGGTGCACCGGCAGACACGATTGACGGCAGCCAGAATCGTCGGTTCACGTGGCATCCCCATCAACTGCCTGTGCTCCAGGCCACCCGGAAGGATCGCATGAAAGATGGGCTCTGCTCGATGTGTGATTCGATTGATCTCGATGATTGGCTGCTGTCGCACGACATCCATCGTTCCCGTAAGGTCAGGAAAGGGCCCTTCCTGGGCCTTACGATGGGTGATACGCCCCTCCAGCACCATCTCGGCATCCGCTGGAACAGCGATGTCCACAGTCTGACACTGCACGAGAGGGGTTGGGCTGAGGGCATGAGCGATGCCGAATTCATCGATACCGCTGGCGGGACTTATGGCCGCCGCCAACAGCACATGAACCGGACATCCAACGGCGATCGCAACCGGAAGATCATCAGTGGTCTTCTTCCAGGCGGTATGGGCGCCGCGCCCTTCGACCAATCGCGCCACCATATGCGTATGGTCGAGAACCATGAGACGATGGATGGAGACATTGCGCCCGTAATCAGGATCCCCAACCACTGCGATGCCGGCTGTCACATAGCGGCCGCCGTCTGCGGGATGGTAGCGAGGAATGGGAAGGCGCATCAGGTCGACCGGAGTCTGTGCTTGCTGCTGACACGGTCCATCCGGAACGCGCGGGGGGGCACAGGGATGTGCTACAGCATCAGCGATCCGCTCGACCAGTTGACCCACGCTGCAGGACAACGACTGTGCGAAGAACTCACGCTGTGCACAAATCCCAGCAACGGCTCGCCAAGATGGGAGCCCCGCCAGATTGCGGAAGAGGACTACTCGACCGTCGAGCGCACTCATTACGCGAGCCTGTTCAAGATAGGGATCGACCTGCTGCGCAATCTCAACCAGCCTCTGTGATTGTCGAGCCCAGTCAATGAAATCGCGTGTGTTCACCCCTTCACCCCTTCTAGCTCCAATCTCACTACGGCCCGTGATATCTGATAGAACTCACGTCAAGTGAAACACCCGGTCATCCACCGGGTATTTCTTACGGTGAGCCAGTCAACAATCCAGCCTTCATACCGGTGTAGACGACAACCCTCTGTAGGTGGCATGAGTACAGGGTA
>JAAZAN010000289.1 GCA_012514315.1 Chloroflexota bacterium
CTCGAGAGCGCGTAATGCTGGCGGTGGACCATCGGGAGCCGGATCGAGTGCCGATCGACCTCGGTGGACACCGGTCGTCGGGCATCATGGCGATAGCCTACGGCCGACTCAAGCAATACCTGGGTATCTCAACGGGCGATATTTACGTCTACGACTTTGTACAGCAGCTCGCCATCATTGAGGATGAGATTCTCGATCACTATGGAGTGGACACCATAGAGCTTGGCCGAGGATTCGCGCTGACGCCTGCTGACTGGCATACCTGGGTTCTCCCGGATGGTACCCCATGCAAGATCCCTGCGTTCATTCGTCCGGTACGCGTGGGCAAAGACTGGCATGTCTATCATGAAGATGGGACGCTCGTGGCGATCCAGAAGGAAGATAGCCTCTACTTCGAGCAGACCTGTTTCCCGCTGGCCGATCTGGGCAGCAAAGAGGTGTCGCGGGACGACATTTCGAGAGGGCTGGAGAAAGTCATGTGGGCGTCGTTGGGGACACCCCCAGCGCCGATTGGATATGACGTTGATGGGATGAGCGCCCTGAGTGAGGGCGCGAGGGCGCTCCGCGAAGCGACCGATCGTGCAATTCTGGGCCTGTTCGGTGGCAATCTGATGGAGATTGGTCAGTTCTTGTTTGGCATGGCCAACTTCCTGATGATGTTGGCTGCTGAACCCAGCCGCGTGCACCAGTTCCTGGATCAGTTGGTCGATCTACATCTGGAGAATCTGCAGAAGTTCGCAGCGGCGGTCGGTCCGTGGATCGATATCATCCTTTTCGGGGATGATCTGGGTATGCAAACTGGCCCACAACTATCGCCCCAGATGTTTCGGGAGTACCTCCAGCCACGCTACGCGCTGATGTGGGAGAGAGCCAAGCGACTGACGGGCGCTCGGGTGATGCTCCATTCCTGTGGCGGCCTCTACGATCTGCTTCCTGGGCTGATTGAGGCAGGCCTGGATATCATCCAACCTGTCCAGACCGGTGCTCGCGGCATGCAGATCGATGTGTTGAAGAAGGAGTTCGGTCGGGACATCTGTCTCTGGGGCGGAGGTTGCGATACTCAGGTCGTGCTGCCGCGAGGTACGCCCGATGAGGTGAGTCGAGATGTGCGGCATCGGGTGGAAGTTCTAATGTCCGGCGGAGGGTTTGTGTTCCAACAGATCCATAACGTTATGGCGGATGTGCCGCCCGAGAACATTGACGCTATGTTGACCGCCGTGAACTTATCGAGATAGACGAAGGATTTGTTGTTGATGGGCCTGAGAGGTGCGTCCCACATAGGAAGGCCCGAATCGGTAGATGACAATCTGGAGATGAGGAGTCTGCGGTAGCATGCCCACGGAGTCGACGGGGAACGCGGTGTCAGCCGTATCGGATGCGAGAGACGCTCGTTCCTCGGCTATTTTTGGCATTGCCCTGAGTGGCGGTGGAGCTCGAGGAATCGCGCATATCGGTGCGCTCAGAGCGATGGAGGCAATTCGTATCCCGGTTGATCGGCTGGCCGGCACGAGCATGGGCGCGATCATTGCCGGCATGTACGCTGCGGGCTATACCGCGGCTGAACTGACGGACCTCGCTCGTTCACTACGCCTGCTCGATGTTGTGGAACGAGATGAGACGGGCCTGGCGCTGCTGGGACACGGCAAGATGGCGCGTCGCCTGCGCGATGCATTGGGCGGAGAGCCAACGTTCGCCGATCTGCAGATCCCGCTTGTGCTCACGGCTGTTGATCTGTACAGCGGTGAGCTGGTCCTCATCAATGAAGGCTCAGTGATCGACGCGATGCTCGCGTCCGCGGCATTTCCGGGCGTGTTTCCGCCCGTCAAATGGAATGGACGCCACCTTATCGATGGCGGCGTGTTAAACCCGGTACCTCTCGATGTCGTGCGGGAGATGGGAGCAGATCGTGTGATCGCGGTATACGTCACCGGCGAAATGGGACCTCACAGCGCACAGCATGTGGACTTCCGCGGGCAGGGATTTGAGTCAATTATCCGGCTCTTGCTCAACCGAACTCGCTGGAATCCCCTGATGAACATCGCTGATCGTAGCCTGAACATCATGAGTGCAAAGCTCGTTGAACAACTCGTCCGAGAATCACCACCGGATATTCTGATCGACGTTGCATTGCAGGGTGTGGGACTATTCGATTTGGATCAAGTGGACCTATGCCTGCGGTTGGGGGAGGAGAGCACTCTGCTGCGAACATCCGAACTGATCGCACTGCGGGATGGATCCCTACCTCAGCCCTGGCGCAGGCGATGGCGCGCATGGTGGCGGCGCCTGACAACCGATCGGCGAGCGTAGCGCGGTTGTCTGAAGGGTGTCTGCTGAGCACCAGGACGTGAGTCATCGCGCTAACGGCATCCCGTGCACTGGAGAGGGTCTGTCGAGTGGCCAAATGCTCATTTGGAAGGCCGGCCTGTGACCGTCCAGCAGCACAAATGGGGCCAAGCGCGTGGCTGTGATTCCCAACCTTCTGAGATCTGCCAGGTCTCTAAGATGTCCGCGACGCCGTTCCTTCAAGATCCGGTTCGCACCTACTGGACCGATGCCTGGTACCTGCAACAGGGTGTGCCGATCAGCAGTGTTCAGCTCAACCGGGTCATCCGTCAGGTGCCTCTGAGCCCAGGCGAGTTTCGGGTCCGTATCCAAGGGCAGGTTGCCCGTCTGATTGAAGGGTAGATCCTCCACCACGAATCCGTAGTCGCGAAGCAGGAAAGATGACTGGTAGAGACGATGTTCGCGCAGCAACGGGCTGGCGGGCTGATGCTCCAGTGGGGTGTCCGGAACGGGCGAAAAGCTGCTGAAGTAGGCGCGCGCCAGCCCCAACTGCCGGTATAGGTACTCCGTTGTGCTCAGAAGCTCCACATCGGTCTCGTCACTTCCTCCGACAACAAACTGTGTGGTAGAGCTGGGCCAGTGTCCAGGTTCTTCACGACGAATCTCCTCAATCCACCGAAGGCGCAGTAGTAGCTGTTCCTCGAAAGACTTCTCAGGGGCGAGACGGTCCAGATGCCGGTGGTTGGGCGCCTCGAGGTTGACTGAGACGCGATCAGCCAGGCGCATTGCCGCAGAGATCTGATCCCGTTCTGCACCGGGCATGATCTTGAGGTGTATATAGCCTGTGAAGCTATAACGGCGGCGCAGGACCTCCGCCGTGGCAATCAACCGATCCTGAACCTTGGCGCCTCCGCCCGCGACGCCAGAGCTCAGAAAGATGCCTTTGGCGATGCCCTTCTGGTATAGTTGGATGAAAAGGCGGGCCAATTCGTCCGGGGAGAAAGAGACACGGCGAAAGTCACGGCCTCGACGGAAAGCGCAATAGCTACAGTTGTTCTCGCAGACCGAGGTTTGTAGCGTCTTCAGGAGCGCAATTCTTCCTCCACCTGGCACGACGGCATGATGAATGCAGTCACTGAGGTCTGCCGCACCTTGAGGGGCGCGTATCGGTGCGTCCCGACCGGAGTTGGCGTCCTCCGCGACCTCGACGCAGGTGGTTGGCGCCAGAAGCCTGAGCTTGTCGATTGAATCCGCCGCTATGGTCACTGCGGGTAGTTGAACCATATGTCCCTCTCCGCTTGCTATGCTACCATGATAGGAACATTTGTTCTATTTGTCAAGTCATTACGAGCTGAGTGAGGGAACGCCAGGGCCAGCCGTTACAGATGCGGGGAACTGCTGTGTGAGGCGACTATCCCCGTGGCGTACAAAGCGACAGGGAGACATCCTGCGGCGTTAGACGGAGCTACTGTGCCTCGTACAGCTCCACCAGGACACCCCGTGCACTCTTAGGGTGGATGAAGGTGTAGCGGACGCCTTCGGCGTTCCTGGACGGCTCCTGGCGCAGGAACCGCACACCCTGCGCACGCATCCGGATAATTGTTGCGTCCAGGTCTTTGACAACCAGGCAGATATGATGGAGACCTTCGCCGCGCCTCTCGATGAACTGAGCAACCGTGCTTGTATCATCCAGCGGCTGAAGCAACTCCAACTCCGTGTTGCCCGCTGGCAGAAAAGCGATCTCAACGCCCTCCTCGGGTACCTGCTTGCGCGCTGCGAGGCTCAGCCCCAGGCCGTGCTGGAAAAACTCCAGCGCAGCATCGATATCGCTCACCGCGATCGCAATGTGGTGAATCGCTTCGTCCATTGCTCTCCCTCCAGCATCATCCGATCGACCGGCTGAAGCGAGTTGCCGATCGGTCTACCTATGCACCAGTACGTATCTGCCCCGAACTCCCGCAGGAGTACTTGTGTAGAGGTACGTTGCCGGTCCGACGATCACGATATCGGCATGGCCGATTCCCCAGTCGCCCGGTAGGTCCATGATCATCGGATTGCCCGCGTACTTCTCCCAGGGGCCATCGATGGCTGCTCCGACGCTACGGGCAAACCCCAGGCCAAATTGCGTGTCAACGACGGTGGGATCACTCGGCCCTCGTACACCTTCATACGCCATGTAGTAACGGTCGCCGACGCGTACCACATCCGCTGATGAGATGGTACGGAACTCGAAGTAGGGATTGGCTTCCGCACCCACCACGTCCAACGGACCGTAGCCGAGTTCTGCACCGAACAGAGGATTGGACGCACAATGCCGCAGGCCAGCTGCGCCGGAATACTTGTTGCCTACCAGGCACCCCATACGACCGGGATTGCGACCGAGGCCAACAAAGACGTAGAGCAGATCGCCCTCGATGTAAATTCCTGGCGGCGCTCCAACCAGGCAGTTGCCGTATTCCGCCTCATTGTAGATGTTGGGATGTTGACCGGTGTCGAAAGCGGGACACTCGCCGGACCATTGACCAGTCCCTGGTACGTGGACCTCGTTCGACCAATGGATGCCGTCCGTTGAAGTCCGCATATAAGCGCCGGCGCCCCACTCGTAGACGATGTATGCCCGATCGACATCGAAGAAGACGCGCGGATACTGCTGCTGTCCGGTGTGATCGCGATCGGCCCGGCAGGGGCACGAGGCGCACGGGAACAGGCACACTGGATTGTCGAGCGTGAAGTGCGCCCCACCATCCGTGCTTCTCCATAGCGTCACACAGCCCGGAAACGGAGCCGGGTCGCCACACTGGTCCACAACGCCGGCCGACTGATGGCTGGCGTGCAGGTACGACCAGAACTCGCCGCCTCCACGGTGGACTGTATCCGATTCCCCGATTGGTAGCCCCACATTCGGTATCTCCAACATCCACTCAGCAGCGCCAGCCCAGAATTCGTCCAATGTGGCGAATGTGCGCTCAGCCGGTGGAGACAGCACGAACGGCTGTGGCGCAGGCGTCTCTGTCGGGGTAGGAACCTCGGTTGTAGCCGGGGCCGATGGTGTTAGCGAGGCCGCAGGCGTGAGTGTCGGCGTCGGCGTGGTCGTCGGCGCCGGCGTCTGGGTGGGGGAAGCCGCCAGCGTAACACTGGGCGTGGGCGAGTAGGTTGTTGTCTGTGTGGATGTGGATGTAGCATGGATCGCCATTGTAGGTGTTGGGTCACTGGGTGAACCCACAGTACAGCCGGCGCCCACAATGATGCAGGCGCTCAGCGCAATCACAGACCAGCGATATACAAGGGGTCTTACTCGCACATTCCCTCCCATTGACGAGTCCGAGTGTGAGCACGACATTATAGTCGAGGCCTGTAAGCTCGTCAACGCTTGCCGGACGCATGAGGCCAAGGCATCGCTAGAGCGAACACTGTCGCGTGCTGGGACTCATCGAACCCTTGACAGGTCGGTACAGCATGCTATGATGGAGTTGGCGTCCAGGTTGGCCAGGCGGTCGCGCCTTCCACGAAGGTGAGGAAAGTCCGGGCTCCGTATGGCGCGGTGCTGGGTAACACCCAGGCGGGGAGACCCGACGGAAAAGGGCCACAGAAAAGCAGACAGCCGGGACAGTCATTGTCCCGGTGATGGTGAAAAGGTGGTGTAAGAGACCACCGGCGTCTGCGGCAACGCAGATGGCCAGGTAACCCCCACCGGGAGCAAGGTCAAGCAGGGGCAAGGGCCGCCACGGCGGCCCACGGTGCAGCCAGTACCGTTGAAGCCTCGGGTAGACCGCATGAGGCAATGGGTAACCATCGCCCTAGATAGATGATCGCCGCCCCGTGTTCGGGGAACAGAACCCGGCTTATCGGCTGACCTGGGCGCCAGATCAAGGCTCGGCTCACACCTTCCTCGGTTCTGACTGCCCTGCCGCAGAGCTAGAGCTACCGATGGGCTTGCGGGACGTATGGCGGCAGAACCGTGTCCGCAAACACGGGCTCCAATCGCGCGAACCGCTGTAACCCTCCCACCAGCGGCACACTCGGCCAATCCTCACCAATAAGTGGCCGGGCGTAGCGCGCGAAATCATCGGTTACATCGGTGCGTGAATCAGTGATCCAGTCCTCAGGGAATGCCCGCTCTGAATTCGCCACGACGTCCAAAGGCGCCTTATCGTACCGAACGCGATAGATGGCCCCAGGCTCTCGCAGAATCGTCGCCATATAGCCAGAACCCTCTTCAAGCGCAACAAGCACGGCCTTACACCCTACTTCATAGGCCTCATCCAGGTCAACCGTAGAGGCATAGATCATATTATGTCGCTGATCGGTGCCCGGTATGTTCGCTCGAGCGGAACCTGTTGCTGCAAGCCCGACCTCGTTGAGATAATTGACCACGACCTGCCCAACAGTTGACTTGCTCGCCGAGAACATCGTGTGACCGAATGAATCCTTCCGTTCGCCAATCTCGCCGACATCGAACCCCTCGCTGATTACCACGATGGCCCGTCCACGTTGCCGCAGTAGGTCATTCACTCGATCGCCAAGCTCTTCCAGGCTCAGACCGGCCTCGCGTAGGAGGATCAAGAGAGGCAACTCCCGTTCTGGGTCGGCCAGACGGGCTGCCGCCGGTATGAACCCGATCTTCCGTCCCATCGCCTGGATGACCAGGACAGGATCGGCCGGACACGAGCCGTTGTTCTCCTCGTTGGCATCTTGGATCATCAGGGCCCAGTAGCGAGCGACACTGCCATAGCCCGGCGTATGATCGATCAGCTTGAACTCGCTATCCCCGACATCATTGTCAATCGTCTTGGGGACTCCAGTGGCGATCAGATCGAGACCGTGTTCATGCGCCAGCTCGGCAACCTTGTGGGCTGTATCCATTGAGTCATTGCCACCGATGTAGAAGAAGTATCCGACATCGTGCGCCTTGAATACATCGACCACGCGCCGGAAGTCCTCCTCCTGTGCGGCCTTGAGCTTGTAGCGACATGTGCCGATCGATCCCGCAGCCGGTGTCGTTCTGAGCAAGGCGATCTCGAATGGGTCCTGCACCGAGAGATTCAGAAGCTCTTCGCGGAGCACACCCTCAACACCATGATATCCAGCGTAGACTGTGCCGAAATCCGCCGGCAGCTCTCGGCAGGTCTCCACCACACCGCGCAGCGAACTGTTTATCACGGGCGATGGTCCGCCTGACTGAGCAACCACAACATTCTTGGGTCTTGCCACTGACATCCTCCCCTTGATGGCCGGTGTCATACGGATGATGCGACGGGTGCTATACCTGGTAGGCCGTCGAAGTCACATCACCACCACGCCCCGTCCAGTCCGCGTGGAAGAATTCACCGCGAGGCCGATCGACACGCTCAAAGGTATGCGCGCCAAAGTAATCGCGCTGCGCCTGCAGTAGATTCGCGGGAAGCCGTTCATGGCGATAACCATCATAGAACGCCAGTGCGCTGGACATGGCTGGCACTGGCACGCCCAGCTCCACAGCCTTGGAGATGACTCGACGCCAGGCGCTCTGTGCAGTGTCCACCTCATCCTTGAAGTACGGATCCAGAAGTAGATTCTCAAGCGCTGGATTCTCCGCGTAGGCATCTCGGATCTTCCCCAGGAAGACCGAACGAATGATGCACCCTCCACGCCACATCAAAGCAATTCCGCCGTAGTTCAGGTTCCAGCCGTATTCCGCAGCAGCGGCGCGCATGAGCATGTAACCCTGAGTGTAGGAGACAATTTTCGAAGCATACAGCGCATCGTGGATATCGTTCACAAATGCCGCCTTGTCACCGGTGAACCCCGCAGCCGGTCCACTCAGCACCTTTGAGGCCGCCACCCGCTCATCCTTGAGGGCCGATAGCGTGCGTGCCAACACAGCCTCGGCGATCAGCGTTAGAGGAATCCCCATATTCAGCGCACTGATAACCGTCCACTTGCCAGTGCCCTTTTGGCCTGCTTTGTCCAGGATGCTGTCCAGCAGAAGTGAACCGTCGGCTTCCTTGAACGCCAGAATATCCCGCGTGATCTCGATCAGATAGGAATCGAGCTTGCCCTGGTTCCACTCAGCGAAGATCTCATGCATCTCCTCACCACTGAGACCCAGCGCCTCCTTCATCAGGTGATACGATTCACAGATCAACTGCATATCACCGTATTCGATGCCGTTATGGACCATCTTGACGAAGTGCCCTGCGCCGTTCTCTCCCACCCAGTCACAGCAAGGGACTCCATCCTCCACCTTGGCCGCAATGGCCTGCAGAATGGGCTTGACATGCGGCCAGGCATCCGGAGAGCCGCCTGGCATGATCGACGGCCCGTGCCGCGCCCCTTCTTCACCACCTGACACGCCTGTGCCAATGTACAGCAGTCCCTTCGACTCGACGTACTCCGCCCGGCGCATAGTGTCCTCATAGTTGGAGTTGCCGCCGTCGATTATGATGTCCCCTGGTTCTAGCAGAGGGATCAATTGCTCGATGAAATCATCTACCGGTTGGCCAGCTTTCACCAACATCATAACCCGGCGTGGACGCTCCAATAGGCTCACGAATTCCTCAAGCGAATGCGCCCCCACGATATTGGCGCCCTTGGCCGCACCTTCGATGAATTCGTCTACCCTTGAGACAGTCCGGTTGAAGACTGCAACTCTGAATCCTTGATCGTTCATATTCAGGACCAGATTCTGGCCCATCACCGCCAGCCCAATCAGACCGATATCTGCCTTCGCCATAGTTCACCCCCATCGCCTTTTGGTGGACCTGTTATCAGCTTGTCACATAGCTCAGACTTGTTCGAGAGTCATTCCTTCAGACGGTACAACATCTCACCCGCTCTCCTGACAAGGAGTATGCCCTCATCCTCGCGATCTGCCCATTCCTCAGGGTCGATCGTGTCAGGATCCATATACCCCAGACCAACCTTCTCGCAGCGCTCGCGCGGGATACGTGTAGCCAGTGTCACTCGGATGCGGGGATGTTCCTCGCCACCCTCATAGGTGCCGATTCCGCACAAGTGTGTCGAATGCGCCAACACACTCCACGGGTAATCCTTGAATCGGTCCCACTGCTTCACGAAGTAATCGCAGACGTGGTAGCCGACCTCGTCCAACACCTTCCCGTGCGTGTAGCTCAGTTCACCGATGTGCGGTGCGTAGATGATCACCTCCCCACCATCGACCACCACGGGATCCACCTTGTACATGCCCTTCGCCGCCGTCCAGATATCGTCGTAGAGTTCCGGCATCACCGAGAGTACCCGCTTGTAGGGTTTGTCGACATAGACGATATCCAGCCTGTCTGAGAGTTGGGCGGCTGCTCGCCAGGCATCCTGCATCGAGCCGATGTAGAGACCCTGCAATGACTGCCCATGCATCACCATCGCGAAGCACAGTTTGGGCGTCGGGATAAGTGCGGCGGCAGCGTCGACCACGTGCCGCACGGGATTGTCGGCCACGCCGATCACAGCCCCGCTTGTCATCAGTGCACCCAACCAGTGAGTTGTATTGATGATCTCCGGAGCAGCGACACCCGGAACAAAATACTTGTTCCCTCCTGAGAACCCAACCACCTCGTGAGGGAACACTGGGCCGCAGACCAGAAGCTGATCGTACTCCACAACCAGACGGTTGAACTGAACCTCAACCTCCCGTTCGAGCCGTCCTTCACTTAGCTCGCGCATTCGGGCGGACGACAACACGCCCAGCGTCATCAGCGCGTCCGTCTGATCCCAGCGGTGGTTGAAAATCTGGGACATCCCCGCTCGTCCATCGACCACAGGGACGCCGACCAGCCGGCTCATCGCCTCATCGTTCATCACTATATGAGTGCCGAGCGCAATCAAGTAGTCGAGCGCCTCAACCTGCTCGCTCAGCAGATCCGCAAAAGCGCGGAAGAGCACCGGTACTGCCGCGGTCCGTGTACTGTCAGGAATGATCACCAACACGCGCTTGCCCCGCACATCAATCTGGGACAACGCCTCGGCGACCAGACTTCGGACCTCCGTCTCGGCCAACTGACCGTTCTCGCGCCCTATTCCTATGACCATAGTCTCCTTTTTCTTGTCACCGACAAGCCCAGACATACCCGCACGTCACGCACGACCGAGATGGATTGAGCTACTTCTTCCACGGCGGCACATCTGGAAGCAGAGCCTCGAACTCAGCGACCAGGGTCGCCTCGTACTGACCGGCATACGCGCCAGCCAGGAACTTGTGCAACGCCTCCTCGTAGAAACGTTGCCAGGACTCCTCCTCGTGACCAGGATTGATCGGATAGAAGAGCGCACCGTTCTGCCGAGCTGCCTTCATATCACCTGGGGCGTCACCGATCATCAGCACACGTTCGGGGGCGTACTTGTCACAGGCTGCAAGCTCGAGATGCAGGCCTTTCTTACCCATCTCCTGGCCGGCAATGACGCGGACATACTGGTCAATCTCATGCTCCTCCCACTCGCGTGTAAGCGCCTCAACGGGAGTTGCCGAAACCACGATCATATCCGCTTTGTCTCCCAGGTACTCGAGGCTCTCCCTGACGAAGGGGAACGGCGGAACGCCGTGCACCATATCCGTTACGGTATCGTTCACGCCGGCGGTCCATGCCCACGCAGTATCAAGTTCAGGGTCTGGATGCTCCGTCATGTAGGCCTTGAGACCATCGTTGCTCTTTGGATAGGCATCGTCCTCAATGAATGCGCGGATGTGCACAGCCTCTGGGGGGTTCACGTGGCGAGCGCGAACCTCGTCGCGCTCGCGAAGCAGATCAAAGACCATCACCAGCGCCGGCCAACGATTGATGCCCCGCCATTTCGAGTACAGATTCACGAACTCGGCGGCCTGGCGAGCGTACTTCGACACGGGCTGAAGACCCCAGTGCTTGATTGTATTGGGAATGAAGCACTCTTTGTGCTTAACCTCCATCGTATCAAAGGCACACCCGTCCGAGTCAATGCCAATGAAGAAATCGTGCTGAGGTCGCAGCTCCGCCAGCGGACGGGCTGCCTCTGGAAAGTCTGTCATAGAGTACCTCCGACAATGATGTCCATAGATCGTGAAGACTGACTTATCTGTCTACACGCCACTGAACGCACAGAAGCCCCCATCGACCGGTACCACTGCCCCGGTAACGAAGGCTGATGCTGGTGAGAGGAGCCATATCACTGTGCCCAACAACTCCTCCGGGTCACCGAATCGTCCCATCGGAGTATGATCCACAATGGTCTGGCCACGAGCTGTCAAATCACCTGTCTGCTCGTCAGTCAGAAGGAAACGGTTCTGGGTTGTCAAGAAGAAGCCTGGCGCGATTGCATTCACCCGAATATGCGGGGAGTACTCCTGAGCCATGTGCACCGCGAGCCATTGTGTGAAGTTGGCCACAGCCGCCTTGGCAGCAGAGTAGGCCGGGATCCGCGTCAGCGGAAGATATGCATTCACGGACGCGATGTTGAGGATGGACCCCGCCCCCCTCTCCACCATAGCCCGTCCAAAGACCTGGCTGGGAAGTATAGTCCCGACGCAGTTCAAGTTGAAGACCCATTGGATCGCTTCAGCTGGCAAGTCAAAGAACGAGAGATCGGTCGTCGTCGTGGCCTCCTTCTTATTGCCTCCTGCACCGTTGATCAGGAAATCCGCCCTGCCAAACTCGGCCAACACTTTGCGAGCGGCCGCCTCGACACTCGCCCTGTCCAGCACATCGCACTGAACAGCCAATGCTTGTCCATCGCTGGCAGAGATTTCGTCGACGACCTTCTGTGCGGCCTCCGGAAACAGATCCAGAACAGCGATTCTCGCGCCTGCCCGCGCCAGGGCCTTGCTCATCGCTCCACACAGTATTCCGCCGCCTCCTGTCACGACTGCGGTCTTGCCAGATAGTCCGAAAAGGGTCTCCAGATACGCGCTATCCATATCAACTTCACCTCACTACACGAGTTGAGTGAACCGGAAGGTGCCAGGCACTGCCTGAGCCGGAATCCCTGACAAGCAACACCTGGGAGATCGAACTGACATCGAAGCGCCACCCGGCCGAGGTGGACCACAGTCAGAATGATCGTCTCACAGGGCTGCACAGAGCCAGGCGATCATTCAGAGTATAACACAACAGCGCCGGGAGGAAAAACCCTCCCAGCGCTGCCTACTGGACACATCCCAGCCTCATTCCATAGACGCCAGAGTTCGTTCAAGGCGTGCGATCTCTCGGCGCAGCTCCAGAATCTGGCGACGCATATTCAGGATGATCTCGATGCCGGCTACATTCACACCCAGTTCCCTCAACCTGCGAACGCGACGCAATTCGCACAGCTCTGCAGTCGTGATGACCGCGCTGACCAGACCCTCTTCAACGTATCGGCGCACAGTCCGCGGGGAAAGGCCGACATGTTCGGCGGCAGCGCGAATCGATATATACACTGAGCAGTCTCTGTCGCCCATGGTCAGTTGCCCTCCTTATGCGAGATCCGCCGCAGTTCTTCAAATAGCTCCTTCTGCTGCGCATCAAGCTGGGTTGGCAGGTGCACCTCGACCTTCACATAAAGATCTCCATACTGATTCTTCTGGCGCAACTTGGGCATTCCCTTGCCCGTCAGCCTGAAGACCCGGCCATTCTGAGTTCCGGCTGGAATTGTCAGCATCACTGGTCCGCCCAGTGTCGGTACCCTGACCTGCCCTCCCAACACGGCTGAATACAGGTCAACCGGGACGGTCACGTGAAGGTCATCATCCTTGCGCTCAAACTGCGGATCGGGCTTCACCTTAACCCTCAGATACAGATCCCCAGATTCCCCGCCAGCGGCGCCCGGGCTGCCTTCACCCGACATCCGTACCCGGGTACCCGAACGTGCGCCCGCCGGAATCTTGATCTGTAGCCTGCGACCGTCCTTCTCCAGTACGCGTGTTGTCCCC
>JAAZAN010000290.1 GCA_012514315.1 Chloroflexota bacterium
CCTAGTTGGACTTTATTGCCGCCAAAGCTGGCCCAAGTAATAACTATTCCGCCCGCGCTAACAGCGAAGCCAGCTGCGAATCCTGCTAGGCCAACTAACACCGGAAGCATGTATACCCCGCGGGGCAACCCTGTAAGCTGTCCGACCGTGTGCGATATTACCAGCAACACTGCTGAAAGAGCTGCTGTCAGATAACCAGTTGCGGCGATTCCCGGGCCTTTCATTTGTTGGAGACTGCGGAGCATGCTGCGCATTATTTTCCGAAGATATTTATGCACTTGGTTACGACTCGGCATGTTTCAAAAACCGCTCCAGTTGACCAGCCAGCCATTCCTCGGCCGACGACGCCAGATGACAGGTCATCATTTGTTGTCACCCCAACACCCGTTCCGACTGTCAACTCAGCGCGCGTTTGCTCGGTGGTGACATCAGAGTCACAGTACTCACCAGAGCCGCCGCCCAATCCAAAACTCAGCCCTGCGCCAATTCCAACCGACATGTCAACACCGCAAGTCGTGCTGACGTAACATACGTTTCCGGATGTGTCGAAACCAATCGAAGACTCCGCTGATCCGCCCCAAAGGCCAAAATAACCATTTCCGCCGGCGTTGATTGAAAGCTTCGCAAGTCCTGTGGGATCGACGGAGTTGACTGGATTTCCTTCGACATACATGTAGGTGTTCAGTCCTCCCGCCAACCCAATCGGATCACTCTCAATATACCGTCCAGTGCTCGGATCGTAACTCCGATGGTAGTTGTACCAGAGCCCTGACTCCTGGTCCCAGTACTGCCCCGGGAACCCCAGGTTCAGCCCGCCAATGCTGTCCAGCGTCACCGTCCGATCAAACGCATAGTTGCTCGCCCGCCACACAACGTTGCCCGCGCCGTTGGTCGCCACCTCCGGTCGCCCCAGATGATCGGTGTGGATCATCTGTACCTGGCCGCCTCGCACCAGCGCCACCGGTTCACCGGTGGGCAGACGCAGGTAGTGGCTCCACTGACTGCTGCCGAAGGCGTGCTCCACCTCCACCTGGCCGCTGGGGCCATACCCGTAGCCAACCGTCGTTGCCGTCGTGCCCTGGTCCTTGCGCACCCGCTGGCCCAGGGCGTTGAGGGCGTAGTGGGTGGTGGTGCCGCCGCGCTCCACCTGGTGCATGCGGTTGAACGGATCGTAGGCATAGGCGTTGTCGCCTCCGGCCAGGGTGTTGCCGTTGGCGTCGTAGCTGAACGCCTTAGCCCGGGTGCCGGCAATGGCGGTCAGGCGGTTGCTGCCCGGGGCGATGCCGTACAGGTCGGCCTGACCGTCCCAAATATGCTGGATGCGGTTGCCGTTGGCGTCGTAGGCAAAGGACTGGTTGGCGCCGCTTGCGGTGACGTCGACCAGCCGTGAGGCGTCGTCGTAGGCGAACTGCTGGCTCAGCGTGGCATCGGCCGCGTTGGTGATGGCGGTGATCTCGTCGGCATCGTTGTAGCCGTAGGTCAGGCTCTGGCGCACGGTTGATCCCTGCAGCGTGCTCAGGCCGATCAGGCGCCCGTCCAGGTCGTGGCTGATGCTGCGGGTCAGGCCGTTGCCGTAGGTCCAGCCCTCGGGGCCGCCGAAGGGGCGGTAGGACAGGTCGCTGACCACCGGCTGCGTGTTGCCGCCCACGCTGGCGGACATCCCGGCCAGGCGACCGTGGGCATAGCTGTAGTGGGCGCTGACCCCGCCGGGATAGTCGATCCGGGTGAGTCGGCCGAGGCCGTCATAGGCGTAGGCCTGGTCGAAGGCGGTGCTGGTGCCGGCAATGGTCTGCTGCTGGCCCAGCAGCCAGCCCTGCGGGCTGTAGGCGAAGGCAAGCTGCCCGCTGGGGTCGGTGACCGCGCACAGCCGGCCCTTGCCGTTGGCGCAGGTGTCGTAGACGAACCCCTGCACCTGGCCACCGGCCGCGACCTGGGTCAGGCGGCCCAGGCCGTCGTGGCCGTAGGTGGTCACCGTGCCGTCGGCCCGGGTCATGGACGTGCGCAGGCCGGCGGCGTCGTAGGTGAAGGTGATCATGACGGTCGGCCTGAGGCAAGAACGGTTCCACACGAACCGCGACTGATCCCGTTTTTGCAGCCGACTCAACCTTTTGTCTCACGTTCTTCCCGATTGCGCTTGGTCACATTGCTGGCGTGAAGCATCGTGGCCGTGGGCCATACTAAGGCGACGAATACCGCGACAGATGCTGCGGTAACACCCCATTTTCTCCCTGCCATACCCAGTACGAGCGGGACAATTGTTACTGCAAGAACCGTATGAGCATAGAGAAGTAACAGTGCGTACCTCCCAAGTCCCAAGTCTGATGAAATCTTGACTCCGCAGCTATTGCATTTCTTCTCGGCCACTCTTCTGAGCGAATTAATCATGGAAAATCTTTGGACGTACGAGCCGCATGATGGGCAGCGGAACTTGCCGAATGGAATCAGGGGCATATTTGCTCCCCTACAATTGCGGCTGCAGCTATAGCACTAGCATGTTGATTGGCGGCTTTAAACGCTGATCCGTAACCGGAAAGGCCGGACACGGGAAGCCCAACAACGGGTGAAAATCCGAAGCTAACTGCGAAACCTGAACCTATGCGACTAAGCGCTTGTAGCGGATACTTGGAAGTCACAGCGGCTACCGCCGCTGTAGTTTGACCAGGGTGCGATCTCATCTGATCCCAAGCTTGTCCAAGCTGCGCATTCGTATCGATTGCCTCTTGCCTCATTCCATCACCTAACAGGCCAGTTCGGGCGGCCAGAGCTGTGCCGCCCCATGCGACGCCATCGATATAACTCGATATTCCATCATGAACCTGCTGTAGAGCCCCCTTGCTGGGTAGTTGTTCTCTAATTTCACCGAAGGATGCTGAGCCGCATGAGCAGTCTTTCAGCCCAAAGAGATCGACCCGCGATATGGAGTTCCCTCCAGCATAGACGTAGGTATTGAGCCCGCCCGCCAATCCAATCGGATCACTCTCGACATACCGCCCGGTCTCCGGATCATAGC
>JAAZAN010000291.1 GCA_012514315.1 Chloroflexota bacterium
AGAGGAACGACGACGCGCCGAGCGCGTGAGCCAGCCCTGGATCGTTGAACACCGAGCAGATGATCACCGCGATATGCTGCGTGTCGGGATGATTCCGCAGACGTTGCAGCACTTCCCAGCCATCCATATCGGGCATCATCACATCCAGGATGACAGCGTCCGGCTGGAGTTCTCTCGCCATGCCCAATCCGGAGGCACCGTCCGCCGCAGCCACGACATAGCAGCGATAGCCCGCCAGATACCGCTTCAGGAGCTGGCTCAAACCCTCGAAATCATCAACCACCAGCACCATCGGGATGTTCTTGCCAAAGGAAAGCTCGAGAATGTGTGTCGAGTTCTGCACGCAGTTCTGCAGTATCTCCCACTTCAACCGATAGAGAATCTCGGTTGTGATGTCGTTCAGAAGGGGGTCGTGCCCGTCAGTCTCATCAGTGAATTGCAGCGAGAGGCTTGTCCGGTCGTCAGTGGATCTCAAGTGCAGTCTGAGTGTGTTGGCGTCCGATCGTTGGGCGGCGCTACTGAGCAGATTGATGAGCACATGCTTCGCCACCACGGGATCGGTCGAAACGAGCACCGGTTCCGGGGGTGCCTGGATGTCCACGCTCACATTTCTGATCGACAAAAGTTGTTCGATCGATGCGCGGGCTGAGTAGACCAACGATTTGATGTCGATTGTCTGGAATTCGGTTTTCAACTGTTCGATCTCTAGCGTCACAAGCTCTCTCTTGTCAGGATCGTCCGTCGAGGGCTCGGCGGTCTCTTCCACATACCAGGACTGCAAGATCGTCGCCACATCTTCTTCGCCCTGACGCAAATCCCGGTAGACCTGGCGTTCCGACGTGTCCAACTCATAGGAGATGCTCTGAATGGTCAGGCGTTCTACATAGCGCAATCGCAGGACGTGGTGTCTTCGTAACGGGCTCGAGCTAAGGGAACGGATCTCACTGGAGTCCAGCATACTGATGGCGCGCGACAAATCTTTCTGCAGAAGCTGGCCACGTGCCGCGTCGTGCCCCTCGTCTTTTTGTTTCACCTTTCTGGCGAAAGGATGTTTCTCCAGATAGGAGAGATCGTAGAAACGCTCGAGAGCATCCTTGGTGAGTTCTAAGAATCGTTCTCGCGAGAATCTATCCTGTTCGTCCTGTCGTTCTCTTGGGTCCATACTGCCCTCCCATACAAACAACTTTTGTGAATCCAGGGAACAGGGACATCTGCCTGTGGCCTAAGAGTAATTCAGTTGAATGGGGTAGTGCGGTAGAACAACCTGTCTCCGTTCAGATTGACTCTATTGTACCAGAATGGCAACCGTGGGATACCGAGGGTGAGCACGCGCACGCCCAGCCTGGCGTTTCCGCTGTTGACTGGTAGGGTGTTGGAAAGCCTTACAATGTGGGTTATTTCGCCGCACGGCGAACCAATTGTGCAGCTTGGGTAGGATGCAAAATGCCGGCCTCTTCGTACATGCTAAAAAAAGCGCCCAGAGAATTTCCTGGGCGAGGCCATACCAAGTGGATGTGGGTTTTTGGGATGGCGCCGTTCACGGCTCATGATGACCCAAAGTGGGTCAAGTCGAGCGAAAACGGGCCGAAAAAGAGTGCCGAGGCCCAGACTTGAACTGGGGACCCTTTGATTTTCAGTCAAATGCTCTACCAGCTGAGCTACCTCGGCATCATTCTGCGCGCGCAGAACGACGCATATTGTAGCGTAATTTCCTC
>JAAZAN010000292.1 GCA_012514315.1 Chloroflexota bacterium
GGCAGGGCGCTGGAGGGTTGGACCTATGAGGGTCCTTTCGATGACCTGCCTGCTCAAGTGAAAGCGCACGGTCCTGAAGCCCACCGAGTCATCCTATGGGATGCCGTTGGTGAGGAAGAGGGCACAGGGATTGTGCATATCGCGCCCGGATGCGGTGCGGAGGACTTTGCGTTGGGGCAGCAGTATGAACTGCCGGCCATTGCGCCGCTGGATGAGGAGGGCAACTTCATCGATGGTTTCGGATCACTGACGGGTACGCACGTGTCGGAGAGTGCACATCGGGTATTCGATCATCTACGGGCAGCCGGAATCATGGTTCGGGTTGCAGATTACGCTCACCGTTACCCGGTCTGTTGGCGCTGCGGCACTGATCTCGTGTTCAGATTAGTCGACGAGTGGTTCATCTCGATGGATGAGCTCCGCCATGATATGATTGAGGTCACGAAGCAGATTCGTTGGATTCCTTCCTTCGGACTTGAGCGGGAGCTGGACTGGCTCCGGAACATGCACGACTGGATGATCAGCAAGAAGCGCTACTGGGGATTGGCGTTACCCATCTGGGTCTGTGATGACTGCGGCCATTTTGAGGTCATTGGCGACAGTGTGGAACTCAAGGCGCGGGCTATCGCGGGTTGGGACGAGTTCGAGGGCCATACACCTCACCGACCGTGGGTCGATGCAGTGCGGATCGCCTGTTCCCAGTGTGGTGGGGAATCCAGGCGCGTGCCCGATGTGGGCAACCCCTGGCTCGACGCGGGGATCGTCAGTTTCAGTACATTGCAGTATCGTACTGACCGCGACTACTGGCGTCAGTGGTATCCTGCGGACTGGATCAGTGAATCCTTCCCAGGGCAGTTCCGGAACTGGTTCTACAGCCTGTTAGCTATGGCCACAGTACTAGAGAAGAGCCCACCGTTTTTGACGTGCTTCAGTTACGCGCTGCTGCTGGGTGAGGATGGGCGAGAGATGCACAAGTCCTGGGGCAACTCGATCGAGTTCAACGAAGCAGCCGATCAGATGGGTGTCGACGTGATGCGGTGGCTCTACTGTCGACAGAAGCCGGAGAACAACCTGCTCTTCGGCTTCGGGCGCGCCGACGAGGTTCGCCGCCAAGTCCTTCTGCCGTTGTGGAACGTCTACTCGTTCTTCGTGACGTACGCCAATATCGACAAGTGGCTTCCAGACGGCACTGTGTCGGAAGCGCTGAGCTTGCTGGATCGCTGGGTGCTCGCCAGGCTGAATCAGGTCGTCGACCAGGTAACCGATCGCCTGGAGGAATACGATGCATACGGCGCGACAATGGCTGTCGAACCGTTCCTGGATGACCTGACCAACTGGTATGTCCGGCGTAGCCGACGGCGTTTCTGGAAGGGCGAGCAGGATGTGGACAAGCGCGCGGCCTACAGCACGCTGTACAAGGTCTTGGTCACGCTCTCCCGACTTCTAGCGCCGTTCATGCCGTTCGTGACGGAGCAGATCTACCAGAATCTGGTCCTCTCGGTGACGCCAGGTGCTCCGGAAAGTGTTCATCATACGGACTGGCCGGTGGCTGACAAGACAGCTATCGATGTAGAGCTCATCGATCGCATGGCCCTGGCGCGTCAGTTGGTCAACCTGGGACACTCCGCACGATCCAGCCAAAACCTGAAGGTGCGGCAACCTCTGGCGAGCGCGCTTATCCATCTGTCGCGCGATGGGAGTGGTCTGGGCGAGGAGTTGGCTGAGCTGGTTCGGGATGAGCTAAACGTCAAGGGATTGACGTTCGTCGACGCGGCCGAGGAGCTTGTGGCCTATCACATTCTGCCTGACAATCGGGTGCTCGGGCCACGCTTTGGCAAGCATTTCCCGGCGGTGCGAACAGCCCTCGCATCGCTGGATGCTAACACGGTGGTAAGCCGCGTTCGTGCAGGATTGCCGATCGAGATCAGCGTGGATGGTGATAGTCTTGAGCTTGCGGCCAGCGATGTGTTGGTTCAGGAGCAACCTCGCGAAGGGCTTGCGATCGCAGCGGAGTTTGGCGTCACTGTCGCGATTGACACGGTGCTGACGCCCGAGCTGATCAACGAGGGACTTGCTCGTGAGGTGATCCGCAGGATTCAGAACCTGCGCAAGGAGGCTGATTTCCAGCTTGATGATCGCATCGTCACGACGTACGAAACCGATGATGAGCTCGGTCAGGCGATTGTCTCATCGAGCGATTTCATTCAGGCTGAGACGCTCAGCGATGAATTGCGTGCCCAGTCGCCTGTTTCCGGCGTGTTGACAAGCGAGGACACGATCGACGGGCATCCGATCAGCTTGGGAGTGCGGCGCGTCGGGTGATCCTTGCACAATACGCGAGGCCGGGGTAAAATGAGCTTCTGCTACTAGCTTGATTGGCGTGTAGGAGGTGTGCATGCCTTTCTCATATGAAAGAGCAAAAGAAGCGTTGTTGGACGAGCGGGCCAAGCTGTTGGAGCAATTGCAGGAGATGCGGCCTGCGAAGCTCGAAGATATCGGGCATAGCAATCACATGGCAGATGATGGGACTGAGGCCTTTGAACAGACGGTGGGCGTGGCGGTCCACCGCAAGGTAGGCGCTGCCCTGCAGGAAGTTGAACGTGCATTGGCCAAGTTCGAGGATGGGACCTATGGGATCTGCGAGTCGTGTGGGGCGAGGATCGATCGAGCTCGCCTGGAGATCCTGCCTAGCGCGCTGTACTGCCTCGACTGTCAGTCACGACACGAGCAGGGCGTCAGGCAGGTGAGTTCCCGTTGAGACGAAAGATGATCGATACGCTCCTGCTACCGGCGGTCGCAGCGCTGGTGGTGCTGGCCGATCAACTGAGCAAAGCGGCCGTGATGAACAGTCTCCCCGAGGGGCAGTCTTGGTCTATCGCATCGTGGTTGACGCCCATCGTTCAGTTCACTCACGTGACCAATACGGGTGCGGCATTCGGTCTGTTCCCTGGTCTTGGTGCTCTGTTCGTTATTGTCTCGTTCATTGTGGTTGTCGCGATCCTGCTGTACGGCCGGCACTTACCCACGGGACGATGGTTAACTCGGGTGGCCCTGGGTCTGCAGCTGGGTGGGGCCATTGGCAACAACCTGATCGACCGGCTGAGCCGCGGTTACGTCGTTGATTTCATTGATGTCCAGTTCTGGCCACTGCACAATTTTCCCGTCTTCAATCTGGCCGACACGTCAATCGTTGTTGGTGTCGCGATTCTGTGTCTGATTCTCATCTGGGAGGATCGACGGGAGCAGAGCGCGAGGTGCGTGGCGGAGACCGGGTAGAAGCATCAAGCGTCAAGTTCGTACGATCTGAAAAAGGGGGCGGACGAGTGACTGGCCGACTGCCCCCTTCTGTGCTCTCCAAGCCAGATGGCTGGGGGCAAGGAAATCATTATGGATGAGCACATTGTCACTTTCGTTGCGGAGACTGCTGGGGAACGCCTGGACCGAGCGCTGGCAGCGAGGTTCCCGGATCTGAGCCGGGCACAGCTTCAGCGCTTGATCAAGTCCGGTGATGTGACGGTTGACGGACGACCGAGTAAACCGGCCTATCACCTGGAGGTGGGTCAGGAGGTGAGCGTCACGCTGCCGGAAGAGACAGAGTCGGCCGTGCTCCCGGAATCCATCCGACTGAACGTGGTCTTTGAGGATGAGACTATGCTAGTAGTCGACAAACCTGCGGGGATGGTAGTCCATCCAGCGTATGGCCACACGACGGGAACGCTCGTCAACGCGATTCTGGCTCATTGTCCAGAGGTTGCCCATGTCGGAGGACCTGAGCGGGCTGGGATTGTACACCGTCTCGACAAGGATACCTCGGGCCTGATTGTTGTTGCCAAGACAGATCTGGCACGGACCGCACTTCAGAGGCAGTTCAAGCACAGGCAGGTCGCCAAAACGTATATTGCGTTGGTAGAAGGTCACGTCTATCCCAAGGAAGGCGTCATTGAGGTGCCGATTGGGCGTGACAAGCGTGACCGCAAACGGATGGGACCCGTTCGCGAGGGGCGTGAGGCACTGACATCGTATCGCGTCCTCGAGCATTTCGAAGAGCATACACTGGTGGAGGTACGACCTCACACCGGGCGGACGCATCAAATCCGAGTGCATCTGGCCTGGCTGGGATATCCAATCGTTGGCGACGCGGTGTATGGGCATCGTCGGCAACGTCTTTTGAAGGCTCGTCACTTCCTGCACGCGGCGAAGCTGCGCGTGACACATCCCAAGACCCAAGACCTCCTTGAGTTCGAGGCCCCTATGCCGCACGAGTTGATGGACCTGGTCCGGAGGTTGCGGCGATCTCAATCCGTGTAGTTGTGGCGTTCATCACCCTATTAGGAGGATGGCAGTGGGCGAGATCAATGTTGCAGTGGTTCAGATGCGGGCCGAGCTGGGCCAGATGGAAGACAACCTCATTAAGATGGGCGAGACAATGACCAGGGTTGCCACCGAGCAACCGGTTGACTTGATCGTGTTTCCAGAACTGGTGACCACAGGCTACGAGATGGGGCCACGTTTTCCACAGGTGGCACAACGCGTGCCGGGACCAACCGTCAATCTTATCGCTCAGAGAGCGGGGGAACTCGGCGTTTACGTCGCGTTTGGGATGGTGACGAAAGACAAAGTGGAGAGCATTCTCTACAATACAGTGGTTCTGGTTGGCCCAGACGGCGATCTGATCGGTCAGTACCATAAGCTGCACCTGCGCGGTGAGGAGCGCCTTGCGTTTCGAGCCGGCTACCGGATTGACGTATTTGAGACCGGTCTGGGGCCTATTGGCCTGATGGTTGGCTGGGATCTGGCTTTCCCCGAAGTGGCGCGCAGTCTGGTGCTTGATGGAGCTGAGTTGCTCGTAGTCTGTGCAGCGTGGGAGGATCCCAACGCGGACGAGTGGGGTGTCTATCTGCGGGCGCGTGCTTACGAGAATGCTGTGTTTGTTGCCGGGGCCAATCGGGTTGGTGAGGAGCCTTCGTACACGTTCTTCGGGCGCAGTGCTATTGTCGGGCCGAGTGGGGCGGTTCATGCCAGCATCGACGAGCCGGTTGAAGGATACGCAGTGGCGCGGATCGATGTCGACCAGGTGCGGCGGCAGCGTGAAGAGACCCAGATTCTGCAATGCCGGCAACCGGCTGCATACCGGGCTCTTGTCAAGAAGTATTGATGCAGCGATGTCCCGGGCCGCGTGCGGCAGCCTGGGGCTAAATGCGGAATAGAGCAGGCCGATGATCACGATCATCGGCCTGCTCTATTGATACAACGATACGGCGCTCGTGAGCCTTAGCCTGGCAAGTTGTCCAATCTACTCCAGACTCAAGATTGCGCCTCGGTTGGCTGAGGTGACCATGCTCGCGTAGCGGGCCAGGTAGCCTGAGCGCACCTTCGGCTGCGGTGGTTGCCATTCCTCCCGCCTGCGGGCCAATTCATCCGCATCGACGTGAAGAGTGATGCACTTTTCCAGAATGTCGATCTCGATCTCATCACCCTCGGCGACCAGGGCGATAGGGCCGCCGGCGGCCGCCTCTGGTGAGACATGTCCAATCGCAGCGCCGCGTGTAGCGCCCGAGAATCGACCGTCAGTCAGGAGGGCTACTTTGTCATCGAGTCCCATTCCAGCCAGGGAGGATGTGGGCATCAACATCTCGCGCATCCCTGGACCGCCGCGCGGACCTTCGTAGCGGATCACGACTACGTCGCCTGCCGCAATTGCACCGCTGAGGATGGCGTCCAGGGCAGCCTCCTCACCATCAAACACACGAGCAGGGCCGCGATGGTGGTGCATCTCAGGCTTGACAGCTGCAGCCTTGACGACTCCGCCGTCCGGCGCCAGGTTCCCTCGTAGTATAGCCAGACCGCCGCTCGTTCGGTAGGGGGCCTCGAACGGGCGAATGACGTCGGACCGGCGCGTCACGCCCTGGAGGTTCTCCGCGACGGTTCTACCTGTCACGGTTAGGGCATCGCCCTCGATCAGGTCGTGCGATAGCAGTTCGGCCAACACGGCAGGTACGCCGCCCGCTTCATCAAGGTCCTGCATGTGGTGAGGTCCAGATGGTCTGAGCTTGACCAGATACGGTGCACGTGTGCTGATCTCATCGAAGAGTTCCAGCGGCAGATCAACGCCAGCCTCGTGAGCGATCGCCGGTAAGTGGAGCACGGTGTTGGTTGATCCACCCAGGGCCATATCGGCCGCAATCGCATTGGCGAACGCCGCTGTAGACATGATATCGCGGGGCAGGACCCCGGCCTGTACCAGAGGTACGATCCGCATTCCAGCCTGCTTGGCCAGCCGATACCGGGCAGCCGTTGTGGCGGGGATTGTTCCATTGCCGGGCAGACCGATGCCCAGCACCTCTGTCAGGCAGTTCATAGAGTTGGCAGTGAATAGCCCCGAACACGATCCACAGCCCGGGCATGCAGCCATCTCCAGCTCGCACAGCTCTTCCTCGGTTGCGTTACCGACGGTGAATTGCCCCACCGCTTCAAAAACGGTGTTGAGATCGATGTTCTGTCCATCGTGCCGTCCAGCCATCATCGGGCCGCCGCTGACGACAATCGTCGGGATGTTGATGCGACCTGCTGCCATCAGCATGCCCGGCACGATCTTGTCACAGTTGGGAATCATGACCAGGCCATCCAGCGCATGGGAAATGGCCATGGCCTCAACCGAATCGGCGATGAGCTCTCGACTCGGTAGCGAAAAGTGCATACCCGGATGGCCCATTGCGATGCCGTCGCAAACACCAATGACATTGAACTCGATGGGCGTACCACCGGCTATGCGGATGCCCGCTTTCACCGCCTCCGCGATCTTGTCGAGGTGGATGTGTCCGGGGACAACCTCGTTGTAGGAGTTGGCGACGCCGATGAGCGGACGGCTCAGTTCCTCCTCCGTCAGCCCGGTTGCATAGAAGAGGCTGCGGTGAGGCGCTCGTCTGTATCCTTTCTTGACCTGATCGCTACGCATAATATCTCCTTTCCCTCACTGAACGCGGATGTCCGGGCCTATTGCCCCAAACGTTGGATCACCAGGTCGCCCATCTCCTGGGTTCCCACTACGGTTGTACCCGGTGCGGCGATGTCCCGAGTGCGGTATCCCTCGGCCAAGACACGCGGCACGGCCAGTTCAACGGCGTGGGCTTCTTGCTCCAGTCTTAAAGAGTGGCGAAGCAACATGCCGACGCTCAGGATAGTCGCCAGCGGGTTCGCTATTCCCTGACCGGCGATATCGGGCGCGCTGCCGTGGATAGGTTCGTATACACCGACGTGGCCGTCGCCCAGCGAGGCCGAGGGCA
>JAAZAN010000293.1 GCA_012514315.1 Chloroflexota bacterium
AGAATGAGCCGCAAGGTCCAAGGAGGTTGAGTAGCCATCCTCATCGCAAGCTCCACGCTCCAAGGTGGTGTCGTTGGCCCGAGTCACGCCCGCATCGACAGGCCGCGGTCGTAAAGACGAAGACCAGGTCAGCCATGCGCTGCTGGTCGAACGAACATCGGGCGGAACCAGGGCCAAGTCATAGGTAATCGGACGCAGGACCGCGTAACACGTCCCGCCAACTTCAACTGTCGAAGAAACGCGTTCCCACTTCGCAGGCAAATAATCAAGCGGCAGTTGCCCCCGCGAGAGTTGAGCCGGATCAGGAAGAGGTAACCAATGGGCCTCGTCCGTGTGATCGGCACGGGCATAGCGTTTGTTAACGTGCCCTGGTGCATACTCCACCAAAGCTTGGTTGACCGCCAAGTACTCCTCGGCAGGAGATGACTGATCTGAATGGCCGGAGACGGGCACTCGCAAGAGCAACTCGCGAGTGCTGAGATCACCAAAGAGCTGAGGCGGCACATATTGTGGCAAGGGCCGCTGGTCCAGCGCATCACCGAGCGGCTCAACCTTGCCGTCGACAACGCGCTGCCAATTGCTTTCGAGTTGGCGCACAATGGTCGGAAGTACGTCAAGCAGCAACGGACGGGGCTCTCCCCACAGAATTGAGTACAGTGCGGACGAGTTGTTCTCCAGCCCCAGAGCTCTCGTCAGGTATTCTTCAAGCATGGCTCGCTTGCTGCCATCTAGTACTTCTTCAAGCAGACGGCAGACGATCTCACGTTGTCTTCTCGTCTCAGCCCACACCTTGGGCTTCGCAGTCAGCAGCTGCCATATGTCGGCCGATTGGCCCGCTCTTTTCAGCATTAATGCCAACCAGTCCATAAGTGCGAAGGCGGCTTGCACCTTTCGAACGTAGTAATTCTCCAGCGGAAGCTGAATCGGGGGCAGAACTGGGTTGAAGAGCGTTTCTGCGTGCTGGAAAGCCCACCGATCACGACCATATGCAGAGGTCACTACCACGGTCCACGGTCGCATCGCCCGTGTCCGTCCAGCTCGCCCCTTGCGTTGTATGAAGGAAGCCAGGCTACGCGGTGCTTTGTGTTGGATAACAGCTCCAACCGAAGGATCATTGAAACCGACTTCTAAGGTGCTCGTCGCTATCACCAAGTCAGCATTAGGATGAACACCACGATATTGTGAGGATGTCAGTCCTAACCGGAGCGGTGCGCGTAGGTCGTGTCCGATTTCCCGACATACCCACCAGTCCTGCCCCATCTCATTACGTTTCGTGCTCGTCAGCGCATCTTCATCAGTCGGGGGAAGGCGCATCCGGCTCAAATTCTGTTTCTTCTCGGCGTCTACTTCGATGTGAAACCACCGATTAATCACATCAAGTTTGTCGGTGAACGCAAAGATCCGCGACCCGTACGCCCCGTGCGAAACGGAACCTCGTCTTCTCGAATCTGAAGGATCGAGTACACGCGCCAGTAACATTGCGGTTTGGACAGAGGTTGAAAGAAGACTGGTGGCTGAGGCAGGATCTCCCCGCACTACAAGATTGTACTCTACGCCCTCCTCAACCAGATCTTCCTCCTGTGGGCTGACGTAGTTGATCTGCGATTCCTGCAATCCAGTAAGCCGCGCAAAAAAGCGTTCTCCCTGAGTAAGTGTAGCTGAGAGGCCAATCATGCAGAGTCCTTGAGCGTCGCGACGGCCTCGTGCATGGCGCCAACGCCGCAGCAGATACGCCACCTGCGCGCCGGTGAGACCTTCGTACGTATGGATCTCGTCGAGCAACACTATGCGGGGAGCGTTTACTGTGTCGATGCCAAAAAGCGCGTGTTCCGAAGCGCGGCTTAACCTGCGGTTGAGCATCTCCGTTGTGGTAAACAGAATATCAGGGGGCGTCCGCACCATTTGCTGTCGCGTTAGTCGAAGTTGGTCGCTCGTCACCTCTTTTCGGCAG
>JAAZAN010000294.1 GCA_012514315.1 Chloroflexota bacterium
AACAAAATAAAGTACATGTTTCCGAAGGCACATGCCGTAGCATACGTCATGATGGCGTTCAGAATAGCCTACTTCAAGGTCCATCATCCGGTGGAGTTCTACGCCGTGTATTTCACCATTAGGGCGTCTGACTTCGACCCCGCGATTGCCACCATGTCAGCCCAGCAGCTGCTGGCTGCGAGCACAGCTGCAGAGGAGAAGGATGATTCCACCGCTCGGGAGAAAGGCCTCGCCACCATTTACGAGGTTGCAGCCGAGGCGGCGCTGCGCGGAGTGCGCATCCTTCCGGTAGATATCCGGTTCTCGTCAGCCTCTGCGTTCAGCGTGGAAGGCGACAGCCTGCGCGCGCCGTTGGCATCTGTGCCCGGTCTGGGTGCTGCTGCGGCGGAGAGTGTGGTGGCGGCCAGGCAGGAGAGGCCTTTCACCTCTCGGCTCGACCTGAGAGACAGGACTAAGTTGACTCGCGCGCACATAGACACTCTGGCCCAGATGGGAGCCATCGCCGATCTGCCCGATTCCGACCAGCTGTCGCTATTCTGAAGCCCACCTGACAGTGGAAGCCTGCGGCAGAAGCCTATTGCGGGGCCATTCAGGTGTGTGGTATATTAGGATACGTGAGGAATGCGTGCGAGAGCACTGGTTGGGTTGTAGGTGCGGAGAGTGGGTTTGCCCACTCTTTCATCATGTTTGACGGTTGCAGGGTCATAGCCCTGCTCCTTCAGTAGTTAGGAGGGCTGAGCCCAGTGGACAACCGCTCAATCGCGGCCAGAGCCGATAAGATAGCGCGAGCCAGCGCCGACTCTTTCGGTGTGAGCATCGTCGATACGGAGTTCGTACGCGATTCGGGCTACTGGTACCTTAGGATATACATCGACAGGCCGGGAGGCGTGGCCATCGATGACTGCGCTGATCTGTCAGAGGCAGTAGGCAAGGTCCTCGACAGGGAAGGCTTCATACCGCAGAGCTACATACTGGAGGTCTCCTCTTCCGGGGAGAAGCCGTTGAGGAACCCTGAGGAGTACAACACCTTCAAGGGGCGCTGGGCGTTGATCTCGACATATGCTGATATCCAGGGGCACAGGCGCTTCGAGGGCAGATTGCTGGGGGCTGACGACGTGGAAGCCAGGATAGACGTGAACGGCACAACGTACAGCATCCCATTGACCAAAATCGCCCATGCGAGACTGGCAGTACCCCTCGAGGAGGTGCTTGACGATGAATCAGAATGACGGAATCGAGATAATCAGGGCCCTCGACGACCTACAGAAGGAGCGAGGCATCAGCAAGCAGGTGCTGCTCGACGCCATCGAGGCGGCTCTGGTCCAGGCGTTCAAGAAGCACTACGGCTCGTCGCAGAACGTGCGCGTCGGCATCGACGCATCAACCGGCAAGGTGCTGGTGATGAGTAGGCGCTCCGTCGTCGAGGAAGTGGGCGATCCCAAGTCAGAGATCTCACTGGAAGACGCGAGGCAGCTGGATCCATCGTACCAGCTGGGCGATATCGTGGAGGAAGAGGTCACACCCAGGGAGTTCGGACGTATAGCCGCGCA